>CAZSTT010000066.1:5314-16547 GCA_964609705.1 uncultured Thermodesulfobacteriota bacterium
ATTCCCATTCAATGGTGCTGGGTGGTTTAGAAGAGATATCCAGGACAACGCGGTTGACCCCTTTGACTTCATTGATGATCCGGTTGGACAGGTGGCCGAGGAGGGGGTAGGGAATACGGCTCCAGTCCGCGGTCATGGCATCCAGACTGTCCACAATACGCAGGGCGATTACATGTTCGTAAGTCCGCTCGTCGCCCATGACCCCCACGGTTTTTATAGGCAGCAAAACAGCAAAAGATTGCCAGACCTTGGTATATAAATCCGCCTTTCGCATTTCTTCCCAGACAATGGTATCGGCCTGGCGAAGGATATTCAGCCGGGCTTCGGTCACCTCGCCCAGGATACGGATGGCCAGACCCGGACCGGGAAATGGCTGACGATTGACGATTTCCTCAGGCAAACCGAGACTGCGGCCCACCTCGCGGCCTTCATCTTTAAATAATTCCCTTAGGGGTTCTATCAATTTCAACTTCATTCGGGCGGGAAGGCCTCCGACATTATGGTGGGTCTTGATGGTGGCTGAGGGGCCTTTGAAGGAAACGGATTCAATGACATCCGGATAGAGGGTTCCCTGGGCCAGGAAACGGACCGGGCCTATTTTTTTAGCTTCGGCTTCAAAAATGCGGATGAATTCATGACCGATAATGGTCCGTTTTTTTTCCGGGTCAATAACGCCTTTCAATTTTTTAAGGAAAGACCGGGAGGCATCCACGTAAACCAAGGGGATATGGTAATGACCGCGGAAAAGCCGGATGACTTTCTCGGCCTCTCCCGTTCGTAAAACCCCGTTGTTGACGAAGATGCAGGTCAGCTGTTTTCCAATGGCCTGATGCAGCAGCACCGCCACCACTGAGGAATCCACCCCGCCGGAAAGACCGCAGATGACTTTGGCCGTCCCTACCTCTTGTTGAATCGAGGCGATGGTCTGCTTGATAAAGGAACTGGGGGTCCAGAGCGGCTTCAGGCGGCAGACCCGGAAGAGGAAATTTTTCAGGATACGATGCCCGGCCGGAGTATGAACCACTTCGGGATGAAATTGGACCCCAAAAATCATCCTCTCGGAATCGATCATGGCCGCTATCGGTGCATTGTGACTTCGGGCGATAGGGATAAAGCCTTTTGGCAGACGTTCAATCCGATCTCCATGACTCATCCAGACGATCCGGTTATTATTTTTTAAGCCTTTATCAAGGCCGGAGAAGAGATCCTGGAAATCCAGAAACTCTATTTCCACCCGGCCGTATTCCCTTTTGCTGGAGCGGCTCACCCGACCTCTTAATTGATGGGTGAGCCATTGCATTCCATAACAAATCCCCAATACCGGTACCCCTAACTCCAAAATTCCAGGATCCGGTAAAGGCGCTTTGGGATCATAGACACTGGCCGGACTTCCGGATAGGATGATCCCCTGGGGATCGAAGGACTTGATTTTTTCCAGAGGCCAGTTAAAGGGATGAATTTCACAATAAACTCTGGACTCCCGGACCCGGCGGGCGATGAGCTGGGTGGTTTGGGAACCAAAATCTAAAATGAGAACTTTTTGACTGTGGATGTCCATTTTTAAAACCTTCGGGTTTAAGGTTCAAGGTATAAGGTCTAAGGTGAAGGAATAAACATTATTTTATTGATCTAGCTTGAATCAATTTTGTTAACATGCTTGAAATGGCTTGGCATTCACTCAGAATCTGGTCCAAGGTTTCTTGATTAATGTAACCTATTTCAAAAGAAATCATTGCTTGAGTTAAGAGTTCAGCTAGAGAACCTTTAACCATATAAAAGAACTGAACAGATTGCCTGTTTGTTTTTAATTCATCCCCTTCGGCAATATTACTGGGAACGGATACTGCAGCACGGCGAATTTGATCTCTCAAACCAAAATCTTTGGCAAAAAGGCCTTCATTGGTTATTCAATAAATAAAAACGGACAGATCCTTAGATCGCCGCCAGACCTTTAATTCGAAAAAGTCCCCCAAAAATTCTTCTCCGTTTTTTTTACCTTACACCTTAAACCTTATACCTGGACCTTTATTCCAATCGATAATTCGGCGCCTCTTTGGTGATGATTACATCATGGACATGGGATTCCCGAAGACCGGCCGGGGTGATGCGGATAAAGCGGGCCTTGGTTTTAAGTTCTTTCAAAGTCCGGCTACCGGCATAACCCATTCCCGCCTTTAATCCGCCTACCAGCTGGTAAACGGTATCAGCCAGGGGGCCGCGATAAGGGACCCGGCCCACAATCCCTTCGGGGACCAGTTTGGCCTCGGTTTCATAATCATCCTGGCCGTAACGGTCGCTACTGCCCTGTTTCATGGCCTCGATGGAGCCCATGCCGCGATAAACTTTATAAGTTCGTCCCTGATAGAGGATGGTTTCTCCAGGACTCTCTTCCGTGCCGGCAAAGAGGCCCCCGATCATTACCAGATCGGCTCCGGCAGCCAGGGCCTTGGTGATGTCCCCGGAAAACTTGATGCCGCCGTCGGCAATCAGGGGGATTTTGAATCTCCTGGCTATCCTGGCGCAGTCCATGATGGCCGTAATCTGGGGAACGCCGACCCCGGCCACCACCCGGGTGGTGCAGATGGAACCCGGACCGATCCCGATTTTTATTCCATCGGCCCCGGCCTTGATCAGGGCTTCGGCTCCTTCGGCCGTGCCCACGTTGCCGGCAATGATCTGAAGTTCCGGGTATAGCTTCTTGGTTTCGGTAACGGCCTCGATCACATTCTTGGTATGACCATGGGCTACATCAAAAACAATAACATCCACTTCGGCCTTGCGCAAGGCCTCAATCTGCTCCAGACGATTCGGCCCCACCCCCACTGCGGCGCCAACCCGTAATCGGCCCAATTTGTCTTTGGAGGCCAGGGGAAATTTTTTGATTTTTTCAATATCTTTGATGGTGATCAACCCGGCCAGATTACCCTGATGATCCACCACCAATAATTTTTCAATGCGATTTTTATGAAGCAAGGCCTTGGAATCTTCCAGGGTGATTCCAACCCGGGCCGTAACCAGATTATCTTTGGTCATGACCTCGGAAACCTTTTTCTTGAGATTGGTCTCAAAGCGCAGGTCCCGATTGGTAATGATCCCGACCAGTTTTTGGCCTTTGACAATGGGCACTCCCGAGATATGGTACTTTTCCATAACGGCCAGAACTTCATGGACTTTTTGATCCGGGCCCATGGTGATCGGATCGACAATCATTCCGCTTTCTGATTTTTTGACCTTTTCCACTTCGGTCGCCTGGTTCTTAATCCCCATGTTTTTATGGATAATTCCGATTCCGCCTTGCTGGGCCATGCTGATGGCTGTCTGGGATTCGGTTACCGTATCCATAGCCGCACTGACAATGGGAATATGCAACCGTATGGACTGAGTCAAGTGGGTTTGAACATCAACCTCCCTAGGCAATACCATGGAATAGGCCGGTTCAAGCAAAAGATCATCAAAGGTCAACCCGTCACGGATAGGATTTGCCGTTGTGGCCATTTCAAGCTCCTTTCGAATAGAGTCAGGGTTCAAGGATTCAAGGGGTCGAGGATTCAAGTGAACGGCTCGGAATTTAAATCCTTTGAATTCTCCAAGTTATTTCCATTTTAATTCCTTGTACTTATTTTAACACCGGCGAATCAAGAGAACGGCTTTCGCCGAACGCCGAACGACAAACGCTGAACGGTTTATCCAGAATCATCCCTTCCAACAGTCCGGCATCGCTGACCAGAAGCACTCTTTGAGAAAAATGGTCCATGATCTCTAAAATCAGCAGAACCCCGGCACTGATGATATCCGCCCTTCCCGGTTCCAAACCGGCTAACCTGGAACGTTTCTCAAGAGGCAAGGCTAATATTTGTTTTGATAATTCGACAAGATATTCCTTGGTCAGTACCGTCCGATTGATCTGATCCGGGTCATAATCGAAAAGATTATTGGCCATGGCGGCCACGGTGGTGACTGTTCCTGCCGTCCCGATTAATTTATCAATTTTATCATTCTCTGTTGAATATTTCCTTAAAATATTTCGGCAATGAATGATCAGTGAATCCGAGTCGCTGGATTTTGGGGGATCGGTAAACAGGAATTTCTCGGTTAGTCCCACAACCCCGAGGGGCATACTGATTCTCTCTTCCATGTGCCCATTGTTTAAAAAAACCAATTCAGTGCTTCCACCCCCTATGTCAAAGATAATGGTTTTTCCAAGGATTGAAGGAAAGATGGAAAGAACCCCCTTGGCCATGAAACCGGCTTCTTCAACCCCGCTGATAATTTTGACCGAAACCCCCGTTTCCTCCCGGACCTTTTCTAAAAAAACCAGGATATTTTCAGCCTCTCGAAGCACCCCGGTGCCGATGGCGGAGAGTTGGGTCACCCCCTCCTGATCGATCCTGATTTTAAATCGTTTCAATACCTTTATTGCGGTTTCTATGGCCGAGGAAGACAGAAGACGGCTGGGATAAAAGCTCCGACCCAGCCGGACAATCTCCCGGTCCCGGAAAAGGGGCTGAAGCCTTTCCCCTGTTTTTTCAGCGATTAATAAACGTAAGGTATTGGAACCGATATCAATAGAGGCTATTTTTTCCAAAGACCTGTTTTCCACCTTAAATGGGTTTTCTAGAAAAAAATTAATGTCCGTAATAGCTCATCTGCTGGGGCGATTTTAAGTTTTGGGCAGGATAGTAGAAAGGTTAACCATTTGTCCAATTAATAATTATTATATTATTTATTTATGAGATAAATTAACGAAAAGAAATGGGGACAATTGTATTTTTTTTAATAAAAAGGTTTAAGGCCCCCTGGAATCGGTCCTCATAGGAATCCGGTTTGATCATCTATTATTAATTCTTTCCTTTTGAGCAGAATTCCCCTGGATAGAAGAAAAAAAATAAGCCGAAAAGGGGGTCAAGGAGAATGGAATTTCTTTAATGACACCCCGGGAAAATTTTGATATTTTTGTTAAAATAACTCTTGGGGGTAAGGGTATGAAATCAGCCGACGACTTGAAAAAGACCCTGTTCCGTATTCATGATAAAGGCTACAAAGCCTATCAGGATATTGAAGGCCATTATCTTTTTTCTCAGTACGAATTCTTTATTGACCGGGTGCAGCCGGATCCCTTTGCCCCTCCCTCCCGGGTTCGTGCCCTTATCTCCTTAAAAAAATGGAAAATATTTTCCGATCTCTGGGAAAACAAGACCCGCCGCATCGGATTTTGCGATTTTATCGGCCGCCAGGTTTATCAGGCCATTCGAAATCTCTCCTCAAAATCCCGCGGGACCGGGAATCGAGAACAGATTAACATCGAGGCCGGAGGACCGGAAATCCTGGAACGGTCGGCCGTGGTGATTCAGGGAGATGCCCTGGAACTGCGTTTAACCGTCGATCTGCCGGCGGCCGGAAGAACCATTCAAGGGATGGAGGCTGTTTCCATTTTTTTCGAAGACCTGCCCAAAATTATTCAGCAGGGGGTTTTTCAATTTCCCAATATGGGGCTTAAGGTCAAGCATTTTGTGGATGCCCATGAGGACCAGGAGTGGTTGAGGACAGCTCTCGATGAAAAAGGATTGGTGGCCTTTGTACCGGAAGGGGCCGTCCTGCCCAGGGAAAGCGGCGTCAGCACCCGACCCCTGGTCATGGGAAGCGTCCCCTTTTACCCCCCCCAGGAATTATCCGTCACTTTTCAGCTTCCCCATAAGGGGACGATTAACGGTCTGGGGTTAGCCAAAGGGGTAACCCTGATTGTCGGCGGGGGCTTTCACGGAAAATCAACCCTCCTTCGGGCTTTGGAATTGGGGATCTATAGTCACATCCCGGGGGATGGTCGGGAATACGTGGCCATTAACCCGAAGGCGGTCAAGATCAGGGCCGAAGACGGGCGGTTCGTGGAGAAAGTCAACATCAGTCCCTTTATTAAATCCCTTCCCCTGCTCCGGGATACCCTTCGTTTCAGCAGCGACAACGCCAGCGGCAGCACCTCCCAGGCCGCCAATATCATGGAGGCCCTGGAAATGAGGGCCCGGGTCCTGCTGATCGATGAAGACACCTCGGCCACCAATTTTATGATCCGGGACCGGCGTATGCAGGAACTGGTGCAAAAGGCTCATGAGCCGATCACCCCCTTTATCGACAAGGTCCGCCAGCTTTATGAGGATAAAGGCGTTTCCACTATTCTGGTCATGGGAGGATCCGGAGACTATTTTGAAGCGTCGGACACCGTCATCTGGATGAATAATTACCGTCCCTTTGGGGTAACCGAACAGGCCCGGGAGATCGCCGAAAAATTTCCGGTCCATCGCCTTGGCGAAGGGGGCGATGGGTTCGGAGAAGTCACCGACCGCCGGCCCAAGTCGGAAAGCTTTGACCCCAGCCGGGGGAATCGGGAGGTCCGTATCGATGCCAAAAGCCTGGAGACCCTGGTCTACGGGGAACAATTCATCGATCTTTTTTATCTGGAACAGTTGGTGGAAAGCGGACAGACCCGGGCCGTCGGCCGGATTATTCACCGCTATGCCACCCACTATCTGGCGGACAATGCCTTTCTCCAGGAAGGTCTGGAAAAAGTGATGGCCGAGATCGATGAAAAAGGTTTGGATGTTTTGATGCCTTACCCGGTCGGGAACCTGACCAAACCTCGGATCTTTGAAATTGCCGGGGCCATCAACCGTCTGCGAAGTCTGCAGGTAAAACAAACCTGAGACCTTTCCAGACCGACAACCCATAATAAATAATAGGGAGGTTCAAAATGGAAAAGAGATTTTGGTCATTGCTGATGGTATTGTTGATCATGCTGGTATGGGCAACCGGTGTTTTCGCGGCTGCGCCCAAAACCGAAACGCCCCAATACGGAGGCACCCTGACCTTTATGGAGAAGTACCCGGCCATTAATCCCATTGTCTGGGATAATGCCGGTTGGGTCTGGAAGCATGCTTATGATACGGGTTTCTATATGGAACACCTGATGATGGGCGATCTCCAGAAAGGACCCAGGGGGACCAACCAGTACGACTTTACGGAAAACTCCTGGTTTCCCCACCCTGTTCTAAGAGGGGAGCTTCTGGAGAAATGGGAGATCAAGAAAAATCCCCTTCAGGTTGTCTTTCAGCTCCGCAAAGGGGTCATGTGGCAAGACAAGCCGGGGGTGATGAAGGCCCGGGAGCTGGTGGCCGACGATGTGCTCTTCAGTATGAATCGTCTCAAGAATGCGCCAAAGGCCCTGAAAGATCAGCTTGATTTTATAGACCGTTGGGAAGTTATCGACAAATATACCCTGATCATGCATATAAAGGAATGGGACGCTGACTGGCGCTACCGGATGTGCTGGGGCTGTTATACGGCCATCCAGGCACCGGAACAGGATAAGGCCCCCGGGGGCGCCAACAAATGGGAGAATGCCACGGGCACCGGACCTTATATGCTCACCGAGTATAAAGACGGGCACTCTCAGACCTATACTAAAAATCCCAATTATTGGGACTCGGAAATCATCGGAGGCAAGAAGTACAAACTCCCCTTTACCGACAAGGCGGTCATGATGCTTATCAGGGATGAGTCCACTCAACTGGCCTCCTTCCGAACCGGCAAAGTGGATTTGATGATGAATATTAACGCCAGATATGTCCCAGAACTTAAAAAATCCCATCCTCAAATCAAATTTCATCGTTCCTTATATGGTGGAAATTTTTCCCTGGCCATGCGCATGGACACCAAACCCTTTAACGATATCCGGGTCCGAAGGGCCCTGAATCTGGCCGTCAACAAAAAGGAAATCATCGATTCCTTTTACAGGGGTGAGGCTGAACTGCACACCTACCCCTATCCCTCGAATTTCAAGGAAATATACACACCCCTGGACAAACTGTCCCCTTCGGCCAGGGAGCTTTTCACCTATAACCCGGAAAAGGCTAAAAAGCTCTTGGCCGAGGCCGGTTACCCCAATGGATTTTCCTTCAAGGCCCAGATCAGTAATGCCAGCCAAACCGAATTGGATGTGGCGGCCTTAGTCGTGGGCTATCTGGCCAAAATCAATGTCAAGCTGGAGCTCGAACCGATGGATTATGGCCCCTGGCTCAGCAAAATGATGAACAAGACCCACTCGGCCGGGTTGTTTATGAACAACGGTCACGGCAGCATATTTGCCGGTATCCGAAAGAACTTCCTGACCGGTGCTTCCTGGAACCCTCATATGATGAGCGATCCCTATTTTGATAAAACCTTTCGGGGCATTGAAGGAGATCCGAACCTTTCCGATGAGAAGGCCAATGCCGAGTTAAAAAAACTGATCGTCTATGTTATCGAGCAGGCTCCGGCGATTATTCTGCCCCAACCTTATGTCTATACCGGCTGGTGGCCCTGGGTTAAAAATTATTATGGAGAACTGCGTGTCGGTCAGCAACGGTCCGGTCCGATCCATGCCCGTATCTGGATTGATCAGGATTTGAAAAAGAAAATGGGTTTTTGAAAATGAATTCTGATGGCTATCTCCGACATCAACACGGTAGCTGACTGCTGTTAAATCATTGCTGGTTGCTCGATGCTCGATACTCGTTAAAACCAGTAACAAGAGACGGACTCACCTAAAGTCGTCACCTCGGTGAAAACCGGTCCCGCCAGAGGCGGGATGGATTCCAGACAAACCGTCATGCCCCGCCAGGGGCGTGACACCTCTAAACATGAAATAAAGCGTAGCTAAGAGTAACCGATGCCTTATTGTAAAACTGAAAGACATTCGGGAAGACGAAAAAAATTGACGCTGTAGAATAATTAGTTTCCATCCGGAACATTACCATTCCCAATGGAAACTAATTAGCATCTCATAATCACAGGAGGATATAATGTCGAACCGAAAGGAAAGTTATTGGGGTGGGATTGTCGGCAGAACCTATAAAGAATCCACTCCCTGGTGGCCTCAATCCCAAGAAGCCCACCAGGGGAAACCCAATGTGGTATTCATGATACTGGATGATGTCGGATTCGCCCAGCTGGGTTGCTATGGGTCAAGGATTGAGACCCCCAACATGGATCGCCTGGCCGCCGGGGGGCTCCGCTACAACAATTTTCACACCACCGCCCTCTGCTCCCCTACCCGGGCCTGTCTTCTCACCGGTCGTAACCACCATTCGGTCGGTACGGGTATTATCACCGAGCTGGCCAGCGGGTATCCGGGATACAATGGGCGGATTCCCAAAAACGCCGGCACCATCGCCCATATTCTACGGGAAAATGGGTACGGCACTTTTGCCGTCGGGAAATGGCATAACACCCCTGAAGAGGAGACCAGTGCGGCCGGTCCCTACGACCGGTGGCCTTTGGGAATGGGATTCGACCGTTTCTACGGGTTTCTGGGGGGTGACACCAATCAATGGAATCCGGATCTGGTTTATGATAACCACAGGATACCTCAACCGGATCGGCCGAATTATCACCTGACTGAGGATATTGTTGATAAATCTATATCTTTTGTTCAAGACCTTAAACAAATCCAGCCGGAAAAACCCTTCTTTCTCTGGATGGCCTTTGGGGCCTGCCATGCCCCCCACCATGCCCCCCCGGAGTTTATCGATAAATATAAAGGCAAATTCGATCAGGGATGGGATGCAGAGCGCGAAGCGATATTGGCCCGCCAGAAGGAGATGGGGATCGTCCCTCCGGAAACCAGGCTTGCACCGCGTAACCCCGGGATTAAAGCCTGGGCAGAGCTCTCCGCCGACCAACAGCGCCTTTACGCCCGGATGGAAGAAGTCTTTGCCGGTTTCATGGACCACACGGACCACCACATAGGGCGTTTTCTTTACTTCCTGGAAGAAACCCAGCAGATGGAGAATACGCTGATCATCCTGATTTCTGATAATGGGGCCAGCCAGGAGGGATACTGGCATGGTTCGCTCAATGAGAACCGCTTTTTTAACGCCCTTCCCGAGAGTCTGGAAGAATGCCTGGCCGGGATCGACAAGCTTGGCAGCCCTCTGACCTTCAATCATTACCCCAGAGGGTGGGCCATGGCCGGGAATACCCCTCTTAAGCGTTATAAGCAAAATACCCACGGAGGAGGCATCCGCGACCCGCTCATCATTCATTGGCCCAAAGGGATCAAGGCCGGAGGGGACATTCGCACCCAATATCATCACGTAACTGATATCGTTCCGACAGTCCTCGAAGCCCTTGGGATCGAAGCCCCGGAAACCTTGAACGGGATCGACCAGAAACCGATCGAGGGCCTGAGTCTGGCTTACAGCTTTGAGGTTCCGCAGACCCCGACCCGCAAGGAGGTCCAATATTTTGAAATGTTCGGCCATCGGGGAATCTGGTACAAAGGCTGGAAGGCCGTGACCTACCATTCACCAAGAGCGGCCGGAAATTTTGATGATGACCATTGGGAATTATATAACATCGATGAGGATTTCTCCGAGTGCAACAATCTGGCTGAAAAAGAGCCCCAAAAGCTCCGCGAGCTTGTTGATATCTGGTGGGCCGAGGCGGGTAAGTATCAGGTTCTTCCTCTGGATGACCGCACCGGGATGCGATTTTACGAACAAAAACCCCGGCTCGACCAGGGAAGAACTTCCTTTGACTTTTTCCCCGGCACCTCCATGATTCCGGAGGGTATCGCTCCCAATACCAGAAACTGTTCCCATATCCTCACCGCCGAAGTTGAGATCCCGGAACAAGGGGCCGAGGGCGTTCTGCTGGCCCGGGGAGGGCGGTTCGGTGGATACACCCTGTATGTACAGAACCATCGGCTGGTCTACGATTACAACTTTCTGGGGATCAGCCATTATGTTGTGACCTCAGCGGTTGAGGTGCCCAAGGGCCCGGCGACACTTAAGTTTGTATTTAAAAAAACCGGAGAACATCAGGGAAAAGGATTTCTGTTCATCAATGGGGAGAAAGTCGGCGAGGGATCCATAGGGCGTACCGCCCCGGTGCGGCATTCCCTTTCTGAAGGCTTTGAAATCGGGAAGGATTCATCGACCCCGGTGAGCGAAGCCTACCGATGCCCCTTTGCCTTTACCGGGACTTTGAAAAAAGTGAAGATAGAGATTTCGGGGGAACCCCATCAGGATCCCGAGGGGGAATTTAAGGTGGCTATGGGCCGGCAATAAAAGGGGTTATGATATTTTCCCCCAACCGATTGGAGTGTCCAGAGCTCTTTCTAGGTAACATCCATCCGGAAATTCGAATTTCCGGATGGAAACACCTGAATTCCCGCATGAAGCTCTCGCCAGAAACCCTTTTT
>CAZSTT010000067.1:0-8309 GCA_964609705.1 uncultured Thermodesulfobacteriota bacterium
GTGTTTAAGAGAAAAACTTTGCCAGCCGGGACCCGCTTTTTTTCTTTTCCAACTCTTCAAATTCCCGCAGCAGTTCTTCCTGTTTCTTATTTAAATGGGTGGGGATTTTGACCGCTATCTGGATAATCTGATCTCCCTTGCCGGAGCCGCGCAGGTGCGGAAACCCTTCCCCTTTTAATCGCAGGTTTTGTCCATTTTGGGTCCCCTTGGGGATGGTCAGTTTTTTAGAATTGTTTAAGGTGGGCACTTCAAGCTCGGTTCCCAACGCGGCCTGGATCATGGAAATGGGCAGGGCACACAGCACATCATCCCCTTCCCTTTGAAAGAAATCGTGTTCTTCGACATAAACGACGACATATAAATCCCCCGGCGGCCCTCCGTGACTGCCTCCCTCTCCCTGGCCTCGAAACCGCAGGCGGGCCCCGTTGGAAATCCCGGCCGGGATCTTGATCGACAAGGTCTTGGTTTGTTCAACGCGTCCCTGACCATGACAGGAGGGGCAGGGATGGGTAATGATCTGTCCCTGGCCGTGGCACCTCGGGCAGGGGGTGCTGATGCGAAAAAAACCCTGGGACTGGACCACCTGTCCCCGGCCGCCGCAGGTGGGGCAGTATTCCGGACTGGTTCCGGGTTCAAGACCGTTTCCCTGGCAAGCGGTACAGGTCTCCATTCGGGGGATTTTAAGTTCCATTTCCTTGCCTTTGGCCGCTTCCATGAAGGTTACGGAAAGATCATAACGAAGATCCGCCCCTTCTCTGGCCCTCGAGGAGCCCCCCCGGCCTCTTCGGCCGAACCCAAAAAAATCCTCAAAGATGTCTCCAAAACTGGAAAAAATATCTTCAAAACCGCCAAAACCGCTGAAACCTGTATTTTTCAAACCCTCATGACCGAATCGATCATACAGGTCCCTTTTTTCCGGATCATGTAAGACTTCATAGGCTTCTGCCGCTTCTTTAAACCGCTCCTCGGCCTCTTTATCACCAGGATTCCGGTCCGGATGAAATTGGAGGGCCATTTTCCGGTAGGCTTTCTTGATTTCCTCTTCATCCGCCTTCCGGGAAACTCCCAATACTTCGTAATAATCCCGTTTATGATTGTTGTTTGCCATGTTGTCGTTTCTTGGTCTTGTATTTAAAATAGATTTCATTCCAGAAAGCAATAGGTTATAGGCGAGAGGCTGCAGGAAAAGAAAAAATCAAGCAGACGGGCCTTTAAACCTATTACCTAACGCCTTTAGCCCATGCGGCTTCTCTCCCTTGAGTTACCCATCCGATTTTAAAGTATCCGTTGTGATCGAGGATTGTATCTCCTGAATCTTTACCTCGTCAGCCAAGATTTTTGCAGCCGTCAGGGCCTGTTGAAGTCTGCCTTCGGCCTGTGCCTTTCCTAAGACCTTCCTCCATAAATCTTCAGGAACCGTTTCCTTCAGCAGTCTACTGGTTTGCTGCAGCAGAAAAGGGTCCCCCTGTTCCAGGCTCCACTCTCTGATTTTCCGGATCCCTTCCAGATCCTGGGCCTTTTCAAAAAAATCCAGGGCGTCCACCGGCCGATCTTGTTTAAGATAATCCCATCCATATTGAGAAAATTCGCGGCTGCCGATATTCTGGTTATGGAGCAAATCCCTTTTCTTTAAACAACTTAACAGGCTAGACATTAAGGGCCTTTCTTGTCCGGAGGTGGCGGGCTCTGGTTTTTCCAGGCTTCGAGATCTCCTGGAAATCTCTTTAAGATTGCCGGATCTAAATAAAACACCTCGTTATGAATAGTGCTTGTAGCGGGAAGACCAATTTTAGGATCTTCTTTCCCGAGGGACAGGACTTCCCCTTTATCCGTTTGACCCCGAAGGTTCAATCGTAACTGGCAGATTGGGCTCTTCAATCCCCATTGGGGGTTATTGATCCCGGGTCCGGCAAACCCTTTAATCTTAAGCTGAAGCACTTCAGTCAGAAAGGAATCCACCTCTTTTTTGTTGATCTCCCCTTCTGATTGGCCTTTTTGCTTCCATCCTTCCGGAGTTTTCTCCAGATAAAAGGACTGCTTGCCGGTTTTTAACTCCAGGGATTGGACCTGATCAGCAGGGACAGAAAAAACTTTTTTTTCTCTTAAGCTAAAAAGATCCCGATTCAGATCTTGAATAATAAATTCCGGGACTAACAACAAGTCCTGGACCGTGGAGACTTTGGCATAGAAGTCCCGGCCGATGGCGGTTTTATTGCCCACCAGAAGTTCAAACCATTTACCCCCAGCGGAAAAAGAAATTTTTACCCGTGGAGGATTCAATCCGAACTCTTCCCCCCCTGGTTTAACTTCGGACAATCTCCGCTCAGGCTTAAGAGAGGTTAAGGTCTGAAGCAGATTTTCTACCACCCCAGTATCGGCTCGAGCCGACAGGGGTTGAATGATCTCCCAATCTTTATTTCTTTTAAGGTGAATCACCTCAATATCTCTTTGCCATCTTATTTCCTGAATTTTTTCAGGAGAAAGATTGCCGAAGAGAAGGGGATTTTCCCCCTTTTCGGTTTTTGGGGGAAACAGGAACTCGACGGCACCCCAGGTCCCGGCGACTAAAAAGAGAACGGCCAGGTATATCCAGAGCTTCCTTAAACTCACCGGGCCTTTCTCCTTGAGCGCCAAACCCCTATTCCGGCACCAATGATCACCAGGGGCATCAAGACCATCGGCACCAGGAACAACATCTGGGCCTGGGCTGGGGTCAGGGACAAGGGTCTAACAGGTGTTTTGGCCGGACGGACGGAAATAAGTTGTTCTTCCTCGGTCAGATAATTAACGGTGTTTAAAAAAAGGTCCCCGTTGCCGGCCAGATTAAAATAACCGTTCCCGGCAAAATCCGAATCGCCAAAGATGGCGATCTGTCCTTTGGAGGAATTTTTTTCTTTATTAACGGATTCTTTGGATTCCGAAGCTGGTTCCTTTGAATCCATGATCACTAAAACAGCCAGGGGCAGAGGGCCTTTCCGATCCTTTCCCATATCAAAGGCCGCCTCTCCTTTTTCTATTTTTCCCTTATCCGTCTCAGCCCAGCTTTCGGGAGAAGAACGGACCAGGATGTCGTGGAAGAAGCCTGGGGGGGGAGGAGAAGAAAGAGTTAAGGATCGGGCCGTTGGATAAAAGGTAGTCACCGTGAATTTATCGGTTATGGGATTCCGGCCATAGGATCCGGCCATAGGAATCAAATAATCGCCGCCGAAAATTCGGCTGACCTTATCAATGATGATATCCTGGCCAAGGGTTACTCCCAGAGAGGCCATCCATTCTTTTACCCCTCCGTCCTGATAAGGTTCAAGCATCAGGATCACCCGGCCTCCACCGGAGATAAATTTTTTCAGGTCCTCGATTTCTTCGGGGAAAAGGGGTTTCTTGGGGCCGGGAATGATCAGACAGCCCTTCTCCTCGGGAAGGCCTTTTCCGGACAGGAGATTGACCTCTTCCACCTGGTAATTTTCCTTTTCCAGAATACCCCTGGCCAGAGAATATCCCGTTTTATCGGAATCCTGAATGCTTTTTTCTCCATGCCCGGAGAGGAAAACCACTTTTTTGATCTTGCTTTGCGTCAAACGCAGCAACCCGTTGGTAATCCCTTCCTGGTCAGCGGCGGCAACCGTCTGAGTCTTTCCGTTTGATTCCAGGATCAGGGCCCCATAATTGCGCACACCGAATTGCCGGGCCTGGGCCGGTTGCCGATCCGGATCTATGAACTGGTAATGAATACGGGGATTGGCCAGGGTATAGATGTCAAGAAGGTCTCGAGCTTTTTTCTTGCCGGGATCGCCTTCCTGAAAAAAGGCCCGGATATGGACATCCTGTTTGATATTTATTACGATTTTTTGTGATTGGCTGGAAATGGAATTTTTCTTCCCTTGGGTCAGGTCCCATCGCCAGGGAAACCGATGGACGATCAGGCTGATCCCCACCAGGATGGCGATGAAGACAACCGCCAGGAGGGTCAGCAGGGACCCTTCTTTCCATTTATTTATTTTGGCTGCGGTCATGGTTTATTATGATAAGTATTCCAAAATCCGAAATCCCAAGTTATTTTATCCCCTGATTTTTTGCGAATCCAGATACCGTAAGGTTAAAAAAATAAAAAACACCGAAAAATTAAGGTAATAAAGTAGATCACGAGTATCCAGCACCCCTTTGGTAAAGGGATCCAGATGTTCCAATAACGAGAGATAGTTAACCACTTTGCCGACTCCCGGTCCGGAGACTGACCCGGCCCAGCCGATAATCCAAAACATAAGCAAAGCCCCAAACCCGAGGACGGCGGCGATGATTTGATTTTGAGTCAGGACCGAAGTAAACAGTCCCAGGGAAATAAAACCGGCGGCCAGTAAAATTAATCCAGCGTAACCGGTTAAAACCGGCCCCCATTCCACAACCCCGAACCGGGAAATCATGAAAACATTAACCGCGGTCGAGGCCAGCAGGACAAGAACAATAGAAAGAGTGGCCAGAAACTTTCCCAGGACAACGGACCCTTCCCGAAGGGGATAGGTCAGGAGGAGTTCAATGGTCCCGTTCTTCTTTTCTTCAGCAAAAAGACGCATGGTCAGCAAAGGGACTATCAAAAGAAGGATAATGCTCATATCATCGAAAAGGGGTTTAACGACCATTTCATTCAAATTGACCATCCCTCCCGCCTGTGGATTCTGGGCCGCCTGAAAGCTGATCAGACCGAAATAGGCCACTGAGGTATAAAAAAAATAGCCGCTCAAGATCAGGAAAATGCCCCCGACGACATAAAAAATGGGGGAGGCAAAAAAGGCATACATCTCCCTTTTAAAAACTGCCTTAAATCCTTTCATACCTGGCCTCCCGGTTCTTCCGTCACAATTTGAACAAAGACCTCTTCCAGGCTAAGTTCCTGGCTGCGCATTTCCAGCAACCCCCATCCCTTTTCAATGACCGATCTCGCCAGGTCGGCCCTGATATCTTGCTCCTTGTCCATTTCCACCAGGTATTTCCCGGGACTTTCATCGGATGTATCCTCAGCCTTCAAGACCCCGGATTGGACCCTCAGGGCCTTTAAAATTTCTTCCCTGGGTCCCTGGATGGTTAAATGGATTTTTCTTGAAGTCTGAATCTGAGAAGTCAGGTTGGAAACCGTATCGATAGCCACAATCCGTCCCCGGTTGATGATAATCACCCTCTGACAGATCTGGCTGACTTCCGGTAAGATATGGGAACTTAAAATAATGGTTCTTTCCTGGCCCAAAGACCTGATCAAAGCCCTGATCTCAACCACCTGGGCCGGGTCCAGTCCGATGGTCGGTTCATCCAGGATCAGAACCGGGGGGTTGTTCAAAAGAGCCTGGGCCAGCCCTACGCGTTGTTTGAATCCTTTGGAAAGGTGACCGATAATGCGTCCCCGGACTTTCTCCAGCCCGCAGTCATCCAAGGTCTTATTAATGGAGGTTCTAATTTCGCGGGTGCCTATCCCCTTGGCCTGTGCGGCAAAGGAAAGAAACCGCTCAACGGTCATCTCGGTGTATAAAGGAACACTCTCGGGAAGGTAGCCCACCTGTTCTCGGACTTTCAGCGAATTACGATAGACATCCAGACCATTGATCCGGGCCTTGCCGGAGGTGGGAGGAAGGAAACAAGTCAGAATTTTGAGGGTGGTGGTTTTTCCTGCCCCGTTGGGTCCTAAAAAGCCGACCACCTCCCCCTGTCCAATAGAAAAAGAAAGATCGGAAATAGCCGGCAAGAAACCGTAATATTTGGTTAGTTGTTCAACTTCTATCATAAACGGACCGGATCAAGAAAATAATTCACTCTTCTTGGGACAAAGGTCGGGACCTTTGCTGATTGTTTAATTTTGGTTAAGATCAAGGAAGGCGAAAATTTCAGCCACAGGAATATATGAAATATTTCGAGGATTGAAACTTGAGCCTGACTTGAGAGATTAGGCAAAAGGGGACCTTTTTCAAGGGTCCCGGGTTGGTTATTCAATAATCATTTATAGCCGGAATGTCAAGATATTAGGATTTTTTTAAGGTTTCCCGGATCTGCCGGATCAATGGGCCGTCTTCCCGCCAGAGTTGACAACTGTTGACCAGATACTCCAGGTTGGGCGTTTCCTCAAAGGACCGGGGCAAGAAACGGGACTTTCGGCCTTGATCGGCCCAGTAACCATGGAGCCCGGCCGGGCCCATAGCCAGAATCAGGTGCATCAAATGACTGCACCCTTCCACACCGTACAACTTTTGGCGTACCTGATCACTGAATCCGGTGACGATGGGCAGACCGATAATTTTTTTCACCGAATCGGCTACCGTCGGGCACAAGGGGTTTGGTATGGTGGGCATTTCCGCCTCGGCATCGAGTATGGTGATCGGTTTTCCTCCCAGGAGCAGCCGGACACATATCCAATGGACCACCCCCGGTGGCCGGGGTCGTCCGTCCCGGTTGTATCCGGGTACCATCCGTTCGTCCCTGAGCCAGCCTTCAACGATCACCTGGTCGTTGTCCAGGGGATAGGTATGGATGTCAATCTTCCGTTCATGGACCGGGGCTTCCCGGATCAGTTCTTTTAAGGAATTCATGCCAGCACTTTCTGAGATTTTTTGAAATTGGAAAACCAAGCCTTTTAGTTCAAAAATAGGGCTCACCACTCAACGAGCCCTGTTTTCATGTTTCGTGGTGTCACGCCACCAAAGGCGTGGCATGACTGATTAATACTGAAAATGCCGGACAAGAGCAACTGAAAAAATATAAATCCCCTCGGGTCTCTTTTTGTTGTTTTTCTCCTTGCCCTTGTTTTTTCCATATCCTATACTCCTCTCCCAACATCGCCAAATCCTTTCCCAGGATTTGTCATGCTTCGAACGGCCCGGCGATTGAGTTAAAACGCCACGCCGATATTCTTTCCCGGAGGTTTAATTAATGAGTGAAACATCGGTACATCCCCTGGAGACCCTGTTCTACCCCAAAAATATCGCCGTGGTCGGCGCTTCGCCCAGAGGCGGGTTGCCCGGCGGCCGATGGGGGGGCACCTCCTATATTGAAGGTTCCATCAAGCAGCATTTCAAAGGAAAAATTTTCCCCATTCATCCCACGGCGAAAAGCATCCTGGGGCTTCCTGCCTATCCAAGTATTCGCCATATCCCGGACGAGGTCGACCTGGTCATCTTCAGCGTGCCTTCTAAGGTCGTCCTTGAGGTGATGGCCGATTGTGCGGCTAAAGGGGTGAAGTATGTTCATCTTTTTACGGCCGGCTTCAGCGAAACCGGCCGCGAGGATTTAATCAGGCTGGAAAAAGACATGATCGAGATAGCCCGCCGGGCCGGTATCCGGGTCATCGGTCCGAATTGTATGGGGCTATACTGCCCGGAGGGAGGACTGGCCTGGACCAGCGATTTCCCGGAAACACAGGGTCCCGTAGGCATTGTTTCCCAAAGCGGGCAATTGGCCGGGCATTTCGTCTCCCTGGCCGCCGGGAAGGGTGTTCATTTCAGCAAGGTAGTCAGTTACGGCAACGCCAGCGACCTGCAAAACCATGAGTTCCTCGAATATCTGGCCCTGGACGAAAAAACGAAATTCATAGGCACCTATGTGGAAGGGCTGAAGGACGGCCGGGCTTTCTTCGAGCAGGTCAAAAAGGTTTCCCCTAAAAAACCGATTGTCGTCTTTAAAGGAGGGGTAACCGAGGGCGGCTCCCGGGCCACCCAGTCCCACACCGCTTCTCTGGCCGGATCCACTCAAATCTGGAAGGCCCTCTGCCGCCAGGCCGGTTTGATTTCCGTCCATTCCCTTGAAGATATGGCCGTCACTTTTACTGCCTTGATGCACTTACCCCTGCCCCGGGGAAGGAATGTAGCCATCCTGGGCGGGGCCGGAGGCGGTTCGGTCACTATGACCGACCTGGCCGAAGAGGCCGGACTTTTCGTGCCCCACCTGACCGAAAAGACCATCAAGGCCATCGAGGAATTCGTACCCATCCAGGGCAGCAGCGCCAAGAATCCACTGGATATCATGGGCGCCTTCTTCGGCCGGGGGCCAGACAATCTTCTGCTGCTCATGGATTTGCTGAGGGAAGACCCGAACATCGACGCCCTGATCTTCAGCCAGCCGGCGGATCTCATCTCCCGCCTGGTGGGGCGTAATGTGGCTTCCCTTCTCCCTCAGTTTATCCTGGATTCCATGAAAAGGATGGGCAAGCCGATCTATGTAGTTTTAGACAAGGGCCGCGGAGGAATAGAAAGTGAAATCCTCCGGCAGGAGTTGGAAGACCGGTACACGGATGTCGGGTTCGCCACCTTTGCCAACTTTCCCCAGGCGGCCAGGGT
>CAZSTT010000067.1:8409-12237 GCA_964609705.1 uncultured Thermodesulfobacteriota bacterium
CCTATTGATGTTTCATCATTACTGCTACGATCGAGTGCGGCGGCAGAGGAAGAGTGAAAGTAGGCTCGACCTGAATTTCGGTCTCTCGGATGACGACCTTATTTCTTGCGCCCCAGCGATTATCATCGTTCAGGTCTCCACTGACCGACCAACGGGTGGCAATGGGGGAGGATTTGAAATCCTGAACATGAACAAGAGGCCGAAGTTCCTCTTGCCCCGTATTGGTCAGCACCAGGCTCAGGGCCTCGCTGGAACCCATGGCCGTTACGTCCAGCACGGAAACCCCGTTGGAAAACTTCGGGGCGCCGGTCACTTCTGCCTCGAGGATCTTGGGCAGGTGGGCTTTGGCCCAGAGCCGCTTCATTTCAAACATGGCCGTGCCCAGGAAATCCGAACCGTCGGCCCGGCCGTGGATGGCCGCGTAGGGAATCCGCATTTCATAAGGCATGCCGGGTTCCGGATAAGGGGCAAAAAGTCCGAACCGGGCCGCATAGCGGAGGTCGTCCAGGCTGAAAAAAAGGTGCAGCAGGCGGGAAGAGGCCACGGCACCAAAGAGGGCGGTGCCTGTCTCGATCCCTGCCCCCGGGGGATTATTGGAAAGTCCCCCAAATTCCGGACAGACAAAGGTACTCAATCGCTCCCGGGCTTCGTCCGAGGGTGCATACTGGCGCACCAGTGCCCGGGCCCGCTCGATGTTGGGGAGCAGGCCCTTGTAGGCCGAGCTCATGATAAACTCGTAGCTCACAGCCCGGGAATTGACTGCCCCGTACCAGTGATAATCCAGAGCGTCTATAAGGTTCCCGGCCTCCTTGAGAATCAGCCGGGTCCAGGTCAGGCCGGAGGAACCAGGCCCGCCGGGAACGTCCTCGATGGCCGTGCCGATCTTCAGAGCTTCTTCGACGGAACCATCGAAGGCAAAAAAGGGCAGGTAGGCCACCACCTTGATGGAGGGATCCCGTTCTTTCATAGCCGTAGTGAAGGCCCGGACGCGCCGGGCATATTCAACTCCGGTCAGGCGGCCCACATTGAAAAAGGTGTAATGAGGCTGATTGCCCAGTTCCCAATACTGGATCCGGAAAGGATCCCGGTGCCCGTTCTCATCCCGTATTCCCCCCCACCGGGTTCTGGGCGAACCGTTCATATACTCAACCCAATCGGCCGCCTCCTCGGGTGTGCCGGTCATGATGTTAACCTGGATGGACCCCAGGATGTCCCGGCCGGAGGCCCGACGGTACTCCTCCAGCATCAGGCCGTATTCATGAGTACCCAGCAACCCATTACTGGAATCGAGACCGTGAAACCTCGGAGTTGGGTCCGATCGTTTTTCTATGGGGCCGATGACCTTTTTCCAGTGATAGTCGTGGACCCAGATGCCGGGCCCCCCCCAATGACCGAAGAAATCCGACTTCAACTGGAGGATCTTTTCCATAAGCCCGGGCCACATGAGCCGGTTCTTCTCATCCCACATGGTGCCGAAGCCCATAATCAGGCCTTCTCCTAAAAGGGCGCGCCGGAAGTCCCGTTGTACCTTCCTGGCCCGAACCATGATTTTCAGGCCCGATTCAGGGCGTTGTTGGTCGTCGTTGGCAGGATTACCGGATGTTCCGATCATAGTCGCTACAGCCGTTGCCGCCGCCCCGACCAACAGAGTACGCCTGTCTATGCTGGCGGGCCTTCCTTTCTTGTTTTCAGTTGGGTCCTCTTTGGTCATGGGTGAATATTTATTGGGACAAAACGGCCATACTCCGCCTTTTGGGGCGTAGCATCACCGAATATGAAAACAGGTATTGATCTCCTTCAGCCTATTTTCGTATTAAGCCTTCATGCCCGCCTGATACGGCACCAACGAATCATGAAAAAGGGGGGGGTTCGTTTTTAGCTTTTCGCCTCACGCCTAACGTATTTTCATTTTTAGCGGTTGACCAAAAGGAGACATTTTTCCATTTAAGCCATTTAGAGTAAGGTAATGGCCTTCTCCGGACACATCTCCTGGCAGCAAAAACAGGTGATGCAGGTGTCGGCGTCGACCACCGGAATGCGGTCATCCATGGAAAGGGCGGATACCGCACATTGATCGATACAGGTACCGCAGGCCGTGCACAATTCGGGGTCGGTCTGGGGTCTTAATTTGGTCCGACTTTCAATAAAGGATTGAACCCCCGGATTGCTGCCAATGGCCTGTCCGCCTAGAGGCGGGATCTTGAAATCCGGAACGGGGGTCAGTTTTCCGATAATTTCAATGGACTTCAATTCATAATCCCCCAATCCCATTTCCTTGGCTTTTTGAAGGAATCGCAACCTTCCCGGGTCACATCCCATCATGGCGGCGATCACGGCATCCAGGGCCACGGAATTATCGGAGGCCAGAATCAGGCCGATATCCCTGAGGTCCGGTGAGGCCGGACCGTTGCCCTCCATGCCGACCACGGCATCAACCAGAACCAGATCAGGAATCCGCAGGCGGAAGACTTCAACGAGCATTTCATGAAATCGGTCCGGACCTCCGGCTGCTTTGTGCAATTTGGCCTTCTGAGCCCCGGGTAAAAATCCGTAACTGTTTTTGATGGCCCCGGTAATCACCGTCAGGCCGTGGGTTTTAAACTTGGGCAGGCTGATGATGATATCGGCCTCAACCACAGCCCGGGAAAGGCTGACCCTGGGCATGAAGTCGGGGTTGAAGTCTTTCGGCAGCGAATCGTTTCCGATATTTTGATAATAGCCCTTGGCGGCATCCATCAAACCGGACTTCTGAAAACAAAGCTCATTCTGCCCGTAACTGAACATGCCCGGATTATCGCCGACAATAATGGAAGCGGGCTTCAGGGACTCCACCTTTTCCACCACGGCCCGCAGCACCGCCGGATGGGTGGTGATCCCCTCCTGCGGCTCGGAACTTCGAAGCACATTGGGTTTGATCAAAACCTTTTTTCCGGTGATCTCCAAAGGAAAAAGCTGAAAAGCCTGATCAACGGCCCCCCGACAATTCTCATAAGTTGCCGGATGAATCATAACTCTGGACATGGGTTGGATCTCCTTTTTGGACTTTAAAAAACAATCAGAGGATCAATAAATCCCCTTATTGTAGTTTAAATGGGAGCGCATCCATTGTCAAGGAGAAGACCTCCATCAGGGGAAGGACGACGATATCCCGCTTATTAAGTTTTTTTAACCTAATTAATGGTAAGAATAATTTATTGGCAATTTCTTACTTATTTATTATAATATTCATAAAACAGAAAATAAAGGAGTGAAAAGGTGGAAGCAGATTCATCCAGGGTAACCTCCAAAGGTCAAGTTGTGATCCCCAAGAAATTAAGGAAAAAATATGACATTGCTCCGGCGACGATGATTCGATGGATTCCCAGGGAAGAAGGTCTGTTAATGATACCGGAAAAGGGGGATGTCATTAAAGCCGCCAGGGGAATGCTGAAGGGATCCAATGTATTAAAAACTTATCAAAAAGAGAAAAAATTGGAAAAACAAAGGGAGGAAAAAAAATTTGGGCGAAGAGGTTAGCTATGTTTTGGATAGCTTTGCTCTCCTGGGCTATCTCGAGAATGAACCGTTTTCTCAAAAAATAGAGACCATCCTCTATCAGGCTAAAGACGGCATACCCCGTCTTTATTTACATGCTCTTCATCTGGGAGAAGTCTATTACATTACCCTTCGCGAGAAAGGCCGCGATCTGGCCGATCTGGCTTATAGCCGTATTAAAAGATTTCCCATAAAATTTATTGAACATATCGATGAGGATCTCCTCCTGAGCGCGGCAACGATTAAGGCAAACTATCCTGTTTCTTATGCCGATTCCTTTGCGGCGGCGCTGGC
>CAZSTT010000067.1:12337-14272 GCA_964609705.1 uncultured Thermodesulfobacteriota bacterium
CCTAACCTGCGGAGGATCGCCCATGAAGACCATACAGCTTGATCAGGTGACGACGACAAAAATGACCCTGGAAGGTGCCAAGGATGTCTATAAGCAACTCCCTATTTCCAAAGCCGATGGGAGCCCATTGTTTTCCTTCCGGGTTTTTACCATCGAACCTGGAGGCCATACCCCCTACCACACCCATGAATTCGAGCACCTGAATTACATCATTGAAGGTCAAGGCGTCCTGGTAAACGAAGCCGGCCAAGAAAGCCCGATAAAAAAAGGGGGGTTTGCTCTTGTATTACCTGGAGAAAAACATCAATATCGAAATACCTCGGCGGATCACCCCTTCATTATGATCTGCGCCGTCCCCAAGGAATATGAATAGCATCGCGTAAAATTATAAGAATAGTTTATACTCTTTTGGAATGTCATTTAACGCGGAGGTGTCCTATGGGTGTTCGATTTCGTTGGCTGGGCTATGTCTGTTTCGAGTTTGTCCTTCCGTCGGGTAAAGTACTGGTCGTCGATCCCTATATCGACTACTCCCCGACGGCCCCCATCCCATGCAGTGAAGTCACCGGTGCCGATTATATTGCCCTCACTCACGGGCACTACGATCACTTAACCGACGTCGGACCACTTCTGCAAAAATTTCATTCCAAGGTTTTATGCAGCCGGGAAATTGCCGAACCTTTGTCCCGAATCTTCAATATCGATCTGGGCGATCTCATCCGGGTCAACGCCGGGGACCGGGTTGATTTCAGCGATCTCCATATTGAGGTGAAACGCGGTCAGCATATCAATCTGCTGCCGCCCATGCGTCAGGCCTACGCCCGGCTGCTGGGCCGGGAGGCTGATTTCTCATTGACCTTTAAGGAGATTCTGAAGGAAATAGAGAAGGCCTTGAACCGTGTTCAAAAACCGAAGACGGCGGCCATGCTGGAAAAACTTGAATTGGCCGGGGTGATGGGTGGGGAGCAGTTAAATTTTCTTTTCCAGACCGAAGGAAATCTGCGATTTTTCTTTTACAGCTCGGGACCGGAAGATCATCTGCGGACGGTTTTGGCCGAGACGCGCCCCCAGGTCCTTTTCATCCAGCTTGGAGGAACGGATTTGGAGAAAATGGCGGATATGGCCTCTATCTCCGGCGCAGACCTGGTCATTCCCACCCATCATGACGGCAACGGGATAGAGAGCGCCCATCGCCAGGCCGAAAAATTTGCCGATCTGCTGGCCAAAAAGAGCAAGGCCCGGCTTATCGATATCGAACATGGGAAGTGGTACGAAATCGGCACCTATTGTCAGGCCGTCTGAATTATCTATTTTTTTAATGAGAACCGAAAGTCTTGTAATTCGAAAGGAGTTTTCATGAAAGAAATCATTGCCGAAACGACTGCCGGACGAATTTGTGGAGTAGCAGAACCGGAGGCTTTAATATTTAAAGGCATTCCTTATGGCGCTCCAACCGGAGGAAGACGCCGTTTTCTGCCGCCGGAGCCGGTTGCACCCTGGTCGGGCCTACGCGATGCCGGGGATTTCGGTCCTCTCTGCCCCCAACTGGGCACTTTAGTCGATGAGGCCCGTCCTTATGCCATCCGCCGCACCGAGGGGCTCATCCGCTATCTGCCGCAAAGCGAGAATTGTCTGGTATTGAATGTCTGGACTCCGGCCCTAGGAGACAACGGCAAGCGCCCGGTCATGGTTTGGCTTCACGGCCGCGGCTGGTATGCCGGGGCTGGTTCGGAGACGATGTATGACGGGTCTTCTTTGGCCAGGATCAGCAATGTGGTCGTCGTTACCGTCAATCATCGATTGAATGTCTTCGGTTTCCTGCACCTGGCGGAAATAGGCGGTGAGGAATACGCCGGTTCAGGCCTGTCCGGTGCCCTCGATATCATACTGGCCCTGAAATGGGTCAGGGATAACATCGAAAATTTCGGGGGCGAT
>CAZSTT010000067.1:14372-16468 GCA_964609705.1 uncultured Thermodesulfobacteriota bacterium
GGATGCCTCCCTTTCTTCGGCTCGGCCCGGGCGGATTACAGATACCAACCACCGCCCTGATGGGTTTTTCGCCGGTGGTCGATGGGCATTATCTTCCCGCCCATCCCTTCGATCCTGCGGCTTCTCCCCTGACTTCGAATATCCCGCTTATTATCGGAACCACCAGGGATGAATCGGCCACCTTTTTAGCGGCTGACCCTCGTCGCCGCCAACTGACCGAATCGGAGCTGCGTAACCGGCTTTTGCCATCGTTCGGCGAAAAGCTGGACAAAATACTGGCGGTCTATCAGAAGACCAGACCGGAGGCCACGCCCTGGGACCTGCTGATCGGCATCTACAGCGAACGTTTCCGTATCCCTTCGATTCAGCTGGCGGAACGTAAAGCAGCCGGCGGGCCGGCACCGGTTTTCCTGTATCAGTTCAATTACGAGTCCGATTTTCTTAGAGGTTTATTTAAAGCCGGCCATGGGATGGAGATCCCCTTTGTCTTCGATCATGTGGACCTGGTCCCTCTCACCGGCACCCGCCCCGAAAGGTATGAGCTGGCTGCGGCCATGAGGGAGGCCTGGAGTGCCTTTGCTCATAAGGGGGATCCCAACCACCCGGGGCTTCCGGCATGGCTCCCCTTTACCGGCGGGAACCGTCAGACCATGATCTTTGACATCCCCTGCCGCGCCGAGATCGATCCTTATCGGGAAGAAATCGAAATATGGAAAAAAATTTAAAAAGGGGAAGCGAAGAAAAAAGCCCTAGGTGTTAAGAAAATATAGAGAGACAACCATTCTAATCCTTTAAAGAGGAATCAATGAAAATCACCCGTATCTATACTGGAGAGGACAATCAGTCTCATTTTGAAGATTTGGAGATCCCCTTGAAAGATGGGGGTAAAGGCGGATTTATGTCCGAGTTAATGAAAACCAGCGGGATTATCTTCAGGGAAACCGACGGCTCCTACGACTATGATTTCCATAATGCCCCCAGGCGACAGTATGTGGTAAACTTGGAAGGGGAAGTTGAAATTGAACTGGGCGACGGCAGCAAACGGATCTTCGGCTCCGGTGAAATTTTTTTAGCCGAAGACACTACCGGACAGGGACACAAGAGTCGAGCTGTGGCTGGAAAGCCGAGAAAATCGTTGTTTATTGCTTTGGACTAACGGCTGATCACCTATAGTTCTCATCCGAAAAAATCATTTCAGGATGAGAATTAAACCGTCCTGCCCCGCTTTTGGTGGTATGACACCACGGATCAAGAAAAAGGGACCGGAGTTTTTGGTCTAAGGTTCAAGGTTTGAGGTTTAAGGAAAAACCTTACACCCATCCCTGTTTTTTGAACCCAGGAATCTTCGAACCTATTTTTTTATATATGAAAATTGAATGAAGCGTTTTATTGGTCCAACCTACTTAGGCGGGAAATTATCCGGATTGACGACTAGCCATTCTTTGTTGACGCCCTGTCCGCTGGTATCGCCCGGCTTTTTGTCATTAATAAAGTAATAAATCGGGTAGCCCCGGAAGAGGGTATGCTTCTTGCCATCCGGCCGGGTAATGGTTTTAAAATCTTCGGCCTTTATTTCTTTGGGGGTCTGAACTGTTTTCCTGTAATAGATGGGCCATTTATCCAGACAGTCGGCCAGACAGGCGGTTTTCCCCGGAGAATCCTTTTTAAACCAATACAGGGTCTTCCCTTCATAATCGGCCAGATATTTCCCTACCTTATCCTTTTTTAGAATACTGATTTCATGAAACGAAGCACCCATAACCGTGCTAATCCCCAAAGCCATCATTCCGAAAAACACTAATGCCATCGTTACTTTCTTCATTTCCATCCTCCCTTTAATTTTAATATTACCTGACTTTTATAATGCAAAGGTCGAAAAGGCTCAGTTGACTCTTTAGATTATTAAAATCACAAAGCGCTTCACAAAACAGGGTAGATTTCCCCCCAGGGT
This sequence comes from uncultured Thermodesulfobacteriota bacterium, assembly GCA_964609705.1. Classification (GTDB taxonomy): domain Bacteria; phylum Desulfobacterota; class RBG-13-43-22; order RBG-13-43-22; family RBG-13-43-22; genus RBG-13-43-22. The sequence continues at coordinate 16,324 of CAZSTT010000067.1, forward strand.
CGGATCTCTTCAAAGGCGGCCGAGGCTTGCAGGACCCTCAGATCGTCAAAGCGGGGCCCGATGATCTGCAGGCCCACCGGCAATCCCTCTCCGGTAAAGCCGGCGGGGACTGAAGCCGCCGGGATATGGGTGAGGTTGAAAATGG
>CAZSTT010000068.1:0-5827 GCA_964609705.1 uncultured Thermodesulfobacteriota bacterium
CAGTGGAGTATTCGCATTAACGACCAATGGCTCGTATGGTTCCGCTTTGAAAATGAGGAGACTCAAACATGATTAATAATGGTTTGCCTGCAATCCATCCGGGAGCATTCTTGGCGGAAATTTTAGGTGAAATGAAGTTATCCCAAGCTGAGTTCGCCCGTGCTATTGGAGTATCGCCTATGCGGATTTCCCATGTTATCAAGGGCGATCGTCCGGTGACAGCGGAACTATCCTTGCTTTTCGGGCGTGCGTTCAATCAGTCACCACAATACTGGCTCAATCTTCAGGTGTCTTACGACTTAAAAATCGCTGATGCGAACATCGGTAAACGCCTTGCTGGCATAACTGCCCTTGCCCACGCCTAAGGAGAAGTCGACCTCGCCCGATTGATTATGAGTGATAGTGCTGGTGTTTTTGCTGTCTTACGTGATCAAACCCATTTCGCCCAGGTCTATGTCGAATGGGGTACTGTGAGTTGGCCCGGTGAAATAGATCTTGCACCTGCCGCAATGTACGACGAAGTGAAAGAAAAAGGCTTATGGATTCCTGAATAGATAAATTACTCTCCCGCCTTAATATCGGGTCATTCGGAAAGGCGCAAGCGGTTAGTCCCTTTCTTATCCCTCCGGACTCACTTGCCCACTGATGGATTACCAAATCCGGAAGGCACTGTGCCCGATTTCAATAACCCTTTAAAAAGTAAACATCCCGTTCTCATAAATCACCAGGTTCTTCCCCGATTTCAGGTGGGCGGTAACGGTCTTTTTTTCCGTATTGACCAGGTCCCAGTGCAGGGCGGAATCGTTAAAGCCCAGACTCTGTTTCAAGGCCTTGGTCAACCGGGCCGGATTTCCATTAAAGGTGTCGGAATAAGAGGCCCCGAGGGCGATATGGCAGTTCCCCTGATCCCCGCCGAAATTCTCATCAAAAAGGGTATCGGCCATAAACCGGTTGATCCGGGAAAACCGCTTATCCGTTAAAGAAAATTCTCCAATCCTGGAAGCCCCTTGATCCATGGAAATTTGTTTTTCAATAAAGCCCTTCCCCTGGGCGGCCTCCACCTTGGTTACCGAACCCTTTTCAAATTGCAGGCGTACTTTCTCCACATAGTTTCCGGTGCGGAAAGAGGGCAGATTGGAATAATAGACCCCCTGGGTCCCTCGGAAGTCGGGCGATAAGAAGATTTCAAAGCTGGGGATATTATGACCGGAAACGCCTTTCCATCGTCTCCTCTCTCCCGGGATAATCTTTAAATCCACATTCGGAGATTCAATGTTGAAATAAGCCACCCGGAGACTGTTAAGCCAGTTTTTTATGGCGCCGGCATTCTTATGGATAGTCGCCCACTCCTTCACCGGATTCTCGTGATCCAGATAACAGGCCGTAATGATCCTGTCGGTGTATGTTTTGAGGGTTGTTTTAGCTTGCCGGGCCAGATCCGGGGTCGGGTAGGAACAAAGCGTCCAGCTGTAAAACCCTTTCTCTTCCCGTTTATCCATGATCTCCCGCAGGGGTTTTCTGGAAACCAGGACCTTCCCTATCCGATGAGGGTCAACATCCTTCAGGTGGGTCAGAGATTCCGGGGCCCTCAGGAAAATCCTCCCGTTAATGTGGTTAAGTAATTCTTTCTCTCCGGGGGGGATAAAGAGGAGCTGGTCCGTTTTCGATTTTTTCAAAAAATCATGTTCCATTCCATAGGTGAGGCCCATCCGCTGGACCGGGTTCATTCCCCGGTCGATGGCCTTGGCAAATACTATTTCCGCCAGTTTCAAGGCCGGAGGTTCATACTGGATCAGGATGATGTCCTTCTTTTTAAAGGGTTCTTTTCTCGCCGTCTTTAATCCCCAGAAAAGCACCTCGGCATATTTATTGAGTTGGTCGTCGGTCAGCATCATTCCTCCTTTTCTTTGGACAAGATTATACAAGAATTGAGTTCCAAGACAAACAGGAAAAAGATTGTTTAATTTTTGAACAGCCGTTTTCTAAAAATTTGCACTATGCAATTTCAAATTCCGGCTTGTCCGGTTTAGGTTTATTCTTGACACCTTTTCACCTTGCCTCTATATCTATTTACTAATGAAAGAATAAGACTTCAGGCTCTGCGCCAGAGGCACGAAAATCGAAAATACCTTTCAAATGTTAAATTTGATTTAAATAGATCAGGCATCCTGCCTGACAACAGGTTAAATCCTTATAGTCAGCCGGGACGGCTGACCTATTTTTAACTATATCTAATGGATCGGTAAAAAATCAGAGGAAGCCCCTTCTGGTCTTTCCTGCGAAAGCCGGAATCCAAGGTTATTAATAGGTTATATATTTCCTGGACACCGGCTTCCGCCGGTGAGACGACTTTTATGAGTTGTCAGGTTTTACTAAAGTCAATCACCAAGTCAAGGAGAAAAATATGCCAGAAAAAGTGCTATTGATTGAGCGGAAAGACAAGGTGGCGATTCTGACCCTCAACCGGCCTTCAACTCTGAATGCTTTGAATACCGAGATTCAGGACGCCATCATTGAGGCCTGCCAGGAGTTGAGAAATGATGACAGCGTTTGGGCTGTCATTATGACCGGAGCGGGCCGGGGCTTCTCCTCCGGCGCGGATGTTCGAAGTTGGGGTACAGGAGGGGATGAAGTTCCGCCCAGACAAGAGCGGCTTGATGCCTACGGCTGGGTAGGCAGATTATCGACGGCCATCTACAAGACCCTGGATAAACCGATTATCGCCGCGGTCAACGGTATCGCCGCTGGGGCCGGAATGTCGGTGGCCCTGGCCTGCGACATGCGTATCGGTTCGGAAAAGTCCCGATTCAAAGTGGTCTTTCCGGAGAGAAGTCTGAGTCCGGACACCGGCATGTCCTATTATCTACCGCGTATTGTGGGTTATAGCCGGGCCTGCGACTTGATCTATACCAGCCGTTATGTGGAGGCCGAAGAAGCCTTTCGTATCGGCCTGCTCGACCGGCTGGTGGACTCGGAGAATCTTATGGATGAGGCGCTGAAGGTGGCCGATCAAATCGTTTCCCTACCCCCTATGGCCATGCAGGCGGCCAGGAGGGTTCTGCAGCAGAGCATGGAATTGGCTTTTGACACGCAACTGAGGAATGAATATTACCACCTGGTTATTTCCCGCCGGGCGCCGCACGATATGCAGGAGCAGCGGGATTCTTTTTTAGAGAAGCGGCCACCTAAATTTACTGGAAAATAGGGCATTGGATGAGACAGATATGTTACGGGTTGCGAGTTGCGGGTTACGGGTTTAGAATCAAAATCCTTTCTATAAAAACTCTCAACTCGTAACTTCAATTACTACAAAGGAGGCAATCATGGCCGATTTAATTTATAAAAAGTTATTTGAACCGTTTCAGATAGGGACAATGAAACTGAAAAATCGTATCGTCCTGCCGCCCATGGGGACCGGCTATTCTGAAGAGAGAAAAATCGGCTCCCGTATCATCGATTATTATGAAGCGCGGGCCCGCGGGGGAACAGGGCTGATCATCACCGAAGGGATAGCCCCGGGGGTAAAGAGTCAGGGACCTCGTCAGCTTTCCTTGGGGGACGACCAGGATCTTTCGGGCTGGCGGAAATTGGTAGACGCTGTTCATCGACATGGGGCCAAAATAGCCGTGCAATTGCACCATGCCGGATATGAGCACAGGGACGGTGCTTTTGTGCAGGTGGCCCCTTCGGCCGTTAAGGTACCAGGCAGGATGATCGGGGTCATGGGCCAACTGCCCCATGAATTGACCGTCGATGAAATCGGAGAAATCGTCCGCTGGCATGCCGATGCAACCAGGCGGGCCAAAGAAGTGGGGATAGATGCCGTTGAAATACACAGTGCGCACCAGTACCTGATTGCCTCATTTCTGTCGTCGGCTTCCAATAAACGCCAGGACCAATACGGGGGAACCCTGGAAAACAAGTCCAGATTGCTGATCGAGGTCATTGAAGCGATGAAAGCCGCCGTGGGGCCTGATTATCCTATATGGCCCAGGATCAATGTTTGCGAATATGGGGTCGAGGAGGGCATCACCAAAGAAGAAAGCCGAAAAGTGGTGCCCTTGGCCGTAATGGCCGGGGCACAGGCTATTCATGCCTCGGCCTATGCCGCTTTTTCTTTCATCACCAAGGCCCCTCTGCCGGATACAGCTTCCTTCCTGGTCCCCCTGGCGGAAGAGGTCAAGAAGGTCACCGCGGTACCGGTGATCGCTGTGGGCCGCCTGGACCTGGAAACCGGGGAGAAGGCCCTGTTGGAAGGAAAAGCCGATATGATCGCCATAGGCAGACGCCTTATTGCCGATCCGGACCTGCCCAAGAAAACGGCCGAAGGTCGTCTCGATGATATCATCCCTTGTATCGGCTGCTTTGAATGTATTGAACGCCTCGGATCGAGAGACGAAGGGCTTATCTGTACTATCAACCCGGCTACCGGACGGGAGGGGGTTCGCCGGATCAAACCTGCAGCCCGGATAAAAAAGGTCTGGGTAGTCGGTAGCGGTCCGGCGGGAATGGAAGCGGCCCGGGTGGCCGCACTCAGAGGCCATAAAGTGACCCTGTTGGAAAAAGATCAGCAGCTTGGCGGCCAATTAAGAATAGCCGCCCTGCCGCCGAACAAAGGAGATATCCTGCCCTGGCTCCATTACCTGATCCGCCAATTGGAAATAGCCGGGGTGGAAATCAGGCTGAATAATGAAGCGACCCCGGAAGCGATTGTGAAAGAAAAACCGGAGACGGTGATTCTGGCCATGGGAGGTGTTCCTATTTGGCCCGAGATTCCCGGTATTAATGAAACCAAGGGGGGGACTCAGGTGGTCACCGCCCAGGAGGTCCTTTGGGGCAAAAAGCAGACCGGGGAGAATGTGGTGATTATCGGAGGGGGACTGGTCGGGTGTGAAACCGGCCACTACCTGGCTCAAAAAGGGAAAAAGGTAACCATTATCGAAATGTTGAAAAGAGTGGCCTCTGAAATGGGGCCGATGGTCAGGCGCCGTCTCATGGACGGACTAAAACAGTATCAGGTGATCCTGGTCACCGAAGCCAAAGTTGAGGACTTATCGGCCGAGGGCGTTACGGTGACGCTGGCCGATGGGGGAAAGAAGCTCTTTCCGGCCGATACCGTTATCTTAGCCGCAGGATACCATACCAATGATTCTCTGTTTATAACACTTCAGGATCAGGTACCGGAAATCCATTGCTTAGGGGACGCTTCCCATCCCCAGGGAATCATGGAGGCCGTTCGAGACGGGTATTTAGCAGGCCTGGCCATTTAATTCGAAAATAGGGTTCGAGGATTCCAGGGTTCAAGGGTTCAAGTGATTTAATTTACACGCCTTTCACTCGAAACCTTGAACCCTCGACTCCTTGAACCCTTTTTTATCCTTCATGGGGCTTAATATGAAAATAGGGTTCCAGTCTCAAGATTAGACCTCGCCTCATCCTCTCAGTTCCAATCCTTTTTCTTTATTTTCTCCTGCAGGGCCTCCTGCTGAAGGGCCTGAATTTTTTCCCAGGAATGGGTCAAGGTGGAGGGGATATCCAGCAAAAAATACCCCGGACGGATCTGGCAGGTTTCCGGTTCTTCATCCCAATCATAACGGTTGGTGCTGTCCAGGTCAAAGGGGGTCCCGCGGAAGGCTCCGGTGAGCAAAGATATTCGGGAAAAGATATGGCGGTCCAGAACACCCAGGCAATTGGGAATGGCGTTGATATTGATGCAGCGTATCAAACCGGGGGGGACGGTGCTGCGCATCCAGTATCCGGTGGAGGCATAATAACCCCCTTCGAAGATCAAGGACAGGGATTTCATTTGAAAGGGATTTAAGATCAA
>CAZSTT010000068.1:5927-16255 GCA_964609705.1 uncultured Thermodesulfobacteriota bacterium
GACTGCTTAATATCTGAATCCCCATTTCTTCCAATTGTTGAAGAAAAATCAACGCCCGTTCCAGATAAGTAATAAACTTCACCAGTTCCTCTTTTTGCAAATCCAGATTTTCTGCGATCCGGCTGAGGGTAAGCATGACCTCCTGAGCCCGGGGCGAAACAGGATAAAGGTCAAACAAAGCACTCAGATGGAATTGTTTCATTTTCTCCAGAAGTTCGGGATTGAAAGGATAATTCGGAAAAGGTTGGCCCTCTTTGATCAGGCCCTGAGGTATAACCTGGGCCGGCACCACCCCGACGGTAATAAGGCGCATGGATTCGAAATTCTGAGTTTCCATCTCGGAAATAAATTGGGTCAATTCCGAATCGACCTTCTGCGAGATATATTCCTTTCGGAACTCCTGCATGATGGTATATATCTGGCGAAAGATGAAGTTTTTCAGTAGAAAGTTGTTTTTTAGTTGACCTGTCTCCATTTTACTGTGAAGGATACGCAAGATATCTTCATTATTAAAACGAAGGACCAGAAATTTTCCCACCTGCAAGGCCTCTTTTTTGTTTTTAAGCCGGAGGAGTTCCAGAAACCTTCCGACCAGGTTTGAGAAACTATCCCGATACCGGCCCCGTTTTTTAAGATGCTCGAAATCCTCACCAAACCATTTCTGGCTGATCAGGTCTTTATTCCCGATATCCTCCTGCAATTCTAAAAATTTTCGGTAAATCTTTTGAAAGGCCGTCAAGCTTTGGAAAAAGGTCTGTTTTTCCTTTTCCTTCAGCTGCGGGTGGCAGGAGATGTAGATGATCAAGGTTTCAATCTCAAAGTGATTGATCAGAACGGCACAGGCCCGGGTTTTTATTCCCTGCATGATCGATGGATCCCCTTCCGGGCTAATTAGATGTAAGAGGGGGTCCACCAACACCAGAAATTCTGGAGCCTTCTGATTGTAAAAATTGAGCAATTCGATGTATAATTGAGGGGTAACCTTGGGATGGCGGGAGGAGGAAATATCTTTCAGGATTTTGGCAACACAAAGATCTTGAATAACAGGAAATTCCAAATAAGACAGATTTTCAATGATGGTCAGATCATAGGGTTGTGAAGGAAAAAAAATTCCCCGGAGAGATCGGCTTACTTTCGTTTCGGGATTGTCTTCGATGGTCGCCCATCCCTTATAAAACTCTTCCAGGATGGTCACCAGGTCGTGATACCCGCCTTTGTCCGGAGAAAAGAGAAACCGGCAGGCGGAGACGGGGAGACGGTCCATCTCCGAAACCAGAATGGATTTGAGCAGTGTGATGGAATCAGGCAAAAATTCGGTCATTCCTATCTACTTTCAACAGGTTAATAAATCATTGGAAAGGCAGTCTCTCCATCCATATCATACAACCCTGCCTTTAAGGTTACTGTCAAGAGAAAAATATCCCCTTAATTCTTTAATCCGGGGGGTGTTCAGGGATTCCAAATTTTCCCTTTGACGAAGTCATCCCGAATGGTTACTATAAAATTTCATAAGAAAAAATTATTATTCCCTTTTTCTCATCACGCCAGCCCTGAGCCTATCCTTGGGCTTTTCTAAAAGATCGTCGACTTGGAGAAAAAGGGTAGTACGAAAATAGGATTAAGTTAACCCGAGCGCTGCCCTATTTTCATAGTTCGTGGTGTCACGCCACAAAAGCGTGGCATGACAGTTTAGTTCGACAATTCGGCTTCCAAATGGAAGCCTCTTGGGGAGCTCGGCATACGGCATCCGGATGGATGCCTCTTCAACAGTTCGACAAAGTCGAGCGGTCCGAGCGGATCGAACGGCCGACCGCCTTATGGCGTCACGTCCCGGGACGGGACCTGACGGTTTATTATTTCTGGAAGGAGTTAATGAATGAGCTACACGATTGCCTTAGCTGGAAAAGGAGGGACCGGAAAAACGACCATGGCCGGTCTTTTGATTCGCTATATGGTGGAAAAAGGTCTTAAACCCGTATTGGCCGTTGATGCCGACGCCAATGCCAACTTAAATGAAGTCCTGGGGGTTCAAACCGGCCAAACGATCGGAGATGCCCGGGAAGAGATGAAAAAGGGCGGCCTTCCCGGTATGACCAAGGATATATTTATGGAAATGCGGATACAAGAATCTTTGGTGGAGGCCGAAGGTTTTGATCTGATTATCATGGGTCGGCCGGAAGGTCAAGGCTGTTATTGTGCCGCCAACACCCTGCTGACTCAATTTATTGAAAAATTGTCGGAGAATTATCCCTATATGGTGGTGGATAACGAGGCCGGCATGGAACATATCAGCCGGCTGACCACCCGCGAGATTGATGTCTTGTTGATTGTTTCCGACAGTTCCCGCCGGGGGCTCCAGGCCGCTATCCGCATCGGGGAATTAACCCGGGAACTGGGTCTCAAAATTGAAAAAAGACTGGTCCTCATTAATCGGGCCGAAAAGGAAGATCTTTCGGACCTTAAGTCCTGGGAAAAGCTGCTGCTGGATCAGGGATTAAATCTTTTGGGAATCATTCCCAAGGACGAAATGATCTATGAATTCGACAAAGAAGGAAAACCCACCAGTACCCTTCCCGAAAATTCAACAGCTCGTGCAGCGGCCTTCCAACTATTCGGTTTATTGTTTTGATAAGAAGGAAATAATCCTTCGAAGGCAAGTAATTCTCTTTCTTTAATAGCTTGACTTCTTTATTAAAATACTTACAATAGATAAATAAGGCCAGGTTAATAAAGGCGTAGAAAATCCGGGATGGGGCTATACAAATCTTGGCCTATAAAAAATACCGAAATTGGTACCTAACCCCTTATTGATAAAGTGAATTATGGTGGGCTACAGGCACTTTACTCCGGGTGAAATTATTTGGGTGGACAAGGCCCTGGAGATTGCCGAAGATAGTACTTGTAATTATTATCATATTTCGACCAGTAATTGGAAAAAATATGATTTTGAGATTTCCAATCTGGCTCAACTGACCAGAAAAGAAATCACTCCCCGAGGTTTGGCCCAAATCGCCCGTTATGTTAATCCTTTTCCCTATCGGGTCCCCATCAATTATCCGAGGGATTATTACCGGGTTTGCCTTCAAGATCATAATATCCTGCGGGTGATTGATCGGAAGGAAGGGATCGAGTTATTTCCTTTAATGGTTTATGTTTTAACCCATGAACTGGTCCATGTCGTTCGGTTCAGGAAATTTATGCAGCGATTTGATGTGAATCAGGATGAAAAGGCGGTTGAGGAAGAAAAGGTCCACCAAGCCACTTACGAAATCCTGAAATCGTTGAAAGGGATAAATTTAAGCCCTGTTATTGACTCCTATGTGGGCCACCGCTGCCCGAATGAAATAAGTTAGTCTTTAGTCTTGTATCAGGAGGTTTAAGAAATGCCGGTATATGAATATGAATGTCAACAATGCCAAGAAGTTACCGAAGCCATGCAAAAATTTTCCGATGCCCCTTTGACCCAGTGCCCCCGCTGCGCCGGTCAATTGCGGAAAATGATTTCCCAGAGTGCTTTTCATCTCAAAGGAAGCGGATGGTATGTAACTGATTATGCCCGCAAAGGGGATTCAGCCCCGGCCGGAAAAAAGGATAGTCCGGCAGAGAGCAGTAATAAAAGTTCGGAAAAAGGAAGCGATTCCGTTACCAGTGCGCCCGCCCCGGCTCCATCCAGCGGGACTTCTGAGACCAAATAAAGAAAAGTGACGAGTTTCGGGTGACTGGTGACAGGAAAAAAAATATCGGATCTCCGATAGTGAACGAAGAAATGCATCTGGGATTAGATCTCGGGGATCAGACATCGGAAACTCCGAACTCCGAACTTTTTCTCTCCCGACGTCTCCCATCACATTCCTCTTTTCACTCGTCACCCGTCACTTGCCACCCTTATGACGTCTGAGCCGAAAACCACCCGCTATATCTGCATCCACGGCCATTTTTATCAACCTCCCCGGGAGGACCCCTGGCTGGAAGCTATAGAGAAAGAAGAAACCGCAGCCCCTTACCATGATTGGAATGAACGGATTCTGACGGAATGCTATGCCCCCAACAGCCGGTCCCGCATTCTGAACGAAAATGGTCAAATAACCGGAATAAGCAATAATTACCAAAAGATAAGTTTTAATTTCGGGCCGACTCTCTTGTCCTGGATGGAGGAAAAGGGGGGCATCACCCTGAAAGGGATTCAGCAGGCAGATCGTCAATCCCAAAAAGAATGGGATGGCCATGGAAATGCCCTGGCCCAAGCCTATAATCATATCATCCTTCCCCTGGCCAATGAAAGAGACCTGCTTACCCAGGTCCGCTGGGGAAAGGCGGACTTCAGGAAACGATTCAATCGGGAGCCGGAGGGTATGTGGCTTCCGGAGACAGCCGTTGATCTGAAGACTCTCCAGATTTTGAACCGGGAAGGGATTAAATTTACCATCCTGGCCCCCCATCAGGCCAGACGATATCGCCCTCTCGGTCAAAAACAATGGACTGAAACCCAGGGAAGCATCAATCCCCGGCACCCCTATTGGTGTAATCTTCCCGGAGGACAAAAGATAGCCCTTTTTTTCTATGATGGGGGTCTGGCCCATGGAATCGCTTTTGAAAATTATTTACAAAGCAGCGAGATCCTTTCACAACACCTGCTAAACGGTTTTGACCCCCAGGATTCCGGTGCCCAACTGGTTCATGTGGCAACGGATGGAGAATCATATGGCCACCATCGTCTCTTTGGAGATATGGCCCTGGCCTATGCCCTTCGGCTATTGGAAAAAGACCCGGCCATCCAATTGACTAATTATGGCTGGTTTCTGGCTCATTTCCCTCCCCAATTTGAAGTTGAAATCAACGAAAACACGTCCTGGAGTTGCGCCCATGGAATCGAACGATGGCGGGCTGACTGCTCTTGCCGGCTGAGTGGTCAGGAAAATAAGCAAGCCTGGCGGGCTCCCCTTAGGGAAGGCTTAGACCGCCTTAAGCTGGAACTGGATCATCTCTTTGAAAAACGGGCTGCTTCCTTGTTAAAGGACCCTTGGTTGGCCCGGGATGCCTATATCCAGGTCATATTGGAACGATCCCAGGAAAACCTGGATAGTTTTTTCCATGAGCATGGCCATAAAAAATCACTAACCAAGGAAGAAAGGGTACAAACCCTCAAACTCCTGGAGATGCAGCGCTTCGGTCTTCTGATGTTCACCAGTTGTGGCTGGTTCTTTGATGAAATCAGCGGGCTGGAAACCACCCAGATACTGAAATACGCCTGCCGGGCCATACAGCTCGCCAAAGATATTGGATCGGCCCTGGAAGAACCCCTTCTCCTTTTTCTGAAGAAAGCCCCCAGCAACAAAAAGGAATTCGGCGACGGAGCAATAGTCTGGGAACAAAAGGTGCGCCCTTTTATATCCGACCTTTCCCGGGTCATGGCCCATAACGCCATCGGTTCCATTTATGAAAAAAACCCTAAAAGCCGTATCTATTGTTTTCGTTTGACTCATCAGGATCAGGTAGTCCTTCCCCAGAACGGATCCCACCTGGCTTTAGGCCGTCTTAAAGTCTCCTCGGCCATCACTTTAGAGGCGCAGGAAAAGATTTTTGTCGTTCTCCATTTCGGTGGATTGGATTTCCAATGCTATTTGAAATCCTTTCAGACCAAAGAAGAATACGAAACCTTTAAGACGGATATCATTAAACTCTATAAATCGGCGTCGTTAGGAGATGTCTACGACTGGGTTAGGGAAGCCTCTGACCCCAGGCGTTTCTATCTAAAAGACCTTTTTACTGAAGAAAGACAAAAACTGATCGACCTTCTTCTTCAGGACCGGATAGAAAACCATATCCTGTTACTGGAGGAGTGGGTCAAAGAAGATATCGGGACCCTGATTAAACTTATTGAGATGGGAGTAGCCCTGCCCGACCCAATTCAAACAGCCCTGGCCCTTATTTTCAACCGGTCTTTGGAAAAAGGAATCGATGAGGCCTTTCCCCCTTCCCAAAAATTTGAAGGATTAACCGATTTTTTTGTGCGTTCTCAGGAGCTTGGGTATCCTTTAGCCAAAAGCCAAATTCAAGGACGAATCGAGCAAAAGGTAGAAAAAGAAATAAAACAATTAAGAGTTTATCTCGATCCGACCAGGCTTTTCTACACGATCCAAAAGATGGTTCATCTCTGTCGTTCTTTTAACGTTCCCCTCAATCTATGGAATGTTCAAAACAGTTTTTTAGACGCCTGTAAAGACCTTCCTCAGAACAAGCCTGAATACCGGGATCTTTATCAGGTCTTTGCCCGGGAAATCGACATCCCGCCTGCAGTCATCACCTGGGAGGCCGAATGAAAAAAGAATTAGAAGCCTTGGCCAAAGGGGATCACCACGACCCCCATCGGATCCTGGGGGCACACCCTTACCAGGATAAAGATAGAAAAGGAGTGATGGTCCGGGCTTTCCACCCCGAGGCCCTAAAGGTATCTCTGTTATTGGAAGGCCGATCTCTGGAAATGAGATGTATCCATCCCGGGGGAATCTTCGAGGCAGACCTTGATAATGTAACCTGGCCTTTTTCCTATCGCCTCCTTTTTGCCTTTGAAGATGGAAACGGCTGGGAAACCGAAGATCCTTACCGTTTCCCACCCACCTTAGGAGACCTGGACCAGCACCTTTTCAATGAGGGCAATCACCTTCGCCTGTATGAAATTCTCGGCGCCCATTTGCGGACTATTGACGGGGTATCGGGTGTTTCCTTTGCCCTCTGGGCCCCCAATGCCAAACGGGTCAGCCTCCTGGCAGAATTCAACCGCTGGGACGGCCGCCTTTCTCCCATGAGAGTTTTGGGTAGTTCCGGTATTTGGGAACTCTTCGTACCCGGGCTTAAACCGGGGCTTCTTTATAAGTTTGAGATCAAGACCCGGGAAGGATACCTGCGGATCAAGACCGATCCCCTGGCCTTTTTCATGGAGAACCCTCCGGCCATGTGTGCCAGGATCTGGGACCTTTCTAAATACCAGTGGGGGGACGGGCAATGGATGAAGGAACGTTCCGGTATTGACCCCCGCCATTCTCCTATGGCCATTTATGAATGTCATCTGGGCTCCTTCCGCCGAGTCCCGGAGGAAGGCAATCGCCCTTTGACTTATCGGGAGATAGCGCCGTCCCTGATTGATGAGATAAAGCGTTATGGGTTCACCCACCTGGAACTTCTGCCTGTAGCCGAACACCCTTTTGACGGTTCCTGGGGATATCAGGTTACCGGCTACTATGCACCGACCAGCCGCTATGGGTCACCGGACGATTTCCGTTATTTGGTTGATGCCTGTCATCAGGCCGGAATCGGGGTCATTCTGGACTGGGTTCCGGCCCATTTCCCAAAGGATGATTACAGCCTGCGCTTGTTTGACGGCACAGCCCTCTATGAACATGCCGATCCCAGAAAAGGTGAACATCAGGACTGGGGCACCCTGATTTTTAATTTTAACCGAAACGAAGTGCGTAATTTTCTCTTGGCCAATGCCCTTTTTTGGCTGGAACAGTATCATATTGACGGCCTGCGGGTGGATGCCGTAGCCTCGATGATCTACTTGGATTACAGCCGAAAGGAAGGAGAATGGATCCCCAACCGCTATGGAGGCCGGGAAAATCTGGAGGCCATTTCTTTTTTAAAAACGTTAAATGAACGGGTTTACGGCCTTTTTCCAGGGTGCTTTACCATGGCCGAGGAATCCACCGACTGGGGCGGGGTAACAACCCCCGTTTATCTCGGCGGGCTGGGGTTCGGTTTCAAATGGAACATGGGCTGGATGCATGATACCTTGTCTTATTTTTCCAAAGACCCGGTTCACCGGGGCTTCCATCATAACGATTTGACCTTCTCCATGCTTTACGCCTACACCGAGAATTTCATTCTGCCCTTTTCCCATGATGAGATCGTCCATGGGAAGGGTTCTTTGCTTTCTAAAATGCCTGGGGATACCTGGCAGAAATTTGCCAACCTGAGGACCATGCTGGGATACCTGTATACCCACCCCGGGAAAAAGCTGTTATTCATGGGCACAGAACTGGCCATGGATCGGGAATGGGATCATGACCGGAGCCTGGACTGGCATCTGCAAGAAGACCCGATGCGGAAAGGATTACAGAATTTTTTAACCGACCTGGGAAGTCTTTATTTAAAAGAGCCGGCCCTCTGGGAAAAGGACCACCAGCCGGAAGGATTCCGCTGGATTGATTGCCAGGACTGGCAGCAATCCGTGGTCGTTTATTTGCGGCGTTCCGGCAAAAGCTGGCTGGTGGTGGCGGTTAATCTGACTCCGGTTCCCAGGTTCGGCTATCGGATCGGAGTCCCCGAGGCCCCTTATTACCTGGAAGTAATCAACAGCGATTCCAATTGGTATGGGGGGAGTAATCTCGGCAATCTGGGGCGAATCCGAACCGATCCCATCCCCTTCCATTCTTTTTCCCAATCCCTGGTTCTGACCCTTCCGCCCCTGTCCTGCCTTATTTTACAACCGGGAGAAAATTAAAATTAAATAGTCCGTTTCATCGCTGAGATTGGGTACTGATAAAAGATTAAATATGGCCTAACCTAAGATCTAAGGTAAGCCCGTCAGCCGGTCCCATGGTTTTCTTCATACCGGGCTAATAAAAAGCCCCGCGTCTTTCGGTATTATTATCATAGACAAGCAGGGAAAGAGGTTATAAAATACGCTCTATTATTTTATACGGAAAGAGACCTCATTCTGGATCGCCAATGAATCTTCGCTGGACCATGAAAACCATGGGGGCTTTTACCCTGGTTATCGCCTTGATAATAATCCCGTCGACCTTTTATCTGGGGTCCAGTCTGAAGACTTTTCTGATGAATCAGGTGGAAGAAGACCTCAAGCGGGAATTAAATTTGGCCGTTTGGATTCTGGCCGATTCCCTGAGTCCAAATCAAAATGATCCTGCCCGGATTCACCAGTTAACCGAAAAATTAGGCCGCCAGCTCGGCAAAAGGGTGACCCTTCTTTCCAAGGAGGGCCGGGTCATCGGGGATTCTGTTCTCAGCCCGGATCGTTTAGATAAAGCCGAGGATTTCTCCAATAGACCGGAAATCCTGGCTAGTATGACCAAAGGATATGGCCAAACGGTTCGCTATCTCCCAGAAATGCAGTCTAATACCCTTTTGGTGGCCGTGCCTGTCCGAAAAGAAGAAATCCTCCTGGGTTATATCCGCATAGCCTTTCCTCTCAGTCAGATTGAAAAAGTCGTTTCTTCTCAGCATCTGGGCCTGTTACTGGCCGGACTTTTGCTGCTGGTTCTGGCAGCCTTGATCAGCCTTCTTTTAACCCGTAATATGGGCCGACCTATTCGAGAATTGACGGAAATGGTCCAGAGGATGGACCAGGGGAACTTCAAACAACCCTTTCATCTTCTGACCCGGAGTGAAGTTAAGGATCTATCGGCCTCCCTGGAATCTCTCGCTGCCGGATTGACCGGCAAAATGGATTTACTGGAAACCGAAACGGGGGAACTGAAGGCTCTGCTTTCCTCCATGCGGGAAGGGGTCCTGGTAACGGATGAAAAAGGACGGATCATCCTGATCAATCCATTTTTAAATGAGGTTTTAGGAGGAAAAGTTTCCTGGAAAAAACGATCCGTGCAAGAGGCTTTCATGAGCGCCGAACTGCAGGATGCCGTGGAAGCCGTCCTTAGGGGGGACCCTTTTCAACGGCTGCAGTTCTTTTTCGGTCGGGACCATCAGAGACATTTTGAGGTCCAGGTCATTGCCCTGACCTCAACCCATCATTCACCCCGGGTCGTAGCCATTTTCCATGAAACCACCGAACTCCGCTATCTTTTAAAGGTCCGGCAGGCCTTTGTGGCCAACGCCTCCTGGGAATTGGATAAACCTTTAATGGCGATTAAAGATCGACTGGATAACCTGGTTCCCGTGATCCCGGATGATCTTCCTCAAGTTCGACAGAACATGGCCGTAATCCACACCGAAGTAAAACGCCTTTGCCTGTTGGTTTCGGATATGTTGGACCTGGCCAAATTGGATGTCCAGGAAAAAGGGAACAAAAATTATGAACGGGTTATGATCAAAGAGACCCTTGAGACGGTCTGGGAGATGATTAAAGATCAGGCCCTTGGAAAAAATATCCTTCTTACCCTAGACCTTGAAAACCTTTCAGAGGGAATAACGGCTTTTTGGGAAAAAGACCGGGTGAAGCAGGCCCTGTTCAATGTGCTGGATAATGCCGTAAAATATACCCAGGTCGGAGGCAAAATCCGCCTCTCGGCTAAAACCGTTCAGCGTTTAGCGTTTAGCGTTCAGCGAAAAGATGAAATCGACAAGCGACGAAC
>CAZSTT010000069.1:0-11178 GCA_964609705.1 uncultured Thermodesulfobacteriota bacterium
GGCAGCCTTTGGGCCAGCATGGTTTTACCGGAACCGGGAGGGCCGACCATGATGATGTTATGGCCCCCGGCCGCTGCAATTTCCAAGGCCCGTTTAACATGCTCCTGACCTTTGACCTCATTAAAATCATAAGGATAATCTTGAGGAAGGGAAAAAGGCCCGGTTTGATCCGGAAGGATTGGTACGATTGAAGCGAACCCTTTTAAAAACTCAGTCACCTGCCCCAGGGTCCTGGCTGGAAGGATTTCGATCCCTTCCACCACCGAGGCCTCAATGGCATTGGCCTCGGGGACGATCAGACCTTTAAACCCGTGGGCCTTAACCGATAGGGCCGTCGGTAAGGTACCGCGAATCGGTTTGATTTCCCCGCTCAGGGAAAGCTCCCCCAAGATCAGGTAAGAGGACAGGACCGAGGACGAAATGAGGTCGGTAGCGGCCAGAATACCGATGGCTATGGGAAGGTCAAAGGCTGAACCTTCTTTTTTAATATCGGCCGGGGCCAGATTCACGGTAATTCGGTGGCTGGGAAATTCAAACCCGGAATTTTTGATAGCGGATTTGACCCGGTCTTTGCTTTCCCGTACAGCTCCTTCCGGCAATCCAACTGTGGAAAAGGCCGGTAACCCCCTGGCAATATCGACTTCGACCTGGACTATGTAAGCATCGATACCTGAAATGGCACTGCTGAAAGTTTTGGCTATCATGATTTTGAGTAACCAGCCTCTTTAACTAATTAATTATTCTATATCGGCCTGATATCAGGCCATGAAAAATGAACTTGGGTCCTATGGAAGACCAGCCCAAAAACGATGAACGGCTACTACGGCTATTATGGATTATACCGTCCGGCCTCGCCAGGGGCGTGGCACACTAAGCATGAAAATAGGCCTGTAGGCTCGAATCCTGTTTTCGCATTAAATTATAGAAAAGATAAGGAATTTTTGCAAGGGAAGTTATTCATGCTAAAGTGTGGAAGCTTTCCAAGAAAACAATTTACATTTGCTGGAAAATGGGTTATACATATAAATTTAATTCAGAAAGATGAATTTAGGAAGGATCAAAAATGGCCCGAGTTACCGTTGAAGATTGCCTCGAGCAAGTTCCTAATCGATTTTCGTTGATTCACTTGGCATTTCAAAGAGTTAAACAGCTAAGATCAGGGGCTGCCCCTACCATTCAGTCCAAAAACAAAGAAGTGGTTGTGGCCCTCCGGGAAATTGCCGCCGGGAAAGTGGAGGTCCCCATCGAAATGGATTTAGACCTTGGGAAAAAAGAATTAGAAGGCAAGGATCGTGGAAAAAAAGGCGGAAAAACGCTCCAGTAAAGATCCTGTCGGCCGGAATCCTATTCCTGCTTCGAAGGACTGGACCCATGTGGATTCCAAGGGCCAGGCCCGGATGGTGAATATCGGGACCAAGAAGATAACCAGGCGGACGGCTATAGCCTCGGGGACAGTCAGGGTCAAAGCGGGAACTTTAAAAAGGATAGAAGAGAATTCTCTCAAAAAAGGGGATGTCCTGAGCGTAGCCAAGGTATCCGGAATTTTGGCGGCCAAGAGAACTTATGATTTGATCCCCATGTGCCATCCGATTCGGATTACCGGGGTGGAATTATCTTTCACCCTGGGGCAAGAGCCTCCCCGGGTGGATATCGTAGCTCAGGTTGAGGCCACGGACCGGACCGGGGTGGAAATGGAGGCCTTAATGGCCGTGGCCGCCGCCGCTTTGACCGTTTATGATATGTGTAAGGCCATTGATCGAGGGATTCAGATTACGGATCTGGGTTTGATAAAAAAATCAGGCGGAAAAAGCGGAATTTACTTAAGGAAGAAATTAGCTCAGGCAATTATGAAGTAAAGGGATAGGAGAAAAGTAATGAATGCCAAAAAAATTGCTTTTTTCAAGAAACTCCTTCAGGAGCAAAGGAGTGTCTTGATTCTGGAAGCTCAAAGAACGGTCAGCGGGATGACGGATTCCAAAGAAAATTTCCCAGACCCAACCGACAGGGCCACTTTGGAATCGGACCGTAATTTCTTGCTTAGAATCAGGGGCCGGGAACGCAAACTCATTTTAAAGATTGAAGAAGCCTTGGAGCGGATTGAGGACGGAAGTTTCGGGATTTGTGAAAAATGCGGTGAAGACATTTCAGAACAGAGGCTAAAGGCCCGACCTGTAACAACTCACTGTATTGACTGCAAGAAAAGAGAAGAAGCCATGGAAAAGGCTCGAGGGGACTAAGCCCCCGTTTTTTTATCCTGCCCCATCTTCCTTTCTCCCCTAAACCGTGGAGAGGCCTTTAAATCATGTTTAAGAAAAGACTGCAGTTATTTCAATCCTTACTAATTGTTAATGATTTTATTATCCTCACCGTTTGTTGGATTGCAGCTTTTTATCTGCGGTTTTACACCCCCTTCATTCCGATAACCAAAGGCATCCCTTCTTTTGATGACTATCTGATCCTGCTTGTTTTTGCCTTGGGCATCTGGATGGGGACTCTTCAATTAACCGGGGTATACCGCCGTTTTTTCACCAGAACCCAGGAAGTCATGGCCCTTTTCAAGGCTAATTTGATTGCCTTGATGATCCTGGTATTTGTCACTTTTTTCTTTAAAAGGACTGAATTTTCCCGTCTGGTCTTTCTCTATTTCGGTCTCCTGAATATTTTTTTCCTCTCCCTGAGCCGGTTTTTTTTTAAAGGCTATTATATTGTTCTGCAAAAAAAGCATCTAAGATCCGAAAGGGTTTTGATTGTTGGAGTCCGGGAATTAGCTCAGAATGTTGCCGCAACCATCCAGAAACATCCCGAGTTAGGCCTTCAGATCAGCGGATTTTTAGCTCGAGTGCCCCAAAGGGTGGGGACTGAAATCCAGGGGATCAGGGTCCTGGGATTATATGAGGAGATTGATCAGGTAATCCAGACCTGGGGGATCAATCTGGTCATATTCGCCCTGCCCTTGACCGCTCATCAAAAACTGGAAGAACTCCTGAACCGGATTCGCAACGAAATGGTAGACATCAAGATTGTTCCTGATTTATATCGGTTTATCAGTCTGCGGGGTGGCGTTGAAGAATTTGAGGGGTTGCCTTTCATCAATTTAAGGGAATCCCCTATGGTGGGCTGGAATCGGATTCTGAAAAGGTCTTTTGATATTGTTGTAGCCAGCTTGGTTCTGATCATTCTTTCTCCTTTGCTTTTATTGATCGCCCTGGCTATCAAGGTCACCTCGAAAGGTCCGGTCTTCTACCATCAAATCCGCATGGGGCTCGACGGCTATGTTTTTGAAATGTTGAAATTCCGTTCCATGATAGTAGGGGCGGAAAAAGATACCGGCCCGGTTTGGGCTCAAAAAGAAGACCCCCGGAGGACTTGGCTGGGGAAGATATTAAGAAAGGTGAGCCTGGATGAACTCCCCCAGCTTATTAACGTCATCAAAGGGGAGATGAGCCTGGTCGGACCCCGGCCGGAACGCCCGGAACTGATTCAAAGTTTCAAAGAGAAGATTCCCAGGTATATGCTGCGTCATAAGATGAAAGCCGGCATGACCGGCTGGGCGCAGATTAACGGTTGGCGGGGAAATACCTCCTTGGAAAAACGAATCGAATTCGACCTGTACTATATAGAAAACTGGTCTCTTCCCCTGGATAGCAAGATTTTAGTTAAAACCCTTTGGAAAGGAATCCTCAGCAAGGAAGCCTATTAAAAAAACAGAATTCAGAATCCAGAATGTCGAAAGGGAAAGGGCAATTAAGTCCCCCCAGTCATTCAAAGGCCCAGGCGGCTTTTTATTCTGGCTTCTGAATTCTGACTCCTGGATTAAATAATCTAAAAATGCACTCACTCATCCGCCAACATATCCTGGAATTATATCGTTACCGAACTCTGGTAAACAGTCTCGTGATCCGGGAACTGAAGGCCCGCTACCGGGGGTCGTTCCTGGGGTTCCTATGGACTTTTCTGAATCCCCTTTTACTCCTGGGGGTCTATGCCCTGGTTTTTAATTTTTTTCTTAGAATTCGGATGGAACATTATGCCGGATTCTTGTTTGTGGGGCTCCTGCCGTGGATTTGGTTTTCAAGCTCCTTACTGGAAGGGACCAGTTCGATCACGGCCGGCGGCAGCTTGGTCACTAAAGTCCTTTTTCCCAGTCAAGTCCTTCCGATCGTAAAAGTATCGGCTAATCTAATCAATTATCTGCTCAGTTTTCCAATTCTTTTTGGATTATTGTGGGCTATGGGGGTCTATCAGGGGTGGGCCCTGCTCTGGCTGCCGGTGATTATCGGACTTCATTTGTTGTTTATTGAAGGACTGGTTTTGATCCTGGCCACCCTCAATGTTTTTTTTCGGGATGTCCAACATATCCTATCCAATTTTTTGACCCTTTGTTTTATGTTAACACCCATTTTCTATCCTCTTTCCCAACTCCCCAAGCCGTTCGACCGATGGCTCCTATTCAATCCCTTGACCCAAATCACCTTGGCCTACCAGGATGTTTTTTTTTATAACCGCACCCCGGACCTTAGGATTCTTTTAGCTTTTATGGGTCTGTCTCTGATTTTGTTGGGGATGGGCATGTTCTTTTTTGAAAGCCACAAAGAAACTTTTGCCGAGAAAGTATAACCCTGATGCCTCCAGCCGTCACATTAAAAGGGATATCCAAAGGATTTAAAATTGTCCCCCTTAGGCGGGATTACATTACCCTGAAATCTCTGCTCCTGAACCCCTTTTCTTTTAATAACAAATCCAGGGTTGAAACCAGGATGGTTTTCCAAAATTTAAGTCTGGAAATTCCCCAGGGGATCAGCTTGGGAGTCATCGGCCGGAATGGGTCCGGGAAAAGTACGCTTCTCAAGGTCATGACCGGTATTTACAAGCCGGATACCGGATCGGTCCACCTCAATGGCCGGGTCTCTTCCCTGATCGAATTAGGGGCCGGATTTCATCCGGAGTTCACCGGGCGGGAAAATGTTTTCATCAATGGGACCATCCTGGGTCTGACCCGTAAGGAAATCGAACAACGGTATGACCGGATCGTTCGCTTTGCCGAATTGGAATCCTTTATGAATGTACCGGTTCGGACCTATTCCTCCGGCATGTATGTGCGCTTGGGTTTTTCAGTGGCCGTCAATGTGGACCCGGATATTTTACTGGTGGATGAAGTCTTGGCTGTGGGAGACGAATCCTTTTCCCGAAAATGTTTAGACCGGATGACCAATTTTAAAAAGGCCGGGAAAACCATTATTTTAGTGACCCACGATTTACCGACCGTGGAACGGTTCTGCGACCAGGCCCTTTGGCTGGACTCGGGGTGTATCCAGGCCCTGGGTGATCCCCGTCAGGTCATAGACGCCTATCGGCAGGAAGTGGCCCGACGGGATGAGAACAGGTATCAGGAAGAACAACCGGCAGCCTCCTGCGGCGGAGTGGAAAGGGTGCTCTCCAAAGATCGCTGGGGCAACGGAGACATCGAGATCAATAAAGCCCGTTTGTTGGACGCCCAAGGTCAAGAAAGGCACTTCTTTCACGACGGGGAAGATCTGCTGGTGGAAATGACTTATCAAGTTCACCACCCCAATCCGGACGTAGTTTTCGGAGTCGCAGTATTCGACAGCAAAGGGACCTGCTGTTATGGGACCAACACCGATTTGGATGATTTAGTGCTTCCGCCTCTTCCGGAGAACGGTCGAATTGGGATCAGGCTGGAACAGGTCCATTTGATTGAAGGGAATTATTCCATAGATGTGGCGGTCCATGCCCGGGACGGACATAATTACGATTACCGCAGCGGGTGTCTTTCATTTGCCGTCCGGTCCAACAAAAAAGATGCGGGCATTTATCGAATCCCTCACCGCTGGATTGTGGAGGGATTAACTCAATAATCCTTTGGCCCGGTGCTTCACGGAAATATTTAAATATTTCTGTTACTGGTTACTTGTTCCTCGTTCCTTGTTTTAATAAGCATCGTGCAACCAGAAACAAGCAACAAACTAATAGTGCATCGGCCGGGGAGCGGGAGAAAAATTCTCAGATTTATGATTTTAGAATCTAATATTTACTTTTTATGAATTTAACGGAAAGCATTTTATGGAACTCGAAAACCAAGGGAAGTCAGCGGTGGACGTAAATATTCTTATGGATCGTATCCGCTCCCGTATTGAAGAGAAAAGACAAAGCGGAAGTTATGCCCCCGAGGAGCTGGAAAAAATTGAACGGATGACCCTTCAGATTCAATCCCAAGATTCGGATTCCCAGGAGGGGGATATTCAGTACCGTTTATCCCAGCTTAATTACCTCTGCGACACCCGGAGACCTCCGGAAATCTCCTCGCACCGAAAAATCCTTGGGGTCCTGGTTACCGGATTCAAAAAGGTGATTCTGAAACTGACCGGTCCTTACCTTCAAATAATCCTTAAAAACCAGGTGGAGTTCAATGTGGAGCTGGTCCGCTTGTTGAATCAGATGGCCCTGGATTTTCGTTTCCGCTGGTCGTCCCTTGAAAAACAATTGGCCAATCTGGAAAATAAGGGCGACCAGATGACCCGGTCATTAGAAACTATTCCTCAGGAACTTAAAGCCCAAAAAAATGTTTTTGAGGAGGTGTTAACCCGGATTAAAGAGATCCAGGATCCTTCAACCGGAGGAAGCCTCCCCATAGAAAATCTGTTAGACAGAGTCCGCGAGCCGGAATATGTGCGCTTTGAAAACCTGCATCGGGGCAGCGAAGAAGACATTAAATGGAAACAAAAAAACTACCTCCCCTATTTCAAAGACCGGGAGCCTGTTTTGGATATCGGCTGCGGCCGGGGAGAATTTCTGGAGCTTTTACGAGAAGCTGGAATTCGGGCCTCCGGTGTGGACACCAACCAAGAAATGGTCCGGCATTGCCGGTCTAAAGGTCTGGAGGCCCGTTTCGAAGACGGCCTGACCTATCTGAAGGGTTTGACCGACCAGAGTTTGGGCGGGATCTTTTTATCTCAGGTCATAGAACATTTGGCCCCCGAGGTGCTTCGGGAACTGGTCAGGGTCAGTTTTGCCAAACTGCGCCCCGGGGGTATCCTGATGGCTGAAACCATCAATCCCCAGTGCCTGAGCACCTTCAGTGGTGCTTTCTATCTGGATCTCTCCCATAAAAATCCGATTCATCCCGAAGCCGCCCGCTATCTGCTGGAATCGCTCGGATTCCGGCAGGTGGAACTCCTCTATGTTTCCCCCTTCCCCGAAGAGATGAAACTCAAAGAGATGGTCCGGCGGGAAGATGATTCTTATGAGGATGAACTGGGACGAATATTAAATGAGAACGTCCGAAGCCTCAATGCCCTTTTATACGGATTTCAGGATTATGCGGTGTTGGGATACAAATGAGCCTCAGGCAAGAGGCAAGGGACGTAAGGCGTAAGGGGTGAAGCGCAAGGCGTGTAGTCCGTAAATTTTAGTTTTTCGCTCACGCCTCACGCCCTACGCCTTACGTTTCACCCACGACCGGGTGACCAAATTGACTAAATAGACCGAATAGACCAAGCGACCCAAAATGAAAACCGCTTTTATCTGCCCCTGGTATGGGCCGGATATCCCTGGAGGGGCTGAGGCCGAGGCCCGGAGGACCGTGGAGAACCTTCATCAGCGCGGGATTCCGGTGGAGGTCTGGACGACTTGCGTTAAAGATTTTGAAGGGGATTGGGGGCGCAATTATTATCCGGCTGGAGATTGTCAGGTCAATGGGGTATTGGTCAAACGATTCCCGGTAGGGTCCCGAAACGGGGAGCTTTTCGGCTCTCTGAACCGGCGAATCCTCTCCGGGGAAAAACTTTCCCGGCAGGAAGAAGACCTTTTTTTCCAGCACATGATCAACAGCCCTTTGCTCTACCAGTATATTCGGCATCAGGGCCCGGAAACTCTTTTATTTTTTATTCCCTATCTTTTCAGTACCACCTACTATGGGGCCCGGATATTTCCGGAACATTCTTTCATTATCCCCTGCCTTCATGATGAGGGTTACGCCCATCTGGAAATCCTGACTGAATTGTTTCACCGGGTGCGGGGGTTGATCTTCCATACCCGATTCGAAATGAATCTGGGAAAGCGTTTGTATGGCCTGGCCCAGAGCCAAGCCTATCTTTTCGGCGAAGGAATCGATACCGAGGTCCAATCCGACCCTGAAAGATTTCGGAAAAAATATCAAATAAGAGATCCGTATCTTCTGTACGCCGGACGAAGGGATGCCGGGAAAAACACCCCTTTGTTGATGAACTATTTTGCCCTCTTTAAAAAAAGAAACCCTTCCAACCTGAGGCTTTTATTAATCGGCAATCTCCCGGTTAAAATCCCCCTCGACTGGAAGGAGGACATTTTGGATCTGGGCTTTGTTTCCAGGCAGGACAAATATGATGCCTACGGGGGGGCCGAGTTATTTTGCCAGCCCTCCGTCATGGAAAGTTTTTCCATCGTCATTATGGAATCCTGGCTCTGCGGGACGCCGGTACTGGTCAATGGCCATTGTCCGGTAACAGTGGAACACTGTCAAAACAGCCAGGGTGGATTATTTTTTAATAATTATCTGGATTTCGAAGGATGTCTATTGGAAATGAAGGATCACCCTGAGTTGACCGAGGCTTTGGCCCGAAACGGACGGGAATATGTATGGTCTCATTTTCATTGGGATTTAATCAGTGATCGGTATATCCAATTGATCCGGCAGACCCGCCCGATTCCGGCATCGAACCCGGCGGACTCCGTGCAAAAGGAAAAATCCATGAAAAGCCGGCAAAATAAACCCGCTGTTTCCATTCATCAAATGTTGCCTGATTTCAGTTATGGAGACGCCATCGGCAACGATGTCCTGGCGATCCAAAAAGTGCTGAGAGAATGGGGCTATGAGTCCGAAATTTATGCCCAGCATGTCCATTCCAAATTAAGCGGTTCGGCCCGTTCCTTCCGGGAATATCAAGAAGTCAGTCATCCTGATAAAATTCTGATCTTCCATTTCTCCATCGGCTCTGAACTTTCAGAGTTTGTCAAGCGCCTGCCGGATCGAAAGATTCTGATTTATCACAACATCACCCCGTCTCATTTTTTCAAAGGGATCAATGCCGAGGTGGAAAGACGCTGTGAATGGGGACAAGAAGAGTTAAAGAAGCTGGCTCCCCATTTCGACTTGGCCCTGGGGGTATCGGACTTTAATCGCCAGGAACTGGAACGGGCCGGGTTTCGAAAAACCGGGGTTTTGCCGATCTTCCTTGATTTTAATAATTATTATGTCGTGCAGGAAGAGAATCTGAAAAAAATCTTGCAGGATGGAAAAATCAATATCCTTCATGTCGGCCGACTGGTTCCCCAGAAAAAAATCGAAGACCTGATCAAGGTGTTTTATCTGTTCCAGAAGCGCCTTTATCCCGAAAGTCGCCTGATTCTGGTCGGTACGGACAGCGGGTTGGGCAACTACAGCCGGGCCATCAAGAAGATGGTCGAAGAATTGTTTTTAGCCGAAAAGGTCCTGTTTGCCGGATTTGCCTCTTTCCGGGAACTGATCACCTACTATGCCTCTTCCCAGCTCTATCTTTGCTTGAGCGAGCACGAAGGATTTTGTGTCCCCCTGGTGGAAAGTATGTTCTTCGGTCTTCCCATTCTCACCTATTTGACCGGAGGCATCCAGGAAACTTTGGGTGGAACCGGTATCGGGTTCGTCCAAAAAAACTTGGAACAGATTGCCGAAATGATGGCCCTGGTCCTGGAGGATGAGGCGCTTCGGAAAAATATTATTGCCGGTCAAAAGGAAAGACTTAAGGATTTGTCCTTGGAAAAAAACAAACAACGGTTGCAGGCCCATCTGTCCCCGTTTTTGGAGGGTCGTTGAATCGGTTCAAAAATTATTCCGAAAAACTCCATTGGGCTTATATCGTCAACAGCCTGATGACCAGTGGCCATACGGGAAACCAGTTTGTCCGCTTCGCCCTGGTGGGCAGCAGCGGAGTCTTAACCAATCTCGCGGTTTATTCCAGCTTGATTTATTTACTTGATGTTCAATACCTGGTAGCCGCCACTGTTTCTTTTGTGACCGCCATGTCCGGCAATTTCATTTTGAATCTACGCTGGACTTTTAAAACCCACGGGCAGGGAATCAAGGCCATTGGGGACCAATATTTAAGATATGCGACGGTTACTCTATTCAGTTACGGGATCAACATTGTAGCCCTGTGGATCCTGGTCGATTTCTGGCATTGGCACAAGGTCCTGGCTCAATTGGCGGCTATTTTTATGACGACCATAAGTAATTTCCTGGGAAGCAAGCTTTGGGCTTTTAAATTGAATGGTACTCAATAATGACTTATTAAATACTCAAGACCTTTGGAAGCAGCACGAAAAATGATAATTCCTTACAGGGGGGCTATAGGCAATGGGCCATGGGCTATAGGACTTAAGATTCCCGCTTTTCATTTTCCTATAGCCTCTCGCCCATAGCCTATTGCCTTATTGGATTAAAACTATTTTCTAACAAAGCCAATAATAACTTTTTCAGGAAGGAGTTGATCGCTGATGGCCCGTATGACTTTCGGACCCGGCCGGCGTTCCCGGCGGGAACCAAAACCCGGTCAATCCGGAAATAAATCGATCAGGGAAATCGTGGAGGAAATCCGGGCCGGTCTACCCTCCAAAGAGAATTACCGGGACCGGTCCCTGGCCCTGCATGGTTTGATCTGCGCCCGGTGCGGTCGGGAATTCACCTCGGCCCAGAGACAGCTGTTAACGGTTCACCACAAGGATGGCAACCACCTGAATAATCCCCCGGACGGAAGCAATTGGGAAAACCTCTGTGCCTATTGTCATGAGGATATCCATTCCCGGGGACTTTTGGGAGAATATCTGGAGAAGGGGAAAAAGTGATCCGGCGGTACAATGGCAGATTCCGGAGACCCTTCTCCGTGAACCCCCCAAAACCCTCAGGGCCATTGGGAGCGACAAGAAGGATCAATATCTTACAGAGGGTTCCAGGGGCCGAGGGGTCAAGGGGTCAAGTGAAAGGCCTGGAAGTTAAAACCCTTGGATCCTGGAATCCTTGGACCCTGGAACCCTTTTTTGTTATTAAATGATTTCTCTCGATCAGGTTAGTGAATTTGACTGGATACAGTATGTGTTTGGGTATGTTTCCTCCGTCTGCACACCCGGGTAAACTGCCAGACCGGTGTG
>CAZSTT010000069.1:11188-14758 GCA_964609705.1 uncultured Thermodesulfobacteriota bacterium
AGTAAATTTTACGGAAAACAGGATGTCTTGAGGGATGTTTCCTTCTCCATCCACCCCGGGGAACGTATCGCCCTGGTGGGGGTCAATGGCGCAGGCAAGACGACCCTGTTTAAGATCCTCTTGGGGACCATGGAGCCGGACCATGGCCTGGTCCACCGAAAGAGAGGCCTTCGTCTCGGTTATCTCCCTCAGGATGTGATTGAGCTGACCGGGAAGACCATCCTTCAGCAGGTGATGGAGGTCAATACCTTGGTCCAGGAAGTCCTGGCTGAATATAATACCATCACCCACAAACTGGACCAGTCCACCGACCCGACGCAATGCGAAACCCTGGCCAAAAGACAGAGCCACCTCCTGTCGGAAATGGAACGGCTGGGGGCCTTTGATCTGGAATACCGGGCCAAGCAGGTCCTGGCCGGTTTGGGGTTTAAGGAGTCCTCTTTCCAGGCCCCGGTGGAAACCCTGAGCGGGGGCTGGATCATGCGGGTGGCCCTGGCCCGACTTCTGCTGAGTCAACCGGATCTCCTGCTCCTGGATGAACCGACCAATCATCTGGATCTGGATTCTTTACTCTGGCTGGAAACCTTTTTACAAAATACAACGTCCGCCCTTCTGCTGATTTCCCATGATCGGGCCTTTTTAGACCGGGTCGTTCAAAAAATCTTTGAATTGGAAAAAGGGGGCCTCACTTCTTTTCCCGGGAATTACAGCCGTTACCTGGTTGAAAAACAAAAGCGGCTTCAACTTCAGGAAGCCGCCTTTTCCAACCAACAGGAAAAGATACGCCAGCTTGAAGATTTTATTGCCCGCAACCGTTCCCGAAAAGACCGGGCCAAACAGGTCCAATCCCGCATCAAGACCCTGGATCAAATCGAACGTATTAAGCCTCCCTCCGCTGAACAGAGAATTGCTTTCCGTTTTCCGGAACCGGAAAGATCGGGCAAGATCGTCTTGGAGTTGGAACATGTATCTAAATCCTATGGCCGAAACTGCCTTTATCAGGGACTGGATTTGACGGTTACCCGGGAAGATCGGATCGCCATCCTGGGACCGAACGGGGCAGGGAAAAGCACCCTCTTGAAAATGATAACCGGGGCGGTCAAACCCGATTCCGGCCGCCGCCAAATCGGCCACAAGGTCCGGATAGGGTATTTTGCTCAACATCAGCTGGAACAACTGGAAGGGGCCCATACGGTCTGGCAGGAAGCGGCATCGGTGGCCGGTGATCGAACTTACGGGACCTTGCGAAGTCTGCTGGCGGCCTTTCTTTTTCGAGAAGAGGATATTGAAAAAAAGGTCTCCGTCCTTTCCGGAGGGGAAAAGAGCCGTCTGGTCATTCTCAAGATCCTTTTATCCGGGGCTAATTTTCTACTCTTCGATGAACCCACCAACCACCTGGATATCCCTTCCCGAGAAGTGCTGGAGGAAGCCCTGCAATCTTTTTCAGGAACCTTGTGCATCATCACCCACGATCGTCACCTGATCAATACTCTGGCCAATAAAGTACTGTATGTCCGGGAGGGAAAGGCGGAACTTTTTCCCGGGAATTACCAGGATTTTGAAGAAATCTGGAAAACCCGCCTTTCAACGGTTGATTCCTTGCCGGGAAACCGCCTGGAAAAAAAAGAAGCCCAGGCCAACAAATCCATCAGCCGAAAATCCCAGGAAGAAAGACGTCAGGAGGCCGAACAAAGAAATGCCCTTTTTAGACGCCAGGCCCCCTTAAAAAAACAAATCCAGGAATTAGAGGATCGACTTTCAACGGCCTTTGCCGAAAAGAAAAAAATGGAAAGCCTTTTGGCCGAGCCGGACACGTATAAGGATAATGCAAAATTCGAAGGATTGATGCAGGCCTATTCCGGTATTGAAAAAGAGGTGAATGCCCTTACCGTAGCCTGGGAGGATGCCTTGTTGAAAATGGAAATGACGGAAGAACCGGGATAATAGCCGTTAAGCGTCAGGCGCAAAGCGACTTCGTCGAGATCAGTCGAGGCGTTAGACGAAAACCCGTTCTCTGTTTCCTGGAGACCTACCGGGTCAAGAGGACTTAGTACGTTCTCATCCGGAAAGGCCCTTTCCGGATAAGAACTAGTACGAAAATACCGATCGAGAATTAAGAATCCAGGGATCAGAATTAGGAAGAAACCCCTTTACTCCATGATTCTAAGATAGGTACACTAACCCTAAACGTTGCAGAAAAAAAGTCAAAAAGGAGGAAGCAACTATGAGATTTTCACGATCCATCGCCTGCTCGTTGTTATTGCTTTTCATCGTCACCAGTGTTTTTGCGGCTGATCTTGCCATAACGCAACCGGAAAAAGTGGGTATGTCCTCACAGCGCCTGGAGCGGGTGACGGTTGCCATGAAGGACCTGGTTGAGAAAGGTGAGCTGTCGGGTGTGGTCACTATTGTGGCCAAAGACGGCCAAATAGTGCACTTTGAAACGACCGGCAAGCAGGACGTGAGCACGGGTGTCCCGATGAAAAAGGATTCCATCTTCCGAATCTATTCCATGACCAAACCCATCACCGGGGTCGCCATGATGATCCTTTTCGAAGAAGGAAAATGGCAGCTCAATGATCCGGTGTCAAAACACATCCCGGCATTTGCTAATCTCAAAGTGGCCAAAGTTAACCCGGCATCCGGTGCAGTCACTCAGGTACCACCGGATCATCCGATGACCATGCGTGAACTGATGTCCCACTCCGGCGGGCTAACCTACGGCGTATTCGGGAAAACCCCGGTCGATCAAATGTACACCGAGGAGAATGTATTGGACCCCAAGCAGCCGCTGCAGGCCATGATCGACAAGCTGGCCAAGATCCCTTTACTTTTCCAGCCCGGCGAGCGCTGGCATTACAGCGTTTCTGTGGATGTGCAGGGGTATCTCGTCGAGAAGTTGTCCGGTCAGACATTCCCGGAATTTCTTAAGAGGCGGATTTTTGATCCGCTGAAGATGAAAGATACGGCTTTCTATGTACCCCAGGATAAACTGAATCGCTTTGCAGCCTTCTATACGCTCGACAAGGATCGAAAATTGGTCCCTTTCCCGAACGCCGATTATACCGTTCCGCCGGTACTGCCATCAGGCGGCGGCGGTCTGGTCTCCACGGCCTCAGATTATCTGCGTTTCTGCCAGATGCTGCTTAATGGCGGGGAACTTGATGGATCCCGCATCCTGTCACCCCTCACCATAAAGCTGATGCGGTCCAATATGCTGCCGGCCTCGGCACGCACCATGGCCGTCGGCACCGGATTCGGTCTTGATTTCGCCGTCATCGAAGACCCGGCTGCCGCGGGGGGCTATTACGGTGTAGGCACGTATTACTGGGGCGGCTACGCCGGCACCTGGTTCTGGATCGATCCCCAGTATAAACTCATCACGATCGGAATGATCCAACATCGCGGTACCGCGATCCCCATGCCGGACCTACGGAGTTTATCTCGTTCGCTGGTCTACCAGTCGATTATGGAACTGCCGAAAAAATAACAATAGAATTGAAAGAGAAAGGATTCCCATTGAAACCCCGCAGTAAGTTAAACAAATCGAATGATTACCTTATGGAAAGC
>CAZSTT010000069.1:14858-16248 GCA_964609705.1 uncultured Thermodesulfobacteriota bacterium
CCTTCAACTGGGTGAAGAAAAGCGAGGTGGGCCTTTCGAAATTAGGCTATGATTTCCCGGCTTATCAGGGTTCCTTCAGCGAGTTCCATAAAGAATTCTTAGAATATATCCGAAATCCGCGCAGGTTTATCTACACCCCGGTTATTGCCTGCCGGGGGATAAAACCGATCATTTAATCTAAAAGTAAAATAGGTCTTACAATCCAGGAGCCGGAATTCAGGAGGGAACCCAATCATCGTATAAATAAAGTGTTTTATTCTGGATTCTGACTCCTGACTTCTGGATTCTTCATCCCCCGTTTGCTACTCTGTTTAACAAATTAGGAGTGCCCCCCCAGACGATACAGCCGGTAGGGCAGATCAGGCTGCAGGCCGGCGCCTGTCCTTCTTGAATTCTCTCCAGGCAAAGATCGCACTTGGCCGCTGTATCCTTGGTATCATCAAACTGCATGGCCCCGAAGGGACAGGCGGTTACACATTCCCGGCACCCGATGCAGGTTTCTTCCTTAATAAGCACAACCCCCTTTTCATTCCGGAAAATGGCTTCGACCGGACAGGCTTCCCGGCAAGGAGGCTTAGCACAGTGGTGACAATAGACGGGAACGAAAAAGGGGCTTTTTTCCTTCACCCGAATTAACCGGGGACCGACCCCCAGATGGTGCTCCTGTTTACAGGCCACTTCACAAGAATGACAGCCGCAACAATCTTCTTTAAGAATCGTCATTGATAATTTTTCCATGGTCCGGACTCCTACTCAGATTCGCAGCGCGCTAGGTTGCACAGCAAAACTCTCAGATTGGTCGCTCCCATCACCGGATCCATGGATGGGTGCGAATCATCGGTCAATAAATTGATATTGGAAATATCCCACCCATGACCGGCCTCTTTGATCTCCGGGAACCACCAGCCGTGTTCGGCCACCACCACACCGGGATCGATTCCGTCATTCAGTTTAACTTTTTCCTTGATTCGCCCTCTGGGGGATTCAATCCAAACCCAGTCCATCTCCTTGAGACCGTGTTTCCTGGCCGTTTCCGGATGAATCTCCACAATCGGATCGGGCCTGATCTCCCGCAGCCAGGGGACCTGGCGGTTGGCTGAATGGAAAAAGGTCGGAGTCCTTAACCCGGCGTTGAGGATATAGGGATATTCCTTAGCCAGATCCGGCCGGGAAACCGGGCTTTCCGGGATCTCCGTATATTTAGGAAGAGGGTCCATTCCCCACTCTTCCAGAACAGTGGAGTAAAGCTCCACCTTTCGGGTAGGGGTCGAAAAGCCTCCCTTCCGATACTTGTAATAAACCATATCTCCTTTAAGAAAGCCTTTCTCCTTGAACTGCTCCCAGGTCAGACCGGTAGGTTCCAGGAGATAATCCAGGGCGTCTTCCACCG
>CAZSTT010000070.1:0-12808 GCA_964609705.1 uncultured Thermodesulfobacteriota bacterium
GGGAGGGAAGGTTCGTTCTTCGGAACTCAATACTCGAATACTATCCTGGGTCATAACGTGATTCCTCCTTTAAAAATGAGATCAAGGTACAAAAAGCGATTTAAAGCGATCATTGAGAGGGCGTAGCAACGGAGCAATCCGTATGCTACGCTTGGCTCGCAATGGGGTATTAGAGATCTCTTGCCCGTAGGTCAACTATTATTCAGCACCGACTCCCAAGTAGGTCCGCACTTTTTGCGGTTCATACTTGGCTTCCGCTTCCGGATCAGGCATCAGCAGAGAAATGACAATAGCTACGATAAAGGCCAGGGTCATGGAAATAATGGCCGGGTTTCTCAAAGGAAAGATGGCTTCCTTATTTTTGAAGACATCCACCCAGACCGTGGGGCTAAGGACAATACAAATGCAGGCGGTAACCGAGCCGATGATGATGGCCCAGACCGCCCCGGCGGTTGTAAATCGTCTCCAGACGATAGAGAGGAAAATGGCCGGGAAGGGACCGCTGCAGGCGATGGCAAAGGTCAGACCCACCATGTAGGCCACATTTTGACCCTTAAAGGCAATCCCTATTAAAATGGCGCCAATGCCGAAAATAATGGTTGACATACGAGCCACCTTGACCTGTTCGGTTTCAGAGGCTTTCCCATCCTTGAAGACATTCAGATAGAGGTCATGGGCCAGGGCCGAGGCGGCGGCCAGGGTCAGACCGGAGACCACGGCCAGGATGGTGGCAAAGGCCACAGCGGCGATAAAGCCCATAAAGGCGTTCCCGCCCAACAATTCGGCTAAGAGCGGGGCGGCCATATTTCCGCCTTTATCAATCTTAGTGATCAGGTCTTTACCCACCAGGACGGCGGCGGAAAAACCGACAATGGGGATGATGCAATAGAAATAGCCGATAAAGGTGGTGGCCCACATGACCGATTTCCGGGCCGCCTTGGCATCGGGGACGGTATAAAAACGCATCAGGATATGGGGCAGGCCCAAAAGACCCAACATCAGGGCCAGGCCCAGAGAAATGGCGTCTATGGGATTACTGACCAGACCGCCGGGATTGAGCATCTTGACGCTGTACATTTTCTGAACTTCCCCGTAAAGGACCCCCGGATTAAAATTGAAATGAGACATGGCAATCAGCATCAGGGCCGTGACCCCGCCTAACAGTAAACAGGCCTTGATGATCTGGACCCAGGTCGTAGCGATCATACCGCCGAAGAGGACATACATAAGCATAACCACCCCGACCAGCACCTCAGCGAGTTCATAAGGCAGACCGAACATGAGCTTAATCAGATTACCGGCTCCGACCATCTGGGCCGTAGCATACGTCAACAAGACCAGGATGCCGCCAATGGCCGCGGCCACACGGACGGGCTTTTGTTTTAAACGGTAAGCGACCACATCGGCAAAGGTGTATTTCCCCAAATTCCGAAGCGGTTCGGCCATCAGGAACATCAGGGCCGGCCAGCCCACCAGCCAGCCGCAGGCATAAATCATCCCATCATAACCTTTCAAAGAGGTCATACCGGCGATCCCCAGAAAGGAGGCGGCCGACATATAGTCTCCGGCCAGGGCGATGCCGTTCTGGAACCCGGTTATGCTCCGCCCGGCAGCGTAATATTCTTTGGTGGTTTTGGTTCGTTTGGCTGCCCAATAGGTAATGAGCAGGGTAAAGGCGATAAAGACAATAAAAAAGATAATCGCAGTGGCATTGGTTTGACCGACGGCAGTTTGCATAGTTCCTCCTTATAACATCGTTTGTTTAATGGCATCGACTTCTTTGTCATAGACGGTATTGGCCCAAACGACATAAATCGCGGTCAATATCCAGGCCACAACTATACAAAGGACCCCCAGGATGATCCCCCAATTGGTAAATTCCCCCACTTTTTGGCTGAGGAACTCTTTCCCATAACCCACAATCAGGATATACCCGTAATAGCTGATAAAGAGCAGGGCGGTCAGGATAATGCTGACATTCCACTTCTTTCGGACCAGGGCCTTAAACCTTTCCGAAGTTACGATTTCATGCGCTGTCTTAGCCATAATATGACCTCCTTAAAAATGTTAAAGGTTGTTAATTTGAGCCGGGAAACCTAGGCGGTTCTCACCTCCTTTAAAAGGATTTCCCACTTTTAAAAGATTTTCCAAATGATTAATCCCTGACTTTTTCAGCCAGGGAAGATAGTGCTGGAAAACCTGGGCGGTGATAAAGGCATCCATAACGGCATTATGGGCACCGGTGAAAGGAATAGCGAAAGCCTTGGCTATTTCATATAAATCAACTCGTTGGGGATGGAGGGAGAACTCCGGTTCGGAAGACCATTGCTGCCATAACCAGGAATACAAGGTAAAGGTATCCAGTATCGGATTGGACAAAGAAAACCCCAGGGTTTGTTTCATCGCTTTATTGATAAAACCCAGATCAATAGGGACACAGTGACCGACCAACACCTCCCGGCCGCAAAATTCTAGAAACTCGGAAAGGACGGTCAGAATCTCCTTTTCTCCGCTCACTTCCGAAGGGGTGATGGTATGGATGAGAATGCTCTTGCCGTTCATTTTTGATTTTGATTTGGGTTTGACTAAACTGTAATAGTTGCTTCCCAGGTCTATACGGCCGGCGGCCATCTTAATGGCCCCGATGGAGACAATAGAGTCGTTCCTTTCGTTAAATCCGGTTAATTCCGTATCGATAAACACAAAAGAAGCATCATCGAGAGACTGGCTGTCTTCACATTGAACAACCTTCTGTTGAGGAGGGCCTTTTTTTTTAAAGAAACCCAGCATAAGGTTTGGCCTTTTTAGGATCGTTCAAATATCAGTAAAAACGGATTTTACAAATTTGGAGGGGATTCCTTAAGTAGGAAAGCAAAGTCCATGCCCGAAGAGGAGAGAAAAAAGATTATAAAAAAGGGTAATCAATCAAGCAGGTTAACAAATAGATTACTTTTGATAAGGAAGGGATGGGGTGAAAGGCACCTTCTCTTATGCTACATTAGGTAACATAAAAAGAAAGATGGTAATAAGCTTAGTACTTTCAGTAAGTTTTGCTAGGTTACTTTTTGTAGCACTTTCGTCTCTGTTTTGGGAAAAAAAGTAACCCATTAATTCCGTATTAAGGCATTCATGCCCCGGGGGACATCACGAATCAAGAAAAAGGATTCAAGGGGCCGAGGGGCCAAGGATTCCAAGAATCCTATTTTCGCACTAAACCATCATGCCACGCTTTTGGTGGCGTGACACCACCAAATATTAAAATAGAACTCGTTGGGCGGATGATCTCTATTTTCGCACTAAACCCCATTTTTTTCTTTTTTCCCACAAGGCCTTCCGGGTGATGCCCAGTTTTTCAGCCAGCTTTTGCTCGGTTAAAGAAGACTGATAACGCTCGATAAACTGCTTGGTGTAATTTTCTATGGAGAGGGATTTATCAAGGGCTTCTATTATGTGAGGATTGGTGGTCTTTATCCCTTCCGGAAGGTGTTCGGGATGGATAACATCCCGATCAGTAATCAGGACGGCCCGTTCAATAATGTTTTGAAGTTCACGGACATTACCCGGCCAGAGGTAATCGGTCAGGAGTCTAACGGCCGTCTCATGAAAACCCCGGATGAGTTTGCCGATTTCCCGGGCATAGATGGACAGAAAATGTTTGGCCAAAAGAAGGATATCTTCGGGATGTTCTCTCAGGGGAGGTAAATTTAAGGTTACCACATTCAGGCGATAATAAAGGTCTTCCCGGCAAAGGCCTTCTTTGACGGCTTTGACTAGATCTTTGTTGGTCGCGGCGATGATGCGGATATCGACCTTTCGGCTTTGGGTGCTGCCCACCGGCCGGATTTCATGATCATCAATGACCCGAAGTAATTTGGCCTGGAGCGCGGGATTTAAGTCGGCGATCTCATCCAGAAAAACCGTGCCGCCGTCGGCTTCCTCAAAAAGCCCCCTTTGGGACTGAGTGGCCCCGGTAAAGGCCCCTTTGACATGGCCGAAAAGTTCGGATTCCAGGAGATTTTCCGGGATAGCACTGCAGTTGATGGGAATAAAAGGTTTGTTTCGTCTCCGGCTGTTAAAATGGATGGCCCGGGTAAATAATTCTTTTCCGGTGCCTGTTTCACCAAGAATCAAAATATTGGTTTTGGAATCGGATATCTTTTTGACCTGATCGATTAACTCTTTGATGACTCGACTCTCTCCGATGATGTTCTCAAAGTCATAAAGTCTGTCCAGTTGTTTTTTAAGGATCAGGTTTTCAACCCGCAGGGAGCGGACATTCAGGGCGTTTCGGATGATCCGTTTGATTTCTTCGTGGATGATCGGTTTTAAGATGTAATCATAGGCACCGGCCCGAAGGGCCCCGATGGCCGTTTCAATAGAGGCATAGGCGGTCATAACGATCACTAATTGATCGGAGACCCGTTCCTTGACTTCTTTTAAAAACTCGATCCCGCTTAACCCGGGAAGAATGATATCGGTGACGATCAAATCGTAAGCCCCTTCTTCAAATTCTCCGAGGGCCTCTTCGACACTGCCGGCGGTATCGACTTCATACCCTTCCCGTATAAAGACCCTTTGCAGAGACTCCCGGAGGGTGGACTCGTCTTCGACGATCAACAATCGTTCGGCCATAATGGGATCCCCTCGTATTCCGCGATGTTGCAAAAGCCGAGGATTAGGCAACTCGGGGTTTTTTATCGGATGATCTGTTTATATCTTTCCACCACCAGCCCCTGCATCCGGGTCATAAGCTGAAAGGCCTCTTTCAAGGTCTTTTTCTCCAGGTTGCTCAACTGGTTGGGGTTGATAAAATTATCCGGTTTCTGTCCGGCCTTGATTTGTTCAAATTGATGGTGAATTCGAAGCAGCATCAGAAAATCATAAGCGTGTTCTAGTTCTTCGGCATATTTTTCAACGACGTCGTCTTTACTTTTTAAAGCCTGTATCCTTTCCAGGGTAAAGGTCGCTTTAATCCCTTTTTCCATAGAGAACAGGCGGACGACATTGAGGAGCGGAGTAATCCCCTTCACTTTCAAATCAAATTTATCCTTATGTTCTCCGCTTTTTTCGACAACAAACGTATTGAAAAAACCGATCGGAGGGGTGATTTGGAGCATCATGTTGGCCATAAGACCCAAAAACAGTTTTTTATCTTTTAGATTAGAAACCATATAATTTCTCAGTTCTTCAGCCAGGATCAGTTTGCCGTGAAGCGCTCTGAAATCAAAGAAGATCAGAAATTTCAAGAGGGATTCGGGAAGGGGTTCATCAATCCAGGAGGAAAAATACCTCTTCCAGACCTTGAGCGGCTGGCACCACTTGGGATTGCTGGCCATATACCCGGCCGGACACAAGGGAAATCCGACCTGTTGCAGTCCCTGGGTCACCAAAGCCGTAAACTTTGAGAAATAGTCCCGGGCCTTTTCCTCTTCTTCCGGTGTTGCCGGGTCGTTGTAAATAAGGGCATTGTCCTGATCGGTCTTGAAGGTCTGTTCTTTGCGTCCTTCGCTGCCGTAAACGATCCAGCAATAGGGAAGGGGCGCCGGTCCCAGGGTCTTTTCCGCCATTTCCAGGACTTTCCGGTCCAGACGATCATTTATTTCAGAGATAATATTGGTTATGCTGGCGGCTTTGGCATCCTCTTTCAAAAGCAGCCCGACGATATTGTTTATTTTCAGGGAAACCGGGATTAACCCCTCGATGGACTCTTGGTTAACGATATCCTTGGCCAGGGACAAGGGAGAAATCCCCTGCAGGGTCATCAAGTCATGATTGGTCATAATGCCCTTCAAGCGCCCTTCCTGGATGACCAGCATATGGTGGACGTTGTATTTAATCATTTTTAACAGGGCTTCGAAGCAGGATTCCTTAGCCTCGACCCGAATCAGAGAGAGGCTGATGATCTGTTTGATGGGATCCGAGATGGCCCGTCCTTTGGCCACGACCTTTTCCCGAAGATCCCGGTCGGTGACAATCCCCTGGGGCAGCCCGTTGCGGTCCACAACGATTAAGGAGCTGATTTTATGGCTTACCATGATCCGGGCCGCTTCCTGGATAGAGGTTTCTTCGGAAACGGTAATGGCTTCATTGGCCACCTCTCCTACCGCGGTGGAGAATAGGTAACGGTCGCTGCTGCCATAGAACAGGCTTTTATCATGCATCTCCTGATAGGTCTTGTCGACATACCGGGAAAGATAGGCCAGGAAATATTCGTTAAAGGCCGGACTGAGCTCCATCAGTTTATAGACCGTTTCTTTATTTAAAACATAGCAAATAGTGTCCTCGATGGCGACCACCGTGGTCCTTTGTTTATCTTTGCCGATGAGAGACAAGAAGCCGAAATTATCTCCTTCTCCCTTATAGTCCATCACCACGTCTTCTCCATTGTCGGAGCGCATCAGCACTTCCACCCCCCCTTTTTTGATCACCTTCACCGAATCGCTGGGAGGGCCGAACTGTTTCAGGATGATCGTGTCCTTGGGAAAGAATTCCAAAGAAAGATTACCGGCAATCGTTTTCAGCAGGGAATCATCCAGAAATTGAAAAGGCGGGAATTTTTTTAAAAACAGGGTTGCTTCTTCGAGCAGCATCTTATCGACCTGAAGAACCCCACTGAGGGAACTGCTCGACCTTGATGATTTCCTCATCGGCCAACAAAACAGCTCGCTCAATCAGATTGCGAAGTTCTCGAATATTACCCGGCCAGTCATATTGATTGAAAAAGCTCAATACTTCCGGGGCCAAACCGGTTACTTTTTTCCCGAAATCCCGGGCATATCTTTGAATAAAAAATAGGGCTAAGGGCTCAATGTCCTCCTTACGTTCCCGCAAAGGAGGAAGGTTTACGGTAATCCCTTTGAAGCGACGATAAAGATCCTCACGAAACCGGCCTTCCCGGATCAACGGCTCCAACTCTATTGTGGAGGCGGCAATAATCAGGAGATCAACCTTAACCCCTTGTAAGGCTCCGACCGGCCTGATCTCCTGATCCTCCAAAACCCTCAATAATTTGATCTGCATCCCATCCGACAGCGCTTCCACTTTATCCAGATAGATGGTCCCTCCGTTGGCCTCCTCAAAAACACCTTTGGTCGACTGGATGACTCCCCCGGAGGATTTATTGACCTGTCCGAACAGTTCTGATTCCATCCGGTCCGGAAGGAAGGCTTGACAGTTTACCGGGAAAAAAGGGAGGTCGGTCCGGAAGCTGCTGAAGTGAATGGAACGGGCGATTAATTTTTTGCCGGTGCCCAATTCTCCTATGAATAGAACCGGACTTCTGGCCTCGGCGATTTTTTTAATGCGACTGATGATCTTGTGGATTTCGGGATTGTCGCCGACAATCCGGCTCAAGTCGTAGGAGCCGCCCATCTGTTTTTTTAACAGAATGTTTTCCTTCTGGAGCGCCCGTTGTCTCAGGGCATTTCTAACGATTTGTTTGATTTCTTCATGAATAATCGGTTTAACAATGTAATCATAGGCCCCGGCCCTTAAGGTTTCCACTGCGGTCTCCAGAGAAGCATAGGCCGTTATGATAATCACAATCTGTTCCGGATGGACTTCCTTGACCCGTTTCAATAACTCAATCCCGGTAATTCCGGGCAGGATGATATCGGTCACAATCAGGTCATACGATCCTTCTTCAAAAAGTTCCAGGGCCGTTTCAGCGTTCCCCACGGCCTCGACTTGGTAACCTTCCCGCTGGAAAACCCTTTTTAAGGATTCCCTTAAGGTTTCTTCATCCTCAACAATAAGCAGTCGTTCATCCATCAGCTTCCTCCATGGGTAATTTAATAACAAAGGTGGTGCCTCCCCCTTGTTTGTTTTTAACATTGATGGTCCCGTTATGTTCTTTGATGATCCCATAACAGATGCTCAAACCCAATCCGGTTCCCTTACCGAGGGGTTTGGTCGTGTAAAAAGGGTCAAATATCCGGTCCATAACCGATTCATCAATGCCGGAACCGGTGTCGCTGAAATTGATCTCGACGAAGGAATCCACCTTTTTTATGATAACCGTCAGTTCCCCGCCGCCCGGCATGGCATCCAGGGCATTAAGGATTAAATTGAGAAAGACTTGCTGGATCTGATCCGGATTGAGATTGAAGGGTGGAACCGATTCTATCTCGGTAGTCAGCTTGATGTTCTTGAATCTTTTGTCATATCTTACCAGGTTAATCGTCCGGTCCAGGATTTCTGAAATACTGCTGGTTGTTTTTTCCGAAGAGGAAATTCTGGCAAAGTCCCCCAGGCTTCGAACCGTTTTAGCGATCCGTTCGATATGGCTATTGATGGTCTTTAAGGCCTCCGAAGAAAAGTCGGATTCTGGAAGCGGTTCCTCCTCCAGTGAACTGAGTTCTTGCACCAATGAGGAAATGGAAGCTAAGGGATTTCCGATTTCATGGGAGATACCGGCCGTCAATTTCCCCAGGCTGGCCAGTTTAGAGGCCTGTAAAAGCTGCTCCTCCATTTTTTTCTTCTCGGTGATGTTCTCAAAAATGACCACAAAACCGCCGGAAGGATCTTTAAAGGGGCTGATATTGATCTTGATGGTCTGTTGGGTGGGAGTTTGAACAACCATTTCCTGGGGCTGGTTATGCGTCCAGATGGTTCGATTAATCCAGGGCATAAGAGGTTGTACCGACCGGTTAATGGCCACTGATTTTTTAATATTCGTAATGGTTTCCATACCCTTGTTCCAGTATTTGACCCGCAACAAGGCATCAATGGTCACTATCCCGATGGGGGCGCTCTCGATGATGTTTTCACTGAATTCTTTGAGGTAGGCCAGGTTTCTATTGGCCTCGGCCAGTTCCAGGCGGGATAGTCGCAAGGTGTCGGTGATTTGCTTGAAGGAACTGGAAAGATCTTCCCTTTCCTGTTCGGTTAAAGTCAATTTATCTTCGAAAATGATGGTGGCGATGGCTGAACCAAGGACCCCGGACAAGAACCTTTCCGCTTCATCCCGCAAACGGATCAAGTTCCCCTGGGATATAGAGTCCCGGCTGATCCCCTGCCGGCGAACAAACCGGTTGACGATCTCCCCGGCCTCCATTTTTCCGATATACTGACTAAGGATGTCTTCAATTTCCTTGACCGTATAGCTGATCTTCCGGGGAACCATCTTGGGTGAATAGGACTCGACAAAAAGCAGGGCCTGGCGTTCTTCATCCCTCCGCTGCCGGGTGAAAATGGAAAGGCCCACATAAAGAAGGAGATTGAAAAAAAGTTCCCAAAAGAGGGAATGGCTCCATTTGTCAAGACCTTTGAGGCCCAAAAGGGAGTGGGGGTTCAATATATCCGAGTAGAGTAGGAAGTTAAGAAATTTATCCTGGCTGAAAACCTCGGCTTTCAACAAAGCCGGCATCAACAGGGTATAAAACCAGATGATAAACCCGGCGATGATCCCTCCGACGGCGCCATTCCTATTCCCCTTCTTCCAATAGAGACCGAGGAGAATCGAAGGGGCAAAGATGGTGACCGCTTCAAATGATTTAAGCCCGATTTCAACCAGGGTATAAAATTTACCGATAAACACGGCGAAAAAATACCCCAAAAAGACACAGCCGATGATGATCAGTCGTTTAATATTCAGGATGAGGGTCGGAAACCCTTTGATCTGATGAAATCGAAAAATGGCCGGCATCACCAGACTGTTCATCACCATGGTGCTCAGGGCCAGGGATTCAACGATAATCATACCGGTGGCAGCGGAAAAGCCGCCGATAAAGACCATCAAGGCCAGTAAGGAGTTCCCTTTGCTCAAGGGGATGGTCAGGACAAAGCTGTCAGCCTCCAACTGACTGCCTCCCAGGAGGATGCCGCCGAAGGCCACCGGCATGACAAAGATGTTAATCAACAGGAGATAAAGGGGGAACAGCCACATGGCTTTAGAAACATGGGAGACATTGGAATTTTCAACCACG
The DNA here is from genome assembly GCA_964609705.1 of uncultured Thermodesulfobacteriota bacterium. GTDB lineage: Bacteria > Desulfobacterota > RBG-13-43-22 > RBG-13-43-22 > RBG-13-43-22 > RBG-13-43-22. The sequence continues at coordinate 9,927 of CAZSTT010000070.1, forward strand.
CTCATTTGAAATTGCCGTGGTAAAAATAAAATGGCCATCATGGAAAGAATAGTCAAGGAGATCCATTCGGTGTAACTGACCGGTGCGCCCCCGCCCAAATCCAACAGATATTGGAAAGGGGAACTTTGAATTTTTGTAAAAATATCCGAAAATCCATTAAATAATCCATAGGTCACATAGACCCCGACCAGTAAGAACCCCATGAGTTTGATGATGGATTCAAAGGCAATGGCAAAGACCAGACCCCCATGCCTTTCCGAGGCATCCAGACGCCGGGCACCGAAGATGATGGCGAAGAGACCCAGGATCAAGGTGATGACCCAGCCTGCCGTCACACTGCCCCGGGTCTCCCCGGCCAGAAGCGTAAAAGTATTCATGATGGCCTTCATCTGAAGACCCAGATAAGGGGTAATCCCGACCAGGGTGACCATGGTGACCAGGGAGGAAAGGAAAAGAGAATTCCCATAGCGGGAGCCGATAAAATCAGAAATGGTGGTAATCCGGTTTTCCTTGGCAATCCCGATGATCTTGTACAAAATGAGCCACCACAGGGAGGCCATCAAGGTTGGTCCCAGATAAATGGGCAGAAAAGACAAACCTGAGGTGGCCGCTTCTCCCACACTGCCGTAAAAGGTCCAGGAGGTGCAATAAACGGCAATGGACAGGGAATAGACTAAAGGATTGGCCACGAGGCTTTTTCCCTGCTTTTCCCGGCGTTCGGCATAATAAGCAATCAGGAATAAGAGGCTCAGGTATCCCAGAATAATGAGGAATAAAAGCCAGCCTTTAAACATGATCGTCCCTTTTTTTCCCGGCAATCCGTCGGCTGAGTAGTCCGACTATCAAAATAAAAAGGGCCCAGACGATAAAAAAATAATAAGGGAAAAAAGGTTTAAACAGATCGAGAAAGGGCCAGCTCAGGAATAATAGTCCAAGAAAGAATAGAAAAGGCCAGATTTCGTTACCTTTCATTTTCATTCCCCTTGCGGTGAAGTGCGGAAGGCCGGCATCTAACCAAGGTGATGGATTCCTTTTTCTCTGTCTTCGGATCAGCTCTTACTCATCACTTGGTTTCTCCTGCCGAGTCGTCAAATCGGCAGCATAATATTAACATATCTTCCTCAAAGTCGGTGGCCACTTTATTCGGTAATTTATTAAACAACCGGATCATACCCGCATTTTGGGGCTGGGTATAGATGAAAAATCCGGTGACCCCCTGATCCCTGGCCGCTTCGGTCAGTTTTTTTAACAGCATCGTGCCGATTCCTTTTTTTTGCCAGGACTTAAGAACAGTAAAGGCCGCTTCGGCCATATTAGTAGCCGGATCTAGAAAGTATCCCCCCAACCCGATGACTTTTTCAAACCCGAATTCCCCCGTGACAGCAACCATGGCCATCTCTTTAACGTAATCCACCTGAACCATATCGGTCAGATCCTTCCGGGGGAAGATAAGCCTTTCCTGAAGAAACCGGGTGGCCACATCCTCTTTATCCAAACTGTAAAAATGTTCCTGAATCAACCGTTCATCAACGGGCTTGGCTGGACGGAAAAAAATCGGTTGCCCCTGGAATTCCTTCTGTTCTTCCATCCGGAGGGGGTATATACCATAGATCGATTCGGTCAGACTGCGTTCCGGTCCCAGGAGTCCCGATTCTTTGGCCTCGAAAAAAAGATCCTCCCGGAAATCCGGGTGGGAGATACTGATCAAGGCCATGGCCCGCTCCTGAAGACTTTTACCGAAAAGGTTGACCACCCCGAACTCGGTAGCCACAAAATGGACGTCCCCGCGAGGGACCACCACGGCCACCCCATCCAGACTGGGCACGATGCGACTGCTTTTTCCGTCCAGGGATGTTGAAGGAAGCATCAATATGGATTTCCCCCCTTCGGAATCCGCCGCCCCACGGATAAAATCCATCATATCGGAAACCCCCGAGTAGTGGTTATAGGGCAGGGCATCGGCGGCCACCTGTCCGGTCAGATCGATCATCATGGCTACATTCAGGGAGACCATTTTATGGTGACGGGAGATAATACCGGGGTTATTAACGTAATCCGAAGGATAAAATTCGATACCGGGATTGTCATGAAGAAATTCATAGAGATGGGGGGTTCCAATAGCGGCGCTGGCCACCAGTTTGCCTTCGTTAAATCCTTTTTTCCGATTCGTGATCACCCCCTTGGCCACCAGGGTAAGGATTTCATCCGTCAGGATACGGGTATGGACCCCCAAATCCTTTTTGTCATATAGGGAGTGCAGGGTGGCCTGGGGAATTGCTCCCACCCCTAATTGGATCGTCGATCCGTCATCGATTAATTTGGCCACGTGGCGGGCAATCTGGCGGGTAGAGTCCAATTCCGGAGGTTGCCGGATGGTCAATAACTCCTCCTCGCATTCAACGATGATATCTACCTCATCCACATGGATGAAGCTGCGTCCCAGGACCCTGGGCATTCGGGGATTGATTTGGGCGATCACCAAATCGGCGGCCTGAGCAGCCGCCATGGTCACATCCACGGAAATCCCCAGACTCATCCAGCCGAAATCATCGGGAGGCGAAACCTGGATCAAGGCCACATGAATCGGAAGTTGACGGCTTTTAAACAGCCGGGGCAAAGCGGACAGATTGATCGGAGTGATAAATCGCTTATTTTTGGCCAGGCTTTTGGGTTTGATCGAACCCAAATAAAATGATCGAATATTGAAACAATCGCTCGCGGTCCGATTGGCAATCGACGTTAAGGGGGAGACTTCATGACTGAACAGCCGCATGATCTCCAGATCGGCAAAGCGAAGAGCCTGGGCAGCCAATTCTTTGACCAGGCACTGGGGTGCCCCACAGGCCGTCCCTATAAAAACCCTTTGGCCGGAGTGAATCCGC
>CAZSTT010000070.1:12908-16220 GCA_964609705.1 uncultured Thermodesulfobacteriota bacterium
GGAACTGGACTTTCTCAATCGGTTGTTCATTTTTTTGCCTGGTGCACCGTCAGCACTGAACAATTAGCCCGGCGGACCACCTTTTCTGCGGTACTGCCCAGGAAAAAGTGGGCCAGCCCGGTAAAACCATGAGTCCCCATAACCACCAGGTCGACCTTTTCCTGATCGACAAAATTTAAAATCTCACTGGCGGGATGCCCGGAAAGAACCCGAACCAGGGCATTCTTGTAATCTCCCATCTTTTCCAGATAGTTTTTCCCAATTTGTTCCATCGCCCTTCGAATGGCATCCTCTGAAAATTGTAGGTTGGCTTGTTCGGAAATGAAATCCTCCATTACCGGAGAGGGGAAGACCAGAGGCGGAACCACATGAACCAGCAAAAGCTGGGCCTGGTATTTCTGGGTCAGGTCAAAAGCCATGTCAAAGGCCTGGTTGGCATTTTCCGAAAAATCCGTACAGAAGGCAATTTTTTTGATGGATACCATAAAGCACCTCGCAGTTTGAATTGGGGGTTCTTAACGGTTCATTTTACCTGGATTCTTTTCTCTGTCAACCCATTATCTTATTTTACGGCAAAGGGATCATCCCGGGAAAAATCCGGGCAATAGATTTCGGCGCTTTCCAAATCCTGAATGTAGATTTCTTCAAAACCCAACTGTTCAGCCAGGGCGACGACCTCCGAATACTCCCAGGGGTGTAATGGACGATTGATTTCAGGAAATTCATGACTTTTATAACCAGGCCGGTACTGGGCCATGAGACTGATGGGAATCTCCTTAGTCATGGAGGCCAGTGATCTTATCATTTCCAGACTATCGGCCGTATTTCCCGGCAGGATTAAGTGGCGAACCAAAAGACCCCGGGAGCCGACCCCTTGCAGGTCCTTTTTCAAAGGGCCGACCTGACGATACATCTCTTTGATGGCGGCCTGGTTGTAAAAAGGGTAATCTTCGGCCTGGGAAAGCAGGCCGGCTATCTTATTTTCCCCGTATTTCATGTCGGGCAGGAAGATATCAACGACCCCGGCCAACAGGTCCAGCGTGGTTGTTGAAAGATAACCGTGGGTGTTATAAACAATGGGCAAATGAAATCCTCGAGCAACGGCTATCTCCAGGGCGGAAAGGATAAACGGCAGATGAGGTGTTGGAGAAACCAGATCCAGATTATGACATCCTTGATTTTGTAGATCGAGAAAGATGCCGGCCAGATCTTCCGGGACCAGTTCTTCCCCAATTCCTTCCTGGCTGATCTGGAAATTCTGACAGTACAAACATCGCAGGGCGCAACCGGAAAAAAAGACCGTACCGGCCCCCCGGCTGCCGGAAAGGGGGGGCTCCTCCCCGAAATGGGATAAAGCCCGGGCCACTTTAGCCGCAGGGCCTTGCCGGCAGAACCCTTTTTCCCCTTTCAGCCGGTTTACCTGGCAATTTCGCGGGCAAAGGGAGCAGGAGGATAGAAGGTCCCAGGCGGTCCGGGTTTTCTCCTTGAGTTCTCCTGAAAGCCAAAGTTTCTGATAAGCAGGTTCCATGAATGACTCCGAAAAATTTCTTTTTTCCTTTTTTCACATGATCGTTTGTGGTCAGTCTGAATTCAGAGAGGCTTGGAATTTGAGTCTGACGAAGAAATCGGGCAGCAGGAGGCGTCTTTCAAAATTTGCTTCAAGAAGGATGGGTTCGGATGATGAGCCCTTCCAGGTTAATCCGTTCTTCCTTGGCGGTATTCCGGTGAAGAGAAAACAGGAAAGACCCTTCGTTCATCTCAGGCTTCAGGAAGGGAAGGCAGTGTCGGCGGAATTTTTCAGCTGACATCGTATTCAGGATATCAAAACATTTCAGGTCTTCGGAGGCCCCTTTCTTCCACTTTTCCGGTTTAACCGTTTGATCTTTGGGAGTGACCCGATCCAGCAAGGGTATCAAATCCACCTTGTCTTTATCCACCGTTCCCAGGAGTTTGATAAAATTGACCTGGATAAACCGTTTTCGGCAGGGCAGTTTATAAGACATCCTCCCCTCAACGTCAAATTTGATTTCTTTATAATTGGTCCCTAACATCCAGGTTAAAGACCGCACATTATGATTAATGGCGACGTCTTGTAACCCCACAATCCGATTTTTAAGATGGAAGATGTTGTTACCCGAAATAGGCTCCGACAGATCCGGGAAGCAGGGTTCCAGCAGATGACGAAGGTATCCCCGGGAGAGGTTTTCATTACTGGAATGGAGGTCCAGAATTTCCCGGTTTAACTGACGAATGGTTTTTTTCCACCCTTCCCCACCCCGACGGGCATATAATTGTTGGTAATGTTCCAGGGAAGCCGGGTCCCGGTCATGATCCAGTTTTTCAAAGGCCAGGTTGATCTCGGCTACTTTTTTGGTCTTCTGAATTTTTAATTCCTGATCGTGCAAGGGGGAGCGGTCCGGGTGGTAAATCAGTAACAGCGCCCGATAGGAGGCCTTGACCAGGGAAAACAGTTCCTTGCCGGACAAGGCCCGGACCATGGCCGGTGTGATTCCCAACGTTTCAAATGGATTCCTGATTTTCATAAGGGAGGTATTATATCTTATTTTCAGCAGTAAATCAATGGTACTGTAGGTCAGCGGTGTCCTGTTTTGGACGCGGGCCAGTCTTAATATTTTTGTTGACAATCTCAAGGATATCCACAATATATTTTTTCGTTGTTGTTTAAGTTTCTTTTATTGCCCCGGTTCTTTAACGATTTTATTCCACTGAACCGCCATGCCCCGCCTTTTGGGGCGTGGCACCACGATGCATGAAAAAAGGGGTGGATCAAAGAGCAATTTTGTACCCTATTTTCGTATTAAATTAAAGAGGGGATACCATGGAAATCAAGGATAAGGTGGTAGTGGTCACTGGCGGTGCCAATGGAATAGGTGCGGCTTTGTGCCGGCGGTTTGCCCGTGAAGGCGCCAAAGGGGTGGTTGTGGCGGATATCGATGAGACGTTGGCCAAGGCCGTTGCCGATGAAATAAAGGGGACGGCTTTCCGATGTGATGTCAGCCGGGAAGAAGAGGTGAAGGGGCTGGTCCGTTTTGCGGAAGAAAAGTACGGGAGGATCGATCTCTTTTGTTCCAATGCCGGCATTATTGCCATCGGCGGCGTGGAGTGTCCCAATGATCAATGGCAACGGATCTGGGAGATCAATGTGATGGCCCATGTCTATGCGGGACGGGCGATTTTTCCCGGAATGATCGAACGGGGGGGCGGCGCGCTGATGATCACGGCTTCGGCCGCCGGCCTTCTCAGCCAGATAGGTTCGGCGCCTTATTCCGTTACCAAACATGCGGCGGTGGG
>CAZSTT010000071.1:0-4890 GCA_964609705.1 uncultured Thermodesulfobacteriota bacterium
ATAATCTGCTGGACCCCGGCTTTCGCCGGGGTGACGGCTTTTTACGAAGCCGTCATCTTTGACTAATTGGTAAAAAGTTGTCATTCCCGGGCAGAGCCCGTCCTCGACCCGATCGGGGACGGGAATCCAGGATCTGCGCAACTAATTAATCCCGCCAAGGCGGGACCCGTTTTCATGGGAATAACGGAAATGGACTTTGGGCGACTTTTTATGAACTTGTTATCTTTCTTTCAGCAATTGTAAAAACTCCTCTTCAGACAGGACCGGCACTCTTAATTCCCGGGCCTTGTCTAATTTGGAACCCGGGTCTTCTCCGGCAATCAGAAAATTTACTTTCCCGCTGACCTGACCGGCCATTTTCCCCCCCAGGTCTTCAATCTTTCCTTTAGCCTGATCACGGGTCATACCCGCCAGTTTTCCGGTAAGGACAAAAACTTTCCCGGCCAGGGAGAGATTTATAGCGGTCTCTTTTTCCTCAAATACGACCCCGGCCCTCCGGATCTTTTCGATCACCTCTCTGTTTTGGTGATTATTAAAAAATGTTCGGATACTTCGGGCCACCTGGGGACCGACTTCCCGGATGGAAGTCAATTCTTCCTCACTGACCTCCATCAAGGCCTTTAAGGAGCCGAAATGACCGGCCAGCAGAGCGGACAGATGCTCCCCTACGTGGCGGATTCCCAGGGCATAAATAAAGCGACTCAATTGGGTATTTTTGCTTTTTTCCAGGGCCTGGACCAGGTTGTCCGCAGATTTTTCGGCCATCCGTTCCAGAGGGATCAGTTTCTCCCGGGAAAGATAAAAGAGGTCTCCATAATCCCGGATCAGCCCGCTTTCCACCAATTGGTTTACCAGCTTTTCCCCTAACCCCTCGATATCCATGGCCCCTTTAGAGGCAAAATGACGGATCGACTCCTTGATCTGGGCCGGGCAATTCGGATTCGTACAGCGATGGGCCGATTCACCGGGCAGCCGGACCACCGGGGATTCACAAACCGGGCACCTCTCCGGCATGGAAAAAGATTTTTCCGAACCCCGGCGCAGGGAGGTAATGACTTTGACTACTTCCGGGATGACCTCCCCGGCCCTTTGGATGATAACCATATCTCCGATCCGGATATCTTTACGTTGAAGTTCATCCTGGTTATGCAGGGTGGCCCGGCTGACTTCCACGCCGCCAACCAAAACCGGTTTCAAGCGGGCCACCGGGGTCAAGGTACCGGTCCGTCCCACCTGGACCTCGATATTGAGAACCTGCGTCGTTTCCTGAGAAGGCTGAAACTTAAAGGCCAACGCCCAACGGGGGCTCCTCGACTTGATCCCTAATTGTTCCTGGATGGAAAAGGAATTGACTTTCAGGACTACTCCATCAATTTCATAGGGCAGGGTATGACGAAGGCTTTCCATCTCCTGACAAAAATCCAAACACTGGTTGATCCCCTGACAGCGCCGAAGAAGAGGATTGACCGGAAGTCCCCATCCGGGCAGGGCTTGCAGGACCTCCCATTGACAGGAAAAGGTCCGGCCGGTCAGCAACCCCAGGCCATAAGCAAAAAAATAAAGCGGTCTCTGTGCCGTGATTTTCGGATCCAGTTGACGCAAAGAACCGGCGGCGGCATTTCTCGGATTGGCGAAGGGGGCTTCTCCGACTTCTTCCCTTTTGCGGTTAAATTCCTTAAAATCTTTAATTTTAATATAGACTTCCCCCCGCACTTCCAATCGTTCCGGCGGCGGAACCTTGGAATCCAGAAGTCTTAAGGGGATGGCATGAATAGTCCGTACATTCCGGGTTATCTCTTCCCCCATCAGGCCGTCGCCCCGGGTGGAGGATCGGGCCAGAACCCCGTTCTCATAAACCAATTCGATGGCCAGACCGTCCATTTTAGGTTCGGCCGTGTATTCAACCTCCTGATCGTTTTTCAAAAACCGTTTTATACGTCGGTCAAATTCCCGGACTTCTTCAAAACTGAACCCGTTTTCCAGGCTGAGCATGGGCAGGGAATGGGCCACCGATTGAAATTTATCGGCCGGCTGAGCACCCACCCGCTGGGTGGGCGAATCCGGGGTGATCCATTCCGGATGCCCGGATTCCAGTTCTTCCAGTTCCCGGAGCAACCGGTCATATTGGGCGTCTGAGATCTCCGGATCATCCAAGACATAGTAACGGTAGTTGTGATAATGAAGTTGGCTGCGGAGTTCCTGGATTTTTTTTTCGATTGGGCTGTCCATGCTTTTAAGATCCAAGGTTCATGGTGTAAGGTTTGAGGTTTGAGTCATTCAGCTTTACTTAAACCGTGGACCTTACCCCTTACACCTTTCTTCATTAAATCGGAAGGCCCTCAGAAGTCCAAAGCACCCGCTGAGCATCATATTTCCAAAGGGAGCGGCCATATACACCTCGGCCCGGGCCAGTAATCCCCTGCGGGGTCCGGTAACGATCAGCGGAGGGAACCGGCCTTCCCAGGGTGTGGTATTGAGACAGCCATGCCCCTGGTCCTGGAGAACCTGTTCATTGGTCAACTTCCCGGAAACAAATCCTTTCAGATCGGCCAGCATCTTTTCTATATTCAGGAAAAAGGTGTGATGTTCAAAAATACCGGCCAAACGTCCCTCCACCATCCAGGCCGCCAGGGTATGTTCATTGCCGATATTGACGATGAGAAGGTGCGGGGAGTCCATTTTTTTTACCTGTTCATCTTCCAAAGCCCCCAGGATTGCCGCCGCCCCGGTATCCATAATCAGGGCTTGAGGCCAGGTCTCCTGAACCGCTTTCATCCGGGTCAGATGGGCCGGAATGTCCTGATAAAGAAGGGTTTCCAGCGGATTCCCCGAGGTCAAAAAATCCTCCCATTGTTTAAAACGAAAGCGTCGGTTGCTTGCTTGAGGGGCGAAGCCGTGATCCTGAACAGCCACCAGACGGATATCAGGCAAAATTAGTCCGAAAGAGTCAAAAAGCCCGGCAAGAGCCGCTTCCTGAATATCTCCCAATTTGACCTCAATGGCTTCGGCCGGCGCCGAGTCGGTTATCTGAATCCCCATTTGGGCCACCTGGTCGAGATCGTCCCGGATAGTCAGGGCGGCTTTCGATTGGGCATATACCGGCAAACCCGCAGTCAGGTGATCCCGGACTGCCTGGGAAGAGGACCCGCCGCCCATCAGATGGCCGGTCAAAAAAACGGCCTTCCGGGACCGGGTGGCCAGGCTGATTTTCCCGGCAATCATGCCCGTAGGCGAGGGAAGGATACACTGCAAGGCATTTTCCAGAGGTTCCCCTTCGGTTATAACCAGCAGGTCCTGGGTTCCCCCGCCGATATCCAGGGTCAGGATGCTTCTTTTATCGGTAATTATTTTCGGAGAATGGCTCATGATTTTTCCCTTGAGCAAAAAAGAATAATCTTTTTATTTATTCATCTTTACTGGATTTAGGAATTTGGTGAATTTTTAGACCTGGGATTTTTTTGAAATGCGGATCAGTAGTAAAGATATCCACGCCTTCTCTGATGGCGATGGATCCAATAATCAAATCCGATAAGGGTAAGGTAATCCCTTTCCGTCGCAAGGAGGCAGAGAGTTCCCCGGCCTGTTGCCAATCGTCACGGGTCATTTCCAGATAAGGCAGTTTCCCAAGACTTTGCTGGACTAAACGGGTCTCCTTCGGAGTCTTTATCCCTTGTAGAAGCTCGGCCAGGACCATCCCGACCAGGACCACCCTACGATTACGGAGCAAGGTCTGTACGTGGAAAGTCAGGGGCGACTGGGGTTGGTTAAAAAAATCAATCCAGACCGAAGTATCAACGATGATCCCGGTACTCATCCAATTCCGCCTCCTCTTCCTTTTCCCAATCCAAGTCGATCCGAATCTGGCCGCTTAAGGCAATGAGATCTTCAATGGCCTGTTTTTCCAGATATTCCTTGATGGCCAGCTCAATAGCCTTGGTTTTACTGGTTACCCTAGCCCGTTTCATCAGGGCCTCCATCAGATCATCCTTAACATTAATTGTGGTTCTCATTATATGCTCCCATATGCATACAATTTTTAATATTTTATACATCATATTTCAGCGAATGTCAAGCATCGAGCCGAGCGGCATAGCGCTAACCTCTATCTCCTTCTTTTTGCAAATCGGCCAGGATATTGGACAGGTTCACAAACTTTTCAACGGTTAAGGTTTCCCCCCGGCATTGGGGATCGGTTTGATTCAATTCCAGTGCTTTAACAATGAGTTCGGTTGGGAAGCGGGCATCGGCGGTCAAGGCATTTTTAAGCTGCTTCCGTCGCTGACCAAAAGAAGAGCGGACCACCCATCTAAACAGGTCCGGGTCTTCAATTCCGGGAGAAGGTTCCTGACGGAAATCCAGCTCGACGAAGGTCGAGGAGACCTTGGGCCTCGGGAAAAAGGACCCCGGTTTAAGCTGCATCAAGGATCGGACCCGGACATAATAGCCGATCAGAATGGTGAGCACCCCATATTCCTTGGTTCCCGGTTGGGCCAACAGGCGGTCGGCCACTTCCTTTTGGAGCATCACATAAGCCGCCTGGATGATCGAACGGCTTTCAATGATCTTGAACAGGATGGGAGTGGAAATATGATAGGGAAGATTTCCGACAACAATAAAAAGCTGATTCAAGCGATTGAACCATTCCTGCCAGTCTGTTTTCAGCAGGTCCTGGTGGAGCACCTCAATATTTTTTTCCCCGGACTGCAAAACTTTTTCCTGTAACTCCGTTGCATGACCGGCATCGATTTCCACGGCCAGGACCTGTGAAACCCTTTCGGCCAGTAAAAAAGTCATGGCCCCTTGGCCGGCCCCTAATTCCACCACCCGGTCCTGGGGGGTCAGGGGGAGCCGATCCATCAAATGTCTGGCCTGGGTTTCATTTCTTAAAAA
>CAZSTT010000071.1:4990-8377 GCA_964609705.1 uncultured Thermodesulfobacteriota bacterium
AGGATATCCAGGGCTTCCTCCTGGGCGTCGGCAAACCCTCTCTGGGCCCGGCTCAGCGCCCTTTGAAGGTCGTCCAGAGAGCACCGTTTGCTATGGGATTCGATTATCGGGACCAGGGGGTCATCGGGATTAAGCAATTCCTTTCTGGTCAGATATTTTTGGGCTTTCAGATCATAAAAAAGATCCGGGTTCCAGCATTCCATGACCCGGCATTGGACAGGGCGGTTTTCATAAATACCGCAAAGGCCTGTTCCCGTATCCAGAAACAGGCATTCACGGCTTCCAGGTTTTTCTTTGACCTTAACCTGTTCCTCGTCCAGTAAAACCAGATCCTGACTGACATTGGAAAATCCGATTTCACCGGCCCGCAGAGTTAACAAATCGAGCCTGCGGATGATTCCCTGGCGGAGAATCGACAGATCCTCAAGATAAAGGGTCGGACTCCCCTGGCGGCAGCAATCACCACAGCGCAGGCAATAAGGGCGGGTGGCATAAGCGGCCTTTTCCATCTCCCGGCATAAGGCTTCCCATTCCCTTTTCCGGCAGGATTCTGTCCAAGACAACCAGTTCTCAGACAGTTCCCGATAAACCGCATTAGTCCTTATGACCGGCCACAAATCGGCCAAAGAGGCCGGGGAATGGATCTCTCTTAACAAACGTTCCAGGGAATTCCGGCACTCCGCTTCAATGGACTCGGGACTCTGGTTTTTCAATAAAAATTCATCAGGCGTCATTAGTTCCTCAATCGGTTAATGAAGGGGATAACGTTCTTCAATGATGCGGCGAAAACGGGGAAGATAAATCAGATCAAAAACGTCTTCCTTGTCCGGGAAAAGAAGGACCGCCCATTTTCTGACCTTCTCCACCAATTCCCAGGATTCTTCTCTGGATAAATCCCCCCGGCTCAGCCACAAACCGGCCGAATCCACCAAAAGACGCAGGGTTCTGATCTTTTTGTTTTCGAGGATGATCTCCGGATCGTCGCTCATGTTTTCGTTACTCAAAGTATTTTCGGGCCGGCTGCCGGTACGGTTCCAGAACTTGGGCGTTTAAATCCTCCGTTTCCGCAAACAGGGTCTTGGGCGTGGAAAACTCGATCAGGGCATTGTCATCGGTATTGATCATCCCGCCCCGGGTTAACGCGGCTACTTCGGCCGGCCCCATGATAAACCGGGACATCAGGTTTTCCAGATCTAATACCTCGATCCGTTTCAGGTCCTGTTCAACAAGCTTCCACTTCATCCTCTCTTCTATCCGGGCCAGGGACAAGATGGGCTTTTGTTTAAAGCCCACCATCACCAGATCCTTGTCCTGAGGCTGAAAGACATAGACATAAGGAAACACCCTGTGGAAGGTGGTCAGAACCGTCTTGAAGCTTTCCGGAGAAATCTTATAAAGTTGAAGCCACTGGCAAAAAACCCCTTCCGGTTTTAATTTATCATATCCCAACCGAAAAAATTCCCGGGTAAAGACATTGGCCACACCGGCCATCCAGGGGTTGGAAGGTTCGGAAATAATGACATCATAGCGGTCGGGGGTGACCAACAGGTAATTGCGGGCATCGGCTATTTGAAGGACCAGGCGGGGGTCTTTTAACGGTTGGTTGTTGACCTGATCAAAAAACCGGGACCCTTCAATGACCGCCTTCTCCAGTTCCACCAGGGTTATTTTTTTGACCGGGAAGGGAGTCACCGATCCCACCGTCACCCCGCTGCCCATCCCCACCACCAGGACTTCATCCATCCGAGGGGCCAGAAGCAGGGGGATCTGCCCTACCAGGACCTGGGTGGGCATGTCTCCTCGGGAAGAGGCCTCCACCTTTCCGTTGGATTTCATATAAACGGCGTCGGTGCGCCGGGACTTATGAACGCTGATGGTACAGGTATGCCCTTCTTTATAAAACAGGAGCGGGTCATTTTCAGGATTGTACATTTTCATCAATTCCTGGCGTGAGGTCTTATCAAAATGCTGGGCATATATATAAACCCCGCTGACCATCAGGGGGGCCTTCCAGGTTGGAGGAAACCACAGGATCATTCCGGTTACCAAAAGGACCACGGGCCCGTAGACCCATTTTAATCCCGGCCGGGGGGTTGGGGAGATCAGCAGCAGATACAGTCCCAGCAGGAGATTCAAACCGATCCCCAGCAGGATGGTATTACGGATCCCCAGAAGGGGGATCAGAAAAAAACCTCCGGCAAATGATCCCAGGATACAGCCGAAGGTATTGATAGTATAAATATTTCCAACCAGACGACTGACCTGGTTGAGACTGGAAGCATAAATTTTGATGGTCAGGGGAAAAATGGCCCCCATGAAAAGGGTCGGGGCCAGCATGATAAAAAAAGCCAGAATGAACTTCCCGGTCAACAGCCAGTTGATGGATTGACCGACCGAACGGTAGAGAAGGAGGTACCAGTAGGGCAGTTCCTGAAACAATAAAAGACTCAGGAAGGCAAAAACGCCGATGCCGATCTGCAGCCAGGCCCAGACAAAGCCTTGATAGCGGATGGCATCCACTTTCCGGGAGAAAACATAAGAACCCAGGGCGATCCCTACCAGAAAGGTGGTCAGCATAATCGTAAAACCGTAAACCGAAGAATCCACCAGGAGGGAGAGGGTCCGGCTCCAGGCCACTTCATAGATCATCGAGATAAAACCGGACAAGGAAATGCCCAGCACCACCGACCAGATGACCCCTTTCGGCAACGGGGGTAAAGCCGCCCGTTCAGGTTGGTCCTGATCTTTCTTTGAGAAAGAAGAAGATCTTTGAAAAGTCTGGGGAGCGGGGGCGCGCCGGATAAGCAGAAAGATACTTAAGCCGACCAGAAGATTAACGGCCACAGCAATCGCCAAAGTTTTATTGACTCCTAAAAGGGGGAGCAGAAAAAAGCCGCTTAAGGCCGTTCCCACAACCGCCCCGAAGGTATTCAGGGCATAGAGACGGCCTATGGTGACACCCAGAGTGTTTTCCTGTTGCACGGCCCACTTGCTTAAAATAGGCAAAGTGGCCCCCATACAGGTGGTGGGGACGACCAAAACAGCGGAAACCAATAAAAATTGCATCAGGGTAAATCCTAAAAAATTGGGATGGAAATGTTCCCAGAGGATCCGATAGGCCGGAATCAGGAAAGAAAAAAGCCAGGGGATCATCAAGGCATAGAGACCGATAACTCCCTCCAGCAGGCCGTAATACAGCAAGGGGCGTTTTTTCCGATCCATAATCCGTCCGAACAGATAACTCCCCAGGGCCAAACCTCCCATAAAAGAAGTCAGGACCGTACTAACGGCCAGGGTGGTCGAGCCAAAGATCAGTATTAACATCCGCAGCCAGAGGACTTCATAAAGAAGGCCGCTGAATCCCGACAGAAAAAAACAGAGGAGCAC
>CAZSTT010000071.1:8477-12997 GCA_964609705.1 uncultured Thermodesulfobacteriota bacterium
CGTCCGATCACCCACACGATAGCCAAGCAATTGGTTCCCGTGGCTAATGAACCAATTCTGGGTTATGTTTTTCAACACCTCATGGAAGCGGGGATTAAAGAGGTCGGGGTGGTGGTCGCTCCGGAAACGCAGGCTGATGTCCGGAAATTTTTAAAAAATGGGGCGCGCTGGGGTTTGCGGATTCAGTATATCGTCCAGGATCAGCCCCTGGGTCTGGCCCACGCCGTTAAAACCGCCCAGCCTTTTTTAGGGTCTTCCCCTTTTGTCATGTATCTGGGAGACAATCTCCTGGCCGAAGGGATTAAGGACTACCAGGAACGATTTCTAAAAGAGAAACTCGATGCCTTTTTGTTCTTAAAAGAGGTAGAAAACCCTCAGGCTTTCGGGGTGGCCGTCTTGAATAAGAAAGGCCATATCACCCGCCTGATCGAAAAACCGGAAAAACCACCTTCCAATCTGGCCCTGGTCGGGGTCTACTTCTTTTCTTCCAAGATCCATCAAGCCATCGCCCGCATAAAACCCTCAGCCCGGGGAGAACTGGAAATCACCGATGCCATTCAGGAATTGATGAACATGAAGGGTCAGGTCAAAGGCCATATTCTGGAAGGTTGGTGGCTGGATACCGGAAAAAAAGATGATTTTTTGGCAGCCAACACCACGGTCCTGGATGATTACATCAAACGGGACATCTGTGGAAAATGTGATGCTAAGAGTCAGATTATCGGGCGGGTCCGTCTGGCGAAAAGCAGCAAAGTCATCGGCAGTATTATTCGAGGGCCGGTGGTGATTGGAGAGGGGGCAGAGATCATTAACTCCTTTATCGGCCCTTACACCACCATTGGTCCCTATAGCCGGGTGATCCATTCGGCCATTGAGCATTCAGTGTTGATGGGTCATTGTCGGGTGGAAAATATCGCCCGTCTGGAAGACAGTCTGATCGGGCGGGAGGCCCAGGTAACTCAGGGAGATAACCATTCCAAGGCCCTCCGTTTGATGATCGGCGACAATGCGGTGGTGGAAGTCTAAAATCCGGCATAGCGCAGAGAGCATAGGGCAAAACCTAAACTTAGAATCCTTTACGCCATGCGCTTTGCGCTATGCTCTCTGCCAAACTATTCGGAGTAAGACCAAGCGGCTAGACGGACCAAATAGACTAAATAGACCAGACAGGCCAAACAGACCCAAAGGACCAAATTGGAAAAAACCATCTTAATCACCGGCGGGATGGGGTTCATCGGCTCAAATTTTATCCGCCTCTATCTCCAAGATCATCCGGAAGTCCATATCGTCAACCTGGACAAACTGACCTATTCGGCCAATCCCGAAAACCTGATCGATCTCTCTTCCAATCCCCGCTACCGCTTTATCCAGGGTGATATTCTGGATGAGAACTTGCTCCATCGGCTCTCTCGGGAATTTACGATTCAATCGGTGGTCCATTTTGCCGCCGAATCCCATGTAGACCGATCCATCCAGGGTTCCAAGGAATTTATTCAAACCAATGTCCTGGGAACCCATACCTTACTGGAAGTTTTTAAAAACTATTGGAAAGATACCAGCGCTGCCGATCCGGATTTCCGTTTTCTGCATATCTCCACCGATGAAGTCTACGGAGCCCTGGGAAGGGAAGGCCTTTTCACCGAAGAGACCCCCTTTCATCCCAACTCCCCTTATTCAGCCAGTAAAGCCGGGGCCGATCTGTTGGTCCGAGCCTATTTTGAAACCTACGGCCTCCCCACCCTGATCGTCCGCCCCTCCAATAATTACGGTCCCTATCAATTTCCGGAAAAATACATCCCTTTGATGGTCACCAATCTTTTGGAAGGTCAACCCATCCCGGTCTATGGACGGGGAGAGAACATACGGGACTGGCTTTTTGTGGAAGATGCCTGTCGAGCCGTCGATCAGGTCCTTAACCGGGGAAAGATCGGAGAGGCCTATAACATTGGAGGTGAATCTGAAAGGCTGAATATTGAGGTGGCCCGCCAGGTCCTGTCTTTTTTGAAAAAAGGGGGGGAGAACCTCCGCTTCGTCACCGACCGCCCGGGCCATGATTTTCGTTATGCCTTGAATAATGACAAGATCAAAAAAGAAATCGGCTGGCATCCGGAGGTTCAGTTTTCTGAAGGCCTTTCCCGAACGGTCCGATGGTACCAGGATAATGGGGGATGGTGGAAACCCCTCAAAGAACGGCTGAAGCAGGAAAGCCAGGGATTCTGGAGCAAAGCATGAAGATTCTGGTGACCGGTTACCCCGGATTACTGACCAATGACCTGGTGCCCATTCTTCAAGCGGACCATCAAGTGGTTTCCCTATCCATTGAAGACCTTGATATCACCCGGAAGGGGGATGTTTTTAAAACCATGGAAACCCATCTCCCGGATGCGGTGATCAACTGTGCCGGGTACACAGCAGTGGATCAAGCGGAAAAGGATTGGGAAGGGGCTTTTCAGGTCAATACCCTGGGGACTCACCATCTGGCCCTGGCCTGTCGTCACTTTGAATCCATTCTTTGTCAAATAAGCACGGATTATGTTTTTGACGGCCGGATCAACCGTCCTTATCAGCCCTGGGACATTCCCAATCCCATTAATGTCTATGGGGCCTCCAAGCAGGCGGCGGAATTTTTAATAGAAAAATTACTGAACCGTTTTTATATCGTCCGAACCAGTTCCCTTTACGGGGAAAACGGGCATAATTTTGTAAGCACCATTCTTAACCAGGCCGAGCAGGAAGAACCCCTTTCCATTGTTTGCGATCAGATCATGTCCCCCACCTGGAGCGTGAATCTTTCCCGGGGCATTACCCAAATTCTGGCTTCAAGGAATTTCGGTTTTTTTCATTTAACCGATCAGACCGAGGGGGGGATCAGTTGGTTTGATTTTGCCAAAGCCATTTTGAAAGCAAGGGGATTGAAACAGGAAATCCGTCCTATCCCAAGCAAAAACCTGGATCGTCCGGCGCCCCGGCCGCCCTATTCAGTCCTGGACACCCGTTATCTGACCTTGGCTACAGGCTACCATCCCCTTCATTACCAGGAAGCACTGGAGCATTTTCTGAAATGAAAGAAGACCCCTCTCTGGAACAATCCTTTAATGAGTGGAGCGGGTTATTTTCTGACCCGGCCTCGAGTCTGACCGCCTTTTGGGGGAAGGGGGGTCTTTCAAAGTCGGCCTATCCCGCCTCTTTTTATCTGGCCCTCTGGCTGGAATTGTTCCTAGTCGCCGGCGATAATCAGGCCAAAGAAAAATGGGTTTCCCTTTCCTTCGAGGAGCAAACCGATTTGGGGATCAGGCTTCTTAAATGCTATTTATTCCATCCCCTTTATATCCGGCTTTCCAAAGAAGAAGAAATCTCAGCCATAAAAGCACCCCTGAGACTGGAAAGCCAGGGGAAACTCTTTCGAGTGGAGCATGGGACCGGAACAACCCGGAAATTAGCATTATTATACCCCTTGGACCATCTTGAGTTCTGGCCGGATTTATTCAAGGTATTTCCAGAGGATTTTTTCACTTCGGAAAAAATCCTTAAAGCCCTCGAACCGGGGATCATCCTGGTGTCGTCTTCCCGCCGGGAAAAAGCAAGACGCCGGGCCGAAACCCTGGCCGCCCTGTTTTCAACAGGAAAACAGGAAGAAATTCCCGAAGGTTTGCCTTTCGGAGATCAGTCAAAACAGCCTCCTGTCCGGGAAGATGCTCCAGTGCAGGCCGAACAGGAGGTTGCTGCCCCCGAAAAACCGGAATCCGAACAGCCCACCCCTTTAGTTTCGGACCTCCCCCCTTCCCCCGGCTCGCCGCCCGGGCGAAAGAAAAAGAAAAAAACAGCCATGGATCAAATGGACCTTTTTTAGGATAAGGAGATCCCAGATGAAAATCGCCGAGAACCTCTACGCCTTTATCTGGCGCAATCCTCAGGCCAATAACTGCAACACCTACCTGATCAAAGGATCCAAACCCATTCTGATCGATCCCGGGCATGCCCATCTTTTCGATTATGTCCGGTCCGGCCTGTTGGATTTGGACCTTACCCCCGGGCAGATTGACCTGATCCTCATCACCCATGCCCACCCGGATCATCTGGAAGCGGCGGCTTTATTCAGAAACCCAACCTTATTGACTATGAATCTGGTTGAGTTTGACTTTGCCAGGCAATGGCTTAAGCGGTTTGGACAGGAGGCCGGGATGGGCCTCGAACCTGATTTCTTTCTGCAGGATGGGGAATTAACCATAGGAGACCTGGGTTTTCAAGTCATGACCACTCCCGGACACTCCCCGGGGTCCATCTGCCTCTACTGGCCCGAACGTAAGGCCCTTTTTACCGGGGATTTAGTATTTAATCAGGGTGTGGGCCGAACCGACCTGCCTGGAGGAAACGGGTCTTTATTAAAAGAGAGCATCCAGCAAATTGCCTGTCTGGATATTGAACTTTTGCTCAGCGGTCATGGAGAGGTGATCAAGGGGAAAAAGGCGGTGGAGGCCAATTTTCGGATGATCGAAAGTACTTGGTTTGATTATCTTTGA
>CAZSTT010000071.1:13097-16009 GCA_964609705.1 uncultured Thermodesulfobacteriota bacterium
GCATGGCCGACGGTGCTTCCCAACAGACTGATGTCAACTCCCAGAAGTTTTGCCGCCTCCTCCCAACGCTTTTCGGTCTCAGTTTTAAAGAGGATGGCTTCGTTCACCGGACTGGTCAGCCAGGCATTGGCCATGATTTCCGATTCCAGCTGACCGGGTCCCCAGCCGGCGCAACCGAGGGCGAGAATAAACGAATCCGGCCCTTTTCCTCTGGCCAGGGCATCCAGGATATCCTTGGAGTTACTCAAGGCCAGGGTGGGGGTAACGGGATGAAAACTCTCCCAATCAAAAGGAGGACCATGGAGAATGAAAATTTGCCCTTTATGGACCGGCCCTCCTAAAAACACCGGAATGGTATTCAATTGGGGAACAGGGTCCAACCCCAATTCCTCAAAAATCATCCTGCCGGTCAAATCCGGGAAAATCCGGTTTATCACCAGACCCAGGGCCCCTTCCAGGGTATGTTCACAGATGCAGGTTACCGCTTGAAAAAAATTCGGATCCAGCAGACTGGGCATGGCGATGAGGAATTGTCCCTTAAGGGAAATCTCGGTCTCCTTTTTCCAACTCATAGAGCCTCCGGCATTTGTTTTAATTATTGTAGGGTTTGTAAGAAGGCTTGTCAAGTAACCTTAATATGGAGTAACGTAGTAAACTGAAGTAGGCCGGCAGGATAATTGGAACTTAAACAATCTTTTTCAAAAAGGATCTTTTCATGATTAAATCTTTCGACGGAAAAGTGCCGAAAATTTCCGAATCAGCCTATATCTGCCAGACCGCCTATATTATTGGAGAGGTGGAAATTGGAGAACAATCCGGGGTCTGGCCCGGCGTGGTGATTCGAGGGGATTTTGCCTCTATCAAAATCGGACGGCAAACCATTATCGAGGATAACTGCGTTGTTCACTGTGGTGCACCTATGGAGATCGGGGATAATGTCATTGTCGGGCACAGCGTTGTCCTCCATGGGAAGAGGATCGGCAATAACACCCTGATCGGCAATAACGCCACCATTCTCGACAACAGTGAAATCGGTGATTATTGCGTTATCGGGGCCGGGTCTTTGGTGAGTCCGGAAATGAAGATCCCGGATCGGTCTTATGTGCTGGGTGTTCCCGGCAAAATTCAAGGTGAAGTTAAATCCGGGATGATGAAACGGCTGGAGTCCGGCAATCGCTCTTATCTGGCCTTATTTGAAAAATATCGGGAAGCAGGGATATAAGGATCATCTTCAAAAAAAGTTGGCGATGATAGGATCTTAAAAAATCATTTTATTTTAATAACAGAAAGGAAATATTCCATGAAAAGTAATCTAATCAATCGAAATCTCGTTATGACCTTCCTCATGACCGCCGGTGCGCTTCTGGTCTTTACCGCGCCCGGCCTGGCCCAGGCACCGGCTGTCGCCAAAATTTCCGGAAACCCCATGATAATCGGCCATCGGGGAGGCGCCGGGCTGATGCCGGAAAACACTCTGGCCTCTTTTAAACGCGGTTGCGAGCTCGGGATCGATGCCATCGAACTCGATGTCCTGGTATCGGCCGATGGCCAGATGGTCGTCCATCATGATTATAAACTGAATCCGGCCATCGCCCGCTCGGCCGATGGAGTCTGGGTAGCTTCCGGGTCGCAGCCGGCCATCAAGGATCTGTCCCTGGCCCAGCTCAAATCTTATGACATCGGCCGCCTGCAGCCCAAGACCCCCTATGGGGCCCAATATCCGGAGCAGATCGCCGTGGACGGAGAGCGTATCCCCACCTTCAAAGAAGTGATCGATTTGTTCAAAAAATCGTGCCATCCTTCCTCCAGGCTGTTCGTTGAGATCAAGACCTCGCCGGAAGAGCCTGAGCTGGCCCTGCCGCCGGAAGTGATTTCGGACAAAGTGGTCAAAATGATCAGGGAGGAGGGGATCGCGGGGCGCACATGGATAATCTCTTTCGATTGGCGCAACCTGGTGCACATCCAGAAGATAGCCCCGGAGATAGCCACCGGATTCCTCACCATTGATACACCACGCTTGAGCAACCTGAAGCCGAACCAGCCCGGGGCCTCGCCCTGGTTGGCCGGACTCGATATCGACGCCTTTAATGGATCGGCACCCCGGGCGGTAAAGGCGGCCGGCGGCCGCATCTGGTCTCCCTATTTCAAGAACCTGACGCCGGAGACACTGGCCGAAGCCCGACAGCTGGGGTTAATGGTAAGCGCCTGGACGCCCGATAGTCCCGATGATTTAAAGAAGATGATCGAAATGAAGGTGGATGCCATTACCACCAACCGGCCTGATGTGCTCAAGAAAATATTGGAGGACAAAAAATAAACTTAAAGAGGCCACCAATCGGTGACCAAATATATCCAGCAAGGACAAAAATGACCTCTTTAAATTCCGACCCAGCCGCCATCCTTATACAGCGCCGGCAGTTGATGCAGACGGCACGGGGCTTTCGGACCGCGAAAATCCTTATGACCTGTATCGAAATGGGGATTTTCGAAGTCCTGGCCTCAGGGGCGCAGACCACCGGGCAAATAGCTTCGACTATCGGCGCTGACGCCCGCGGTACCGAACTGTTGCTTAATGCCGCCGTCCCCTTGGGCTGGCTGGAGAAAAAAGAGAATCGTTTTTTAAATACGACGGTCACTCAAACCTTTCTGGTGCCTGGCGGACCGGCTTTTATCGCCGAAACCCTCAAACTGGAAAGTGCCTTTTATCGGCGCTGGGATCATTTAGCCGAGGCCGTGAAAACCGGGAAACGCCCGGATGAAAACAGGACGGATGAGCAGTCGGAGGATTGGGTGCGTCGTTTCGAACAGGCCTTATACGATATGGCCCGACCGATAGCCCCTTGGGTGGCCGAGGCCCTGGCCCTTCCCGAAGACCGCGACCTGAAGCTGTTGGATGTGGGCGGCGGTCACGG
>CAZSTT010000072.1:0-1810 GCA_964609705.1 uncultured Thermodesulfobacteriota bacterium
AATTGGTCCAATAAAGGCAACGAATCCGGATAAAGACTAACCAGAGACAAATAACGGTTTAAAAAGATTGAGTTTTGAGCCAGAAAGATCTCTGCAGTTTGTTTTTCATTGATCGGAAGACCATGTTCCTTAAAAAGTTCACTAATAATCTCCGGGGCCATAGCCCCCTCGTGTTCAAAGATAAATTGATCGGAGACTGTAACCTTAAATGATCCGAGGAGTTCCATCCAGGATTTAAGGTGATAGTTCATGCTGTCCACCAAGACCCCATCCATATCGAATAAGACGGCCTTAAGGCTTCCGTTTTGAATTAAATTTTCTGAAATCATGGTTGGATTTTATATAGGAAACTATTCGCAAATTCAAGACAAATCAAAGTAAATTTATTGACACCCTGCCCTCTTTTAGTTAAAAATAAAATTATATTTATTAATGGGTAACACGGGTTTATGAGAGCCTCTATATAATCGAAAAGGATTTTTGCCATGAAACTTTCCGAATTCCCCAATAACATTCGCCCTTATATCATTCCTGAAATTACTGGACACCTGGAGTATCGTTGTCTCGGTTGTCAAAAAACCCATTCCATCGAAAACCTCCTCTATACCTGTCCGGATTGCGGAGGAGTTCTGTTGCTTCACGATTTAGATGAAAAAGAGAAAATGAAACGGTCCGGAAAACTTTGGCGCCGGATATTCGACTATCGGCGAATGACCACCATTCCAGCCTTGCAGGGGATTTTTTCATTTCATGAATTCATTGCCCCGGTTATACCGCTTAAGCATATTTTGTACCTAGGGGAAGGACACACCCCTTTAATAGAAGCCAATCGAATTCTCAGGGAACGGGTTGGCATGTCTTTTTCATTTAAAAATGAGGGACAAAACCCAAGCGCTTCTTTTAAGGACCGGGGGATGGCCTGTGCCTTAAGCTATTTAAACTATATGATTTATAAGAATAAGATGAAAAATGTGCTGGCTATCTGTGCCTCTACCGGGGACACCTCGGCCTCGGCGGCACTTTATGCCTCCTATATTGGCGAAAAGGTTCGGTCAGCGGTTTTGCTTCCTAAAGGAAAGGTCACCCCGCAACAGCTTTCCCAGCCTCTGGGCAGCGGGGCAACCGTTCTGGAAATCCCCGGGGTCTTTGATGACTGTATGAAAGTGGTCGAATATCTGGCCGATCATTATCCCGTGGCTCTTCTTAATTCCAAGAACGCCTGGCGAATTCTAGGTCAGGAATCTTATTCCTTCGAAGTGGCCCAAGCCCTGAATTATCAACTGGAGGATACCGTTCTATTGATCCCTATTGGTAATGCCGGCAATATTACGGCCATCATTTCAGGGTTTTTGAAACTTTTTCGATACGGCTTGATTTCCAATCTGCCAAAGATTATAGGGGTACAATCTCATCATGCCAATCCCGTTTATCGTTATTATCTTGAACCTCATCCGGGAAAACGAATTTTTGAATCCATGCAGGTTAGATCGAGCGTTGCTCAGGCGGCTATGATCGGAAATCCGGTATCAATGCCCAGGGTTATTGAAATGGTTGAACAATATAATCAAACAGGTGGGAAAAAGAAGATTTTTGTGGTTGAAGTAACGGAACAGGCCATTATGGAACATATGCTCCTGGCTAACCGGAACGGACACATCGCCTGTACCCAGGGTGGTGAAAGCCTGGCCGGATTGGTCAAGGCCCTGGCCGAAAAAAAGGTCTCCTCAAAAGAAAGGGCTGTCCTTAACGCCACGGCTCATGCCATAAAATTTTCCGGTTTCCAGGAGATGTATTTTCAGAACACCTTCCC
>CAZSTT010000072.1:1910-3753 GCA_964609705.1 uncultured Thermodesulfobacteriota bacterium
CTACGGCCACCGAGGACTTGATTCTAGAAAAGGAAGGGAAAAGGATTTTGAACAAAATCCCCAGGGACGGTTACTGGGTAGTTCTGGATCGCCAGGGCCAGGAATTGAGTTCCCGGAATCATTTTGATTTTTTGAACGCGCAATCCAGACTGGGGGTAAAGAGAATATATTATCTTATCGGAGGTCCTTTAGGGTTTTCACCGGAAGTTCTTGAAAAAGCTGATAAGATCATTTCGCTGTCGCGCATGACCTTTACCCATGAAATGAGCGCGCTTTTAATAGTGGAACAGCTCTACCGCTATTTGAATTTTATGGCCGGTGAAAAATACCATAAATAAAAGGGTTAAGGTTCAAGGTATATGATCACGGTTAAAAAACTTAACTTCAACAGTCAAAACCGAACACCATGAACCTTGGACCTTAAAGAAAAGGTTCATGGTTTATGATAAAAGGTCCAGGGCATAAGGTTTACAGTTTAAGGTTTAAGATGAGAAGGTTTTGGGAAATACCCTGTTAAACCTTTCACCTTAAACCTCATACCTTATACCCGCCCTTATCAGGCCGGTTCGACGCTGGAGACTTCAGGGATCTGTTGCTTGAGAAATTTTTCAATTCCCATTTTCAAGGTCATTTGAGACATGGGACAACCCCCGCAAGCCCCGGTAAGTCGAACTTTCACCTGTCCGGCATCGGTCACATCCACCAACTCCACATCTCCCCCATCAGCCTGGAGCTGGGGTCTGATCTTATTTAATGCCTCTTGAACTTTTTGTTTATCCATTGAATTTCTCCCGTTTAAAATATTCGTTGATTTGTTATTAATATAATCATAGTCAGGCCTTCTGTCAAAATCTTCAGGTCGAAATTACCCCCCCCTGCCCTTCTTCCTTTCTGGAAAGCTAATGGTGCCTCAGCGATAAATCGGGGGATCCCCATTCTTAACTCATAAAATAAAAATCTTTTTTTATCAATTTAATTGAATACCATAAGATGTCAAGAATTAGTTATTCCGGCCTTCCTTCCCTGGTAAACGGGCTATCCCTATAGGCCTCGCCCCCCCTCTTTCACACCATTAAATGAAATCTAAGAAAAGGCGAGGGGATCAGCTTGGGTTATTCGGGGATTTTTTCGGAATGGAAGGTAATAGATATTCAGGTCTGACATGGCTCAAGGCATGAAAAATATTACCTTTTATTTTTCGGTTGCGCTCGTACAAAGAATTCAGCAGGTCTTTGATGAACTTTCGGGAGGACTTGCCGGCACTGGGGCAGGGATTGAAAATTTCCGGGAGGTTCTGTCGTTGGCCAAAGGACTTAATGGCCTTTTCTTCCAGGAGGCATAAGGGACGGATGATGGTCAGCCGGTTGTTAAAAAGGGATTGTTTGGGAACCATAGTACTAAGTTCGCCGCTGTAAAACATGTTTAGAAACAAAGTCTCGATTAAGTCATCTTTGTTGTGTCCAAAGGCGATCTTGTCGAAATGCAATTTTTCAGAGAGTTGAAAAAGATGTTTTCTTCTTAACCAGGCGCATAAGAAACAGGGATTTTCTTTATTCTCCGGTCCGTGAGCCTTTATCCCGTAATCGGTTTTTTCGAAATAAAAGGGGACTTCCATACGCCGGCAGAACTTTTCAATTTCGGAGGGAGAAGTCCCCTCAAAGCCCATATCCAAGTGAACCGCCAGTAACTCATAGTGAATAGGAACCCATTTGAGCCTTTCTTTGAGCATATAGAGCAAGGCCATGCTGTCTTTTCCACCGGAGACGGCCACAGCCACACGATCCCCCTTATTAATCAAATCGTAATCCCGAACCGCTTTACCCAGGAGTCCCTGAGTTTTCTT
>CAZSTT010000072.1:3853-6381 GCA_964609705.1 uncultured Thermodesulfobacteriota bacterium
TTCCCTGGAAAGGATAATTCTTTTTCTTGACCGAAGCCGGGATCAGTGCTAATTTTGACCCTTATGAAATCTTTTCCTCTTTCGAAAATCCTCTTTATCTCCACCCTCCTTTGTATTTCCCTGACCGGTTGTTTTTCCAGTCGTCAGATGATTACCGATGGCGCGGTCGGTCTTTTTCAGGAGTTGGCCTTGTCCGTCAACCGGCAAACGGATATAGCTCTGGTCCGTCAAGGGGTCCCGTCCTATTTATTACTCATTGACGGAATGGTTCAAGCCAACCCGGGAAATCAGAACCTTCTCCTGGCCGGTGCCCAAGCCTATGCCTCCTATGCCTCCATCCTGGGAGAGGATGAATCATCCCGTTCCACCCAATTGATTCAAAAGGCCAAAATCCAGGCCTTAAAGGCCCTGGAATTGAACCCACTTTTCAAAGGGAGCCTTGA
This sequence comes from uncultured Thermodesulfobacteriota bacterium, assembly GCA_964609705.1. Lineage (GTDB taxonomy): Bacteria > Desulfobacterota > RBG-13-43-22 > RBG-13-43-22 > RBG-13-43-22 > RBG-13-43-22. The sequence goes on from CAZSTT010000072.1 coordinate 4,297, forward strand.
TAAATCCATCGACCTTTTTCAGGAAAAAATAGCAAAAACAGAAAAAGGCGATGTTCCCCTGCTTTTTTCCGTGGGAAGCATTTGGGGGACCTGGATCGCCCAGGGTCCTGAGCCGGTTGAAGCCATGGCCGATCTTCCCAAGGTAGAAGCCTTGATGGACCGGGTTCTCCAACTTGACCCCGGTTATTACTATGGAGGGCCTCACCTTTTTAAAGGGATTATTCTTTCTGCCCGGCCCGTTCAGTATGGCGGAGATTTAAAAAAGGCCGATTTTCATTTCCAACAAGCCATAGGCTATTCCCAGAGCAAGTTTCTGATGGCCCAAATCTACTATGCCCAGTATTATGCCAAGCAACGTCTGGACCGGGACCTTTTTGTCAAAACGCTGAATCAGGTGCTTTCCACACCGGCCGATATTGAGCCAAATCTAACCTTGATTAACACCTTGGCCCATGAAAAAGCGAAAAGACTCCTCGACCAGGTTGAGGAATTTTTCTAGGAGGAAAGATATGAGATTTCGGATTTTGGATTTCGAATCGCGTCCTTTTACTGAAAATCCGAGGAAAAACCTCCCCTGGTTTTCCTGCCTCCCTTTTTCATCGCCGCCCACCCCTCGTTATTCATTGATCTCTTTTACCATTCTCTGGGGATTGATCCTGTTTTTGGGGGCGGCTTTTTTCCCTCAACCCGTTGTAGCGGAAAAGGTGATCCTTAAAATAGGCACTCTGGCCCCGGAAGGAAGCACCTGGGTTAAAACTTTCCGGGATATCAACCGGGAATTGGTAGAAAAAACCAAGGATCAGGTGGCCATTCGAATTTTTCCCGGGGGTGTTCTCGGAGATGAAGAAGACATGCTCCGAAAAATCAAGGTCGGGCAGATTCAGGGGGGATTCTTTTCCGGCGGCGGTCTGGGGCTCATTTTTAAGGATATCAAAATCCTGGTGATCCCCTCCTTGTTTGAGAATTACAAAGATGTAGATGCCGTCATGGCCAAGATGAGCGGTCACTTCGAAAAGGGGATTGAAGACAACGGATTTAAAATTATGGGCTGGGCCGAATCGGGATTTATTTATCTTTTCTCCAAACACCCCATGAGAGGTGCGGCCGATCTTCGAAAAGGAAAAGTATGGATTTGGGAAGATACGGCTATTGGCCGGGCGGTTTTTAAGGAATTGGGTATTAATGGAATCCCCTTAGGGATCCCTGATGTTCTGGTTTCCCTCCAGACCGGAATGATCGACACGGTTTACGCCTCACCCGGGGCGGCAATCTCTATGCAATGGTTTACCCGGGTATCTTATATGACCGACGTGCCTCTTTCCTATTCGGTGGGGGCCGCCGTTTTGCAAAAATCCGCTTTTGAAAAAATTCCACAGGCCCTGCGAGGAACCGTAGAGGAAATCTTCCGGCGTCATCTGGCCCTGCTGAAAGAGAATGTCCGCAAGGAGGACCAAAAGGCCATTGGCGTCCTTACCAAACAGGGGATCAAACTCATATCTCCCAACAACAAAGAGTTGAAAGAAATGCAAGCCCTCTCCCTGAAAGGGGTGGATACTCTGGGCGAGGATATTTTCAGTAAGAAAACGCTGGTCGAAGTCAAGACCTTCTTGAAAGCCCTGCGCAAAGAAAACTGATGCCCTCCTCCGCTCCAAGATTTAAAAAGGTCCTCTCTTTTCTTAATCGGCTGGAAGAAATTCTGCTGGATTCCTTTTTGATTCTGATGGTTCTTTTGGGCTTACTTCAGATCCTTTTCCGCAATGTCCTCTCCATAGGATTGTATTGGATCGATCCCTTATTACGTCATTTGGTCCTCTGGGTGGCCCTTCTGGGGGCCTCCGCCGCCACCCGGGAAAACCGTCATATCGCGATTGATCTTTTTTCCGGTCGATTGGGACCTAGAAGCCGGTCAATAATCCGGGCTTGTGTTTATTGCCTTTCCGCCGCCATCTGCTTTACCTTGGTCCTGCCTGCCATTCGGTTTGTTGTTTCTGAATACGAAGTTGGAAAACCTCTGGCTTTTGGGATTCCCATCTGGTTTTCCCAATCCATCATCCCGGTGATGTTGACCGTTCTGGGCCTCAGGTT
>CAZSTT010000072.1:6481-15998 GCA_964609705.1 uncultured Thermodesulfobacteriota bacterium
TATAAACTGGCTCATACCCCCATGCTTGTTGCGCTACCCCTTTTTTCCCTGGCCGGATATGTGCTGGCCGGCAGCAAAGCTCCGGATCGATTGGTCCGTCTTTCCAACGCCCTTCTGGGTTGGCTTCCTGGTGGTCTGGCCGTCATTGCTTTAGGGGTTTCCGCCATTTTCACCGCTTTAACCGGGGCCACGGGATTAACCATTATCGCCCTGGGCGGATTGCTCTTCCCGGCACTCAAGACCCAAAAATATCCTGAAAAATTTTCCTTGGGACTTCTGACTACCTCAGGCACCCTGGGGCTGCTTTTTCCCCCCAGTCTGCCATTGATCCTCTACGGGGTAGTGGCCCAAACCAGCATCGACCATATGTTTCTGGCCGGAATTATCCCCGGTCTGTTAATGGTTCTTCTCCTGGCCATGTACAGTGCCTGGAAAGGCTTTCAATCCAAGGTGGCCCGCCCGAAATTCACTTTTAGAGAATTCGGCAGTGCTCTTCGAGAATCCATCTGGGAGGTCCCTCTCCCTTTTATTGTCCTGGGCGGGATTTATACCGGGATTGTGGCCATCAGCGAAGCGGCCGTCCTGACCGTCGTTTATGTTTTAATTATTGAAGTAGGGATTTACCGGGATATTCGAATCCGAGAACTCCCTCCCATTATCACTAAAAGCACGATACTGGTCGGAGGCATCCTGATCATACTGGGGGTTTCCTTCGGTCTGACCAACACCCTGATCAATGAAGAAATTCCCATGAAAATTCTGGAATTCTTAAAGGTTCATATCCAAAGCCCGCTGGCCTTTTTGATCTGGTTAAATTTGTTTCTACTGCTGGCCGGCTGCGTATTGGGTATGTTCCCGGCCTTGATCATTCTGGTTCCGTTGATAGTCCCCGTTGCCCAGGCTTATGGCCTCCATCCGGTCCATCTGGGTATCATTCTGCTGACTAATCTGGAAATCGGGGCCTCCTTGCCCCCCCTGGGAATCAACCTTTTTATTTCAAGTATTCGGTTCGAACGGCCGGTCTTAGATCTCTACCGCGCTTCCATTCCTTTTATTGTGATCCTTCTTTTTACCTTAGCTTTAATTACCTACTTGCCGGTTTTGAGTTTGTTTTTGTTATAAATATGTTATGGGGGATAGACCGTGGGAACATGTATGGCTTGATTGTAACCTAGGTCCGGCCGGACGAAATCCTTTCCGTCGCCGGGTTCACACCAAATGTTATCAGAGAATGGAACTAAGAAAAAAGGAGAATAACTTATGAAACACAAAATTTCTGTTATCGGTGCTGGTAATGTGGGGGCCACGGCGGCCCAGCGGATCGTTGAAAAAGAGTTGGCCGATGTGGTCCTGGTGGATATTCTGGAGGGGGTCCCTTTCGGCAAGGCCCTGGATTTATCGGAGGCCGCCCCTATTGAAAAGCATGATGCCCAAATAGCCGGTGCCAATGAATATGAGGCCACCCAGGACTCCGAAGTCATCATCATCACCTCCGGCATTCCCCGAAAACCGGGGATGAGCCGGGATGACCTGCTGGCCACCAATGCCAGGATTATGAAATCCGTTGTCAGTCAAGCGGTTCGGTTTTCACCCCAGGCAGTTCTGATTATTGTCAGTAATCCACTGGATGCCATGTGCCATGTGGCCTTTGAGGCCAGCGGCTTCCCAAAGAATCGGATTCTGGGTATGGCCGGGGTTCTGGATTCGGCCCGCTTTAGAACTTTCATCGCCCGGGAATTAAATGTTTCCGTGGAAAATACCCATGCTTTTGTCCTTGGTGGACATGGGGATACCATGGTTCCCCTGCCCCGTTTTTCAACCGTAGCCGGGATACCCATAACGGAACTGATGGATCCGGCGACCATCGATCGACTGGTCAAACGCACCCGGGAAGGCGGAGCCGAGATCGTCGGATTGTTAAAGACCGGAAGCGCCTACTATGCCCCGGCCTCGGCAGCCTGTGAAATGGCTGAGGCTATTATTAAAGACAAGAAAAAGATTCTGCCCTGTGCCGCCTATCTGACCGGGGAATATGGTATCCATAATCTATTTATCGGGGTGCCGGTAAAACTGGGGAAAGAAGGCATCGAAGAGGTGATTCAGATTAAGCTGACTCCGGAAGAAGATGGGGCCCTGAAAAAATCGGCCGAAGCGGTCCAAGGGCTGGTGGAGGCCATGAAAAACTTGGAGATTTAACAAGCCCCTTGGGGATTGAGGATATTGAAACATGCTTTCAGTTCCTCAATCCCTGATTCATCCCCCTTCTTTTCCTTTCTCTTTTTACGCTATTTACCGCTTTTCTTTTTAATCGGCAAGTGGTAACAATGAAGTTAATCAAATACCATATTTAGGAAGGAGATAGGCGTGTTTAACCAGGAAACATGCAAGAGGTGCGGACTTTGCCTCCATTTATGCCCTTTTCTGGAAATGCCCGGAGAGGAAGCGGCAACGGAAATTTCTCAAATGATTGCCCGAATGGATTCAAAAGTGGTTTCCAGAAATTGCGCCGGTTGCTCCTATTGCGATATTGTTTGCCCGACCCAGTCCAACCCTTCGGAACTTAGAAAAGAAATTTTACTGAAGAAAACCCGGACCAGAGGGGTGTCTTGTTTATCCCTGATCACCGAGGAAGTGCCTTATAACCTTATGTCGATAGGCCTGGAGTTTGAAAAAGAGGAAAAGTTAAAAAATCTGGAGGACAGTTCTAATAATTCTATCTTCAGCAGGGAGGTTTTTTATCTGGGCTGCAGTTTGTCTTATATCTATCACGATCTGGCCAAAACAAAATTATTAAAAAGCCTGCCGGTCATCGGGGGGATGAAATATTGCTGCGGCGGATATATTAATAATCTATTCGGACAGGAAGAGGCCGTCCTCAAAGGCCGACAACTCCTTCAAGACCTGAAAAAAATAGGAGTTGAAAAAATGGTCACCTTTTGTCCGGGATGCGATCGAATGATCGGTGAAGTCTACCCCCGGATTATTCCTGAGTTTGACATCAAAAATATCAATATTGTCAATTTCCTTCTGGAAGAAAACCAAAGCGGTCAAATAAAATTTACCAACCCCGTTAATCGTAAGGTCACCTTTCATGATTCCTGCGCCTGGAGAAAGATGAACCCGGAAGTCCATGAGAATCCCCGCCGTTTGCTGAAAATAATGGGGGCCGAGGTGCTGGAAATGAAGCATAATCGAAGAGAATCCATGTGTTGCGGTTCGCCCTTGTCCGGACGGAATCCCCAATTGGCGGACCAAATGGCCGAAAAGAGAGTGTTGGAAGCCAAAGAAACCGGAGCGGATACCCTGGTGGTCAGTTGCACCGGTTGCTTTGCCCTCTCGGGAAAAGCCGCGGAAAAGGGACTGGAGATCTATAACATTACCGAATTGGCCCAAATGGCCATAGGGGAAAACCCGGTTCATAGAATTGAAGAGATCAAAAAGGAACTCAACCGGAATATTTTCAAAGTGGTCAGTGAAAAACCGGATTTGCTAACCACAAGATACAAGGTTGAAAACGGTGAAATAAAAACTCTTTAAAGAAACCCATTTAGTTGATCAAGCCGATTAAAAGGCTGATGGAAAGGAGGTCGCAGTATGGCGACAAAAATATCCCTGGATGAGGCGAAAACAAAAGCGATGGAATTTCTGCATAAAGGATACCACTGAGGGCCGGCGGTCCTGCAAGTTATGTGGGAAAGCTATGATCTGGGCAATGAAGATTTTCTTTGGGCGGCTATTCCCTTCAACGGAGGAATCGCCGGGAATCAAATGGCCCCCTGCGGCGCGGTTTCCGCAGCGGCCGTTTGCCTTGGACTGAGGCACCGCTGTTCCCTGTCGGACAAAGAGAAAGCCAAAGAGGCCAGGAACAAAATTCGCCTCCAGGCCGGGAAGCTGGCAGGCGATTTCACGGAACAATTCGGTGATATCACCTGTCGGGGCCTCCTGGGCTTGGATTTTAATATCCCCGGCGAATATCAGAAATTTAGAGAATCAGGGAAAACGAAGGATACCTGTGAAAAATATGTCCTCTATGCTATCGAAAAACTTTATTCCTTCGAACCAAGTCGATAATATTTTTTCATCAACCCGCTGATTAAGGAGAGCAACCATGGAACCCTGGGCTGAAAAAAGCAAAACATTAAAGGAAAAACTTTGTCTTTCCAGCGAACCGATCGGCTATAAACGGTTTGAAAAGGCCTCTGAACTGGAGAACGTTCCGGGAGTTATGCGCTGGACCCGACCCGCCATGTTTTGTCAAATTCCCTTTATGGCCAGAGTCGGAGGTTTGACCATCGGATTGACCAGTGAAGACAACATCGGGGAACGTTGTAAACGGATTCACGGACTGCTGGCTACCGACGAGAAAGCCATGATGCAGGAAGCCAAAATGCTTTCCCGGACCTGGATGCCTTCGGTTGACGAGGGCCGGAAACAGCAGGACGATTACCCCCGGATTCCGCCCGGTGAAGCGATCGTTCTAGGTCCCCTGGCCAAGAGTAACTTTGATCCGGAAGTCATCCTGATTTACGGTAATCCGGCCCAGCTCATGATGCTGATGTGCGGACTGCAAAAAGTTCATTATGAACGATTCCAATTCCATTTTATCGGAGAAGGGGCCTGCGTCGATTCGCTGGGTCAATGTTATAATACCGGAAAACCTTCCCTGGCCATTCCCTGTTATGGGGAACGCTCCATGGGGCAGGTTAAAGATGACGAGATCGTGATCGCCTTGCCTCCTTCGGATATGGACCGGGCCATTGAGGGGTTGTCAATTTTAGCGAAAATCGGTTTCAAATATCCCATCTCCAGCATCGGGGCCTATGTGGACCCCAATCCTCTGCTGGCCAATTATTATTCAAAAAAATAAAAGAAAACAAAAGGGAGACCTGGGGAAGGGATCAATAGTGATAATCAGATCGATAGCCGAAATTAGCCGGGAGGTCTTATGGGAGAATTAAAATTTGATGAAAAAGTATGCGCAACCTGCCCTTCAGCCGATTGCCTCTTAAAGTGCCAGTATATGACTTTCGAAAAAAATGAGGCCCGGAAGGAAATGCTGAAGGTTTTTAAGGGAGAGGAATCCCGGGTCCTGCAGGATTGCCTGACTTGTTATGCCTGCGAGGAATACTGTCAACGGGGAAATCATCCCTTTTATCTCATCGAAGAGCGGAGGGAAGAAAAGGGGATCTACACCGCCCCCCGCCCCATTACCAAACAATGGATCAATATGACCGCGATGCAGGGAAAACAGATGGTCGGGGCGGTCAAGGACAAAGCGGTCTCCTGTTGTTTCATACCGGCCCTTGGGGAACTGGGCACGGGGGAACTCTTCCAGGACCTGTCTTCGGCCATGGTTTTCGGTGCTGAGTTCATGTGCCCGGCCGTTCATACCCATTTCGCCAAAATGTCGGTGGTTAAGGAAAGACTTCCGGTGGTCATCGATAATTTTGTCAAACTGGGCGTTAAAGAAGTGATCTGTCTCCACGATGAATGTTACGGCACTTTCACTTCCATCGCTCCCGCCTATGGCCTGGCAGTCCCCTTCAAACCGGTCTATTACATGGATTTCCTTCTGGAACGCCTCACGGAACTGAAAGAAAAGATAAGACCTTTGAATGTCAAAGCGGCTTATCAGCGTCCCTGCTCCAACCGATTAATCCCTCAAAAACACCACCTGGTTAAAGAAATATTAAATCTGATCGGCGTGGAACTCCCGGACAGGACTTACCAGGATGAAAACGCCCTGTGTTGCGCTGAAATTCTCCGATCGGTTTCCGGATACAAGGTGGCGGACGATGTCCAGCGAAGAAATATTGAAGATATGTTGCAGACCGGGGCCGAATTTTGTGTCTTTAATTGCCCGGCCTGCCAGGGATCCCTGTCTAAGAAGGTAACCCAAAAAGGATTAAACCCGATCCATCTCATCGACTTATGCAAGATGGCCATCGGTGAAAAAGAAAGGGGGATGGAATAACATGGTCGATATACTAAAGTCCCTTATTGAAATAATCGGCGAAAAGGGTGTTTCCAATTCCCCGGAAGAACTCTGGTTTTATTCCCGGGACCCCGGGGTCTTGACGCCCCATCCTCCGGACTTTGTCGTGGCCCCAAAAACGACCGAACAGGTCCAAAAGGTGGTTCAATTGGCCAACCGGGAAAAGATACCCATTGTGCCCATGGGGAACGGCATGTCCTTGACCGGCCTGGTGATCCCTTTAAAGGGGGGCATCGTCATGGACATGAAGAGAATGAACAAAATATTAGAAGTCAATGCCATGGCCCGCTATGCCGTCGTTGAAGGGGGTACCTCCCAGGGTATGCTTAAAGCTCACCTCCAGGATCATTATCCCCATCTGCGACACAGTCTGCCCGATGCGCCGCCCACCACGACCATTGCCGCCAACGTATCTCTTCACGGGCAGGGCCGGCTGACGCAACAATACGGCTTCAATTCCGACATGGTCACCGGTCTGGAGGTCGTACTGCCGACGGGCGACATATGCAAAATCGGCTCCCCTTCCTTGGGACCCTACTGGTTTTCCAAAGGACCGACCCTTCCGGATCTCTCCGGGCTCTTTTTGGGATGGCTGGGGACCACCGGCATACTGACTAAAGTAGGCTTAAAACTCTATCCCAACAAAAAAATCAGAGAAGTCGAGTTATTCGTCACCGACCGGGTTGATCTGGTTTCGGAAATTCTTTACCGGCTTACCCATCTGGAGATGCTGGAGGATATCAATGTCTGGTTTCAACCCAGGCCTCTGTTGTTTAAGGATAATTATCACATCACCCTCTATTTTACCGGTGATACCGAAGAAGAGGTGGCTTTTAAAAGAAAGCTGATCTGGGATGCCGTCCAGGAGTTTATTGACTCCAAGGACGGCGGATTCATGGGGATTGATTTTTTGAAAGACACCCTTTTAGAAATGCCCCAAAGGGGAATCGCCGCTTTTGCCGATGTACCCAGAGGCGGAGGGTTTGAATATTCAGGCCCGATCACTTTGATCGAACATTTTCCTCAATATGCTGCCAAGGTGGTTGAACTGGCGGAAAAATACAATGTCCTTTATGCCAGTTCGGCCAGGTTGATCTCCGGCGGTCATTCCATGATGTTCAGCATCTCTTTTGCCTTTAACCGAGCCGACCCGGCCATGATGGCCAGAGTGAAGTCGGCTTTGGACGAAGCCACCGAGTTTGCCCTGGAAATGGGGGGTATCCCCTGGAAACCGAATTATATGGAACAAAAGATGACCTTGCAAAGGATGGATCCCAACACCCGCAATTTACTCCGGATGATCAAGACTAACTTGGATCCTCAAGGGATCATGAATCCCGGCAATTGGGAGGTGAGTTAATATGGAATATATCCATGAAATAGAACATGCCGATATCGTCCATCGCTGTTTTCGGTGCGGCTACTGTAAATTCCAGGAAGATTATGTTGACTTTAATTGTCCCTCCTACAAAGCCTTCGGTTGGGACACCTATTCCCCGGGAGGCCGGATGTGGCTGATCAGGGCCTGGTTAAGTGGTGAGATACCCTCCAGCCCCCATTTTGCCGAGATCCTCTATTCCTGCGCCGCCTGTGATAATTGCAAGGAGCAATGCGTCTTTCCCAAATTTAAGGATTATCTGCCGGAAATCTTTCAGGAAGCCAAAGCCGAACTGGTCAATGAAGGCAAGATCCCTCCTGCGGTCAGAGATTATTTTAAATCCATCATGGTCCATGGCAATCCCTATAAACTACCCCGGGAAGAAAAGGGAAAATGGGCGGAGGGGACCCGTCTGGAACCCTTTTCCAACCAGGAATATCTCTTTTATGTAGGCTGCGTCGGTTCCTATGACGAAGTCGGGCAGAAGATGGCCCGTTCGGTAGGGGGGCTGCTATCCGAAGCCGGTTTATCCCTAGGTATATTGGGCAGCAGGGAGACCTGTGACGGCAACGAGGTCAAGGTCCTGGGAGAGACAGGCCTCTTCACCCAGTTAGCCGAAGAAAACATCCTGGAATTCAAAAGAATAGATGTCAAAAAAATCATTACCCTGGATCCACATGCCCTGAACACTTTTAAAAGGGATTATCCCCGGCTGCGAGGCCATTTTGAGGTCTTTCATTTTTCGGAAATTGTGGCTGAGCTCATCAAAGATAAAAAGATCACCCTCCCTGAATTCCGGGCCAAGGTGACCTATCATGATCCCTGTTATCTGGGGCGGCACAATCAGATATTCAATGCTCCACGAGAAATATTAAACAGTATCCCCGGTCTGGAAATGGTAGAGATGCGTCGGAACAGGAGTGGTGCCTTTTGTTGCGGCGGCGGCGGGGGGAACTTCTTTACTGATATCATCGGGCCGGGAGAAGACAGTCCTTCCCGAGTCCGGGTTCGGGAGGCCCTGGAGACCGGTGCCGAAATCATAGCTGTGGCCTGTCCCCAGTGTTTCAAAATGCTCGATGATGCGGTTAAAGCCGAAGAACTGGCGGATCGGCTTGAAGTCCTGGATCTGGCTGCCTTAGTTAACAGGGTCCGATTGATCGGTCAGTAAAAAGCACCATTACAAAAGAATTATCAAAAGATGTATTGAAACATCTCCCCACCCCCCTCTGCCATCCCATAATAGAGGGGGGCTGGGGAATTGAAGAAACATTTATTGGGAATATTTACAAAAGAGCCGATAAGTTTAAAGGCCTTCTATGGCCTTATCTCAACAATCGTACCATTTGGCGCTAACTTTTCAATTTCCTCGATTTCTTCGTCTGTGACGGCAATACACCCTTTCGTCCAGTCAACCTCTGTGTGAATATCACCAACCCACGAGTAACCATTCTTAATGCCGTGGATCATGATGTCTCCGCCCGGAGAAACCCCAAGTTCTTTGGCTCGTTTTTTGTCCTTCTCGTTTGGATAGGAGATATGAAGAGACAGGTGATAACGGCTGTCTTTGTTTCTTGAATCGATAATGTAGGTACCTTCCGGGGTTTTGTTATCGCCTTGCCTTTCCTTGGGACCATTCGGGTTTCCCCCCAAGGCTATTTTGTAGGTTTTCAGCCCCTTGCCCTTTGAGATCAACGTCAACCGTCGTTCTTTTTTTTCTATCAAAATCTTGTCTGCCGGTCCTGTTTGGATGGCAAAAAGTTCTTTTTGCAGTTTAATAAAATCATTCTCTTGGTTCTTAGCCTCTTGTTCAAGCGCTTTAATCTTTTGTTGCAGGGTAATAATCTCATTCCCCTTGCCGTTAACCTCTTGTCGGAGAGTCTCAACCCGTGTTTGCTGGGTAGCAATCGTCTTATCCTTGATAATGACATTATTGATATGAAATATCATCATCTCACCGTCCTTCCGATACCCACTCCCCGGATATTCCTTTACGAGTTTCTGAAAACATTCCAGTGATTTCTGATAATCCTTTTGCTCATTCCCGGAATACGCATAGATAATACCCATCTCGAAAAGAACCCGGTCTGCCGCCTTGGGATATTTTGCAATAATCTGTTCATATTTGTTCAGAGAGGCCTGGTAGC
>CAZSTT010000073.1:0-3246 GCA_964609705.1 uncultured Thermodesulfobacteriota bacterium
CTCGTAGGGGGATAGATGTGAAGTACTTTTTCAACACGTTAAGCTATCGGCTCGCTCTTTGCCTCTGCCTTTTTTTCTACCGTATTAAGCTAATTTATCTGTTTCGATATTCTCAACCGCGTTTGGTAAAGAGTTTTTTCCGTCCAATTCCCGCCAGACCGATGAGTCCGCAACCAAGAAGAAGCAGGGTGGCCGGTTCGGGAACTTGATAATCCAGCTTTTCATAGATTACATCGTTGGCGCAATTGGGAGCCCAGCCGATGGCAAATTCACCCCCCACCAAGGGGATGCCCTGGGTGAAACCAAAAGTAACGTTAGTGATATTACCCACCCCGGGATCAACCCAACCCCCGAAGGCTACCAGTTCTATCGGCGTCCCGTTCACGGTAACACCGATGGGATGACCATAACGCATTTGGTCCCAGAAAAATCCAACGGCTTTGTCATAGCCTGCACCGTTAAGGGGTTGGCTTATCGAATACAACTCATGATTTCCCTCAGTATTGTTGGCAAGAATCATGTTGACGACATAATCCCAGGTTCCATCAGCATTGGCATCAATGAAAAGGTCCGCTGGTTTTAAAGATGGCCAAACACCCGCAGTCGTATTTCTTACATTAAAGGTTATGTTGTTGAGAGATCCGTTGTTTACTGTAGCGGTGCCCCCTAAAATATCGGGCGTTCCTATGACGTCCCGGCTGTTTAAGCGGTTATCAAAGTTCGTCCACACGCCCCCAAACTGGCTTTGCCACCCGGGCCAGTAATTATTTTGGTCACCGAAAGTAATGGTTTCTCCAAAGACCTGAGGGGCCATCAGGGCAATAAAAAGTAAACAAAAACCAAGGCTGAAATATTTTCTCATTTTATCTCTCCTTATTCTAGGATGCAGTTTTATAATAACCATTATTTTTATCATTTGTCAAGCTTTATCGGCTTTGAAAATGATTTATTATTCCTTAATTACAATAAGTTTACCCGGCGGGAGGGCTATTGGGTCTTGCCCCCCTGAAACAGGATTTTTATTTTTTCAGATAATATAACCTATCGAATTCTACGATTTAAAATGCAATTCATGTGCCAGCTTTTTTGTCTTGTAATATGTTGATTTTACGTGAAATAAAATGGCCGTTGTTTCGTCTTGCCCTAAGTGGGCATGAGGATTCCATTATGGGCCAAAGGTTTTCCATTAATGGGCAACTCTCTGCCGATTATTGCTTAGGATATGGGTTTACCGTTTTATTTTGGAAAGATATTTTACAGGTAGGCAATATATTTTGTCATTGGGTCAACAGAAAAAACCCCTTTTCCACCCCAGACGGGCCATTACTGAACATTATTCCGGGTCTCGTTTTTGGACCGGATGGGACCGGCAGTCCCGCTGTCCAGCCGGGCTCAGGACCGGATCAGGTCTGACCGCCAACCGGAGTTTTTAGTTGAAATTTATCATAAAAGGCGGTAGCTGTTAGGTATGGAAATAAAATCCATCCGTAACCTGGGTCGATTCCGGCACATCATTTGGGTCCTGTTGAAGTACGGGTTTGACGATGTCATTCATCGCCTGGACCTGCCGGGTTCTTTTATCCTGAAAAAGATCAACCGGGTCAAGGGTCCCCTGACCGTCAATGAACGGATCCGTATGGTTTTCCAGGAACTGGGTCCGACTTTTGTTAAATTCGGACAGATTCTGAGTATGCGGCCCGACCTGGTCCCCAGTCTTTTGGCCCTGGAACTCAAAAAATTACAAGACCAGGTTCCGCCGGCCCCGCAGGCGGCCGTCCAATCCCTGGCCGAAAAAGCCTTGAATCAGCCCCTCGAGGCCGTATTCTCGGAATTCAACTGGACTCCTCTGGGTTCCGCCTCCCTGGCCCAGGTTCATCGCGCCCGTTTGGCCAAAGAAGACAAAATCGTAGCGGTCAAAATACAGCGTCCAGATATCCGCCCCTTGATCCGGGCCGATCTGGATATCCTGGCTACCATCGCCTCACGGATGAATGAACTCCGGGCTTATCAACTATTTGACTTCCCCGGTCTGGTCGAGGAATTGAGGTTCAGCTTAACCCGGGAGTTGGATTTTACCCGGGAAGCCCGGAATATGAAAATTTTCAGCAAGACCCTTTCCTTTCCGGATCTGATGTATATACCCGAAGTCTTTGATGCCTATACCACCCCCTATGTTCTGACCATGGAGCTGGTGGAAGGGACTCGTTTGGACCGGCTGGACGACTCCCCATGTGAAAGGGAGCAACTGGCCCGGAACGGGGCCAGGATCATGCTGGATCAAATGCTCCGTCAGGGTTTTTTCCATGCCGATCCCCATCAAGGCAATCTGCTGATCATGGGGGATGGGCGATTATGTTTTCTGGATTGGGGGATGACCGGCCGGATTCCCCGGGATTTGCGTCATCGTCTGATCGATCTGATTCAGGCCCTGGCCCAAAAAGACAGCGAAACCATTCTTCGCCTCGTTCCCCATCTGACGGCGGATTTGCCCCCCAACCTTAATTACCCCCGATTGGAAAGAGACCTTCTGGACCTGATTGATTCATATTATGGCTTCTCCTTGAAAGAAATTCAGATCGGGGAATTGATCCTGTCTTTGATGAACCTGCTCAACGAACACCGGCTGCGCATCCGGTCTGATTTTGCCCTGATGAGCAGAGCCATCCTGGCCCTGGAAGGTTTGGGAAAGGAGCTGGCCCCGAATTTCAACCTGATCGAAGAGGCCCGCCCCCTGATCACCGAACTGGTCAAGGAACGCTGGTCTATCAAGAGCCTATCGGAGGACCTGCGCACCCAGGGGTTGAATCTCTATGATCTGGTCCAGGATTTCCCGGCCAAGCTTCAAACCCTTTTCCGCAAGATGGACCGGGGGGATCTGACCTTTACCTTCAAACATACCGGGCTTTCGGCTTTAAACACCACGCTGGAGAGGATCAGCAACCGGGTCACCTTCGGCATCATCATTGCCGCCCTGATTGTCGGTTCTTCCATGATCATCACCACCGGCGTCAAACCTTGGCTGTTCGGTTTTCCGGCCCTGGGAGTGGTTGGCTATCTGGTTTCCGGGGTATTAGGTTTATGGTTGATTGTCAATATATTACGCAAACGGAAGTATTAAGAACTGCTGTTGCTCGTTGCTGGTTGCTGGTTTCATCTCTATCCCGGGGAGGACAGGGTCTTTAAATTATTTCTAGGGTTCAAGGAGTCAAGGGTTCAAGTGAAAGGCATGGAAATAAAACCCCTGAA
>CAZSTT010000073.1:3346-15918 GCA_964609705.1 uncultured Thermodesulfobacteriota bacterium
TAGGGTTCAAGGAGTCAAGGGTTCAAGTGAAAGGCATGGAAATAAAACCCCTGAACCCCTGAACCCCTGAACCCTTGATTCCTTGAACCCTTTTTTGATAAGGTTCCTATGGATTTCAGACGACTGGAAGTTTTTACCAAGGTCTTTCAACAAAAAAGTTTTTCCAAAGCCGGCCAGGCCCTTTATCTCTCCCAACCCACGGTCAGTGAGCACATCCGACTTTTGGAAGAAGACCTGGGGCTGATACTCTTTGACCGCCAGGGCAAAGAGATCGTGCCGACCAGGGCCGGGCAGTTTCTTTTTCAATATGCCGATCAGTTGATGTCCCTTCGCCAGGATTTGTTGAGGGCCATGGAGCAATTTCGGGACAAAGGCGTGGGAGAGCTGTTGATCGGAGGAAGCAACATACCGGGACAATATATTCTGCCCGGCCTGTTAGGAGGCTTTAAGAAAAGTTTTCCGGGGATAAGAATCCGGTTGTGGATAGGGGATACCCAGCATATTCAAGAAAAAGTTCTGGACGGCACCATTGAGCTGGGCCTGGTCGGGGCCTTGAGCGAACATCGGCGGATCTCCTGTCAGCCATTGACTACGGACCAACTCATTTGCATCTCTCTTCCGGGACCTCCGGGGGAAAAACAAAAGGCCCTGGATCCGGATAAATTATTAAGCCTCCCTTTTATTCTTCGGGAGAAAGGTTCAGGGACCCGGAAGTCTTTTGAGCAGGCTTTGAAAAAAATTCATCTCGACCCCAAGGATCTCCGGGTTGTGGCTGAAATGGGGAGCAATGAAGCCATCCGGCAGGCCGTCAAAGCCGGTCTGGGGGTTTCGGTCATCTCCCGACGGGCGGTCCTGGAAGATCTGGAACAGGGCCGGCTTCAGGAAATTAAAATCAGGAAATTCCCTTTGCTTAGAAATTTTTACCTGATCACCCTGAAACAGAGGACCCTTTCTCCCCTGGCCCAGGAATTTAAAGAATTCATCTTAAAAAATGAGACCTTTTAAAAATGTTCAATTTTGCCCAAGGTCGAGGAAGACGATCCCGCCCAAGGCCGGATTAACCACAGGAATACCTGTCGTATTTCGAGGATTAAAATTTGAGTCTGACATAGAGATTGGGCCAAAGGGGCCATTATTCAAAGATCTCAAAAGGAAATAAAAAATGCTTAAAGAAAATCCCATTAATCTGGTCAATGGTGCCCGGGCGGCCGGTTGAGCCTCCAAACTGGGTCCGGGAGACCTGCAGGACATACTGGCCGACCTTCCCTTGGAAACCGATCCCAATTTGCTGGTGGGCCGGGAAACCTCCGATGATGCCGGAGTTTACAAGCTCCGGGATGATCTGGCTTTGATTCAGACCCTCGATTTTTTTACACCCATCGTCAATGATCCTTATCTCTTCGGGCAGATTGCCGCCGTCAATGCCTTGAGTGACATCTATGCCATGGGCGGGAAACCGCTAACGGCCATGAACATCGTTTGTTTTCCTAAAAATACCCTTGATAAATCGGTCTTGAAGGAAATTTTAAAAGGGGGCCTGGAAAAAATTCATGAAGCCGGGGCCTTGTTGATCGGCGGTCACAGTGTGGACGATGTGGAATTGAAATACGGTCTTTCCGTGACCGGTATCGTCCATCCGGATCAGGTGATGACCAATGCCGGGGCCCGTCCCGGGGATCAACTGATCCTGACCAAACCCATCGGTACCGGGATCATTGCCACGGCCCTGAAACGGAAAGCGGCTTCCCGGGAAGCCGAGGAAGCCATGATCCGGGTCATGGTCGAGTCCAACCGCATCGGGGCCGAAGTCCTCCAGGAAATAGGGGCTCACGGTTGCACGGACATCACCGGTTTCGGTCTGCTGGGACATGCCCTGGAAATGGCCGTCGCCTCCCAACGCTCCATGACGATATACGCCTCGCGGGTCCCCATTATTCCCTTTGCCCGGGAATATTCTCAAATGGGATTGGTCCCGGGAGGCACCCATGCCAATCGTAATTTTTGTCAGCATTCTCTGGAGGTCAATTCGGCCATACCCCCTTACCTGCTGGACATCCTCTCCGATGCCCAGACCTCGGGGGGATTATTGATTGCCGTTTCCGCCGATCGAGCTCCGGCCATGCTGGAAAAATTAAAAGAAAGGGGTCTGAAGGAGGCTTCTCTGATAGGGCAGGTAACGGAACTCGCATCGGGAACCATTTCTGTTTTGCCGTAGCCGGTTGTTGGGATGCAGCCTTTTCGATCCATCATACTGAGGGCCGCCCTTTTTATTTTCCTGGGGCTCTCTTCTTTCGCCATCCTTTACACCACAATTCAAAACACGCGATCGGCGCGGGCGCTTTCCGATCAGGCTTTGGAGGGGACGGCCCAGGCCCTGGCCTCCACACTTGAAGCGGAACTGCGTTCCGGTGACCATCTGGGGGAAGCCCATGTCCGCCGTATCCTGTCCGACCGGGTGGTGGCCTATGCTCTGGTATCCGATAAAAAAGGGGAAATCCTGTTCCACACCAATCCCGGGCTGATAGGAAACCGATTGCCGGGAGAAAACCTGGAGCCCTGGCTGCAAAGCGGAAGGGCTCACGGCCGCCGGACAACCCTTCGGACCGGCCTGCCGGCCTTTGAATTTGACTACCCCCTCCATCTCCCGGAAGGGCGGACGGAGATGCTTCGACTGGTCATTCATACCTATCCGGCCGATCAAATTGTTTTGCGTGCCCAGGGGATGTGGTGGACCGTCGGGCTGGTCCTTCTGGTCCTCTGGAGCTTTGGGATCCTGTTTGATCGGATGTTTGCCCGTCAGCTCCGATTGCAGAAAAAACTCCAAAGAAATGAGCAATTGGCCGTGATCGGTCAGATGACCTCGGTCCTGGCCCATGAGATCCGAAACGCGTTGGGCGGCATTAAAGGATATACGCAATGGATGGATGAAAGGACCACGGACTCGGACCCCAAAAAAAACAGTCTGTCCCTGGTGTTAAAAGGCATCCAGCGTATCGAAACCCTGGTCCGGGACCTGCTTGTTTTTTCCCGTGAGGAGACCTACCACCTTGAACATGTTGCGGTTGACCGGATCATCCGGGAAGCCATCCATGAGGAACTATCTTCAGGGATAATCAAGATCGAGACCGCCATCGAAGAGGGATTACAGGTTTTTGCCGACCGGGAAAAGTTGCATCGGGTTTTGCAGAACGGTATCCAGAATGCCCTGTCAATGATGGAAGACGGTCAAGGTATCCAAATCAAAGCCGGTTCCAAAGGAGGATGGGCGGAAATCCGGATCGAGGATTCCGGACCGGGAATTCCGGAAGAGGACCTGCCTCGTCTTTTCACCCCTTTTTTTACGACCAGGATCTCAGGCACCGGATTGGGCTTGGCCTATTCCAAAAAGGTGACCGAAGGGATGGGAGGAGAAATCAACCTGCACAATCATCCGGAGCATCGGGGAGCTGTTTTGTATATCAAACTGCCTAAGGCAGGGAGGTCTTGAGATGAGTTATTTCATTCTGGTGGTGGAAGATGATGAGTTGATGCGTACTTTTTTAACTCAAATTCTCAGGGAAGAAGGTTACCGGGTCCAATCAGCGGGAGATGGGAAGGAGGCCCTGGAAAAAATTAGAAATGCCGACTTTGATCTGGTCCTTACCGATCTAAAAATGCCCAAGCTTTCCGGGATAGACCTGATGCGGGAAATCCGTAAAGAAAAACCGGAAATCCGCTGGATTATCATTACCGCCTATGGCTCCATCAGTAACGCGGTGGAGGCTGTCAAAGCCGGGGCCGCCGATTATTTAACCAAACCCTTCCGGGACCCGGAAGAACTGCGCCATGTTATTCGACGAGTCTTAAAAGAGGCTGAGGCGGAAAAAACCATTTCCCTTCTCTCGGAGGAAGTAGGGAAACACTTCCCTCCTCTGGACATGATCTTTCTGGGAGATAAGATGGCCAAGGTCAGACAACTGGTCCAGGATGTCTCTCCCACCTCGGCCAGTGTCCTGATCACCGGGCCAAGCGGGACCGGGAAGGAATTGGTAGCCCGGGTGATCCATCAATTGAGTCTCCGGAAAGAAAAACCTTTCATCCCGGTCCATTGCGCAGCCTTAACGGAAAACCTTTTGGAAAGTGAGCTTTTCGGGCATGAACGTGGGGCCTTTACCGGGGCTTCCAGCACCCGAAAAGGGAGATTTGAGCTGGCCGATGGCGGAACTATTTTTTTAGATGAGATCGGAGAGATCCCTCCTTCGGTGCAGGTTAAACTGCTTCGGGTTCTTCAGGAACGGGAGTTTGAAAGGGTAGGCGGGACCAGGGCTATTACTGTAGATATTCGCCTGATATCGGCCAGTAACAAGGATCTCAAGGCGGAAATTTCGGCCGGGCGATTTCGGGAGGATCTGTTTTACCGGCTCCATGTTTTCCCGATCAGCCTGCCGTCCCTGATCGAGCGTCGGGAAGCGATTCTGCCTTTGGCTGAATATTTTACCGGAAAATTCAGTTCTTCTTTAGGGAAGAAAATTGCCGGTTTTGGTTCGGAAGCCCAAGCCAAGCTGTTAGAGTATTCCTGGCCGGGAAATATCCGGGAACTGCAGAACGTGATTGAACGGGCGGTCATTCTTGGCAGCGGGTTGCTTGAGGCCCGCCACCTGAATATTGATCCCCTGGAAGAACCGGGTACCATCGGAGAAGGTCTGCTCCAAACCAATGAACGGGAATTAATAAAGAAAGTCCTGGGGGAGGCCGGAGGCAACCGAAAACAGGCGGCCAAGATTTTGGGCATTTCTCTTCGGACCCTTCAGTATCGGATTAAAGAGTACGGACTTTGATCTTTAACACGAAAATAGCGTTTGAGGCTACTCGCTGCTCCGGCCTATTTTCATGTTTCGTGGCGTCATGCCACTAAAAAGCGTGGCATGACGGTTTAACACGAAAATAACCCTGTATTAAACTTCAGGCTTGTTTGTTCTCCGTCATGCCGGACTCGATCCGGCATCACGGTTGGGTTTGGCCCAACATCCAGGGACTTTGTGAATAGCCTGGATTCCCGCTTTCGCGGGAATGACGGCCTAACTTGCCGATCTCACACCATTTTCATCTTTCGTGATGCCACGCCCCAAGAGGCGGGGCATGGCGGTTTATGCAGTCCTTGCATCCTGAGCTGCAAAATCTGCATCCTCCAAGGGGATCTTTCAAGACCGCCATGAGGCCCTTAGACGATTTATACTTAAATTTTAATGTCTTACACGGTTCAAGCTCCTTGGCACGACCCTTGCTTCTTTATTATTAAAAAAGATAAAGGAGGAAGACTAAAATGAAAAAAATAATCGTTCCCATTATGGCCGGGGCTTTACTGATCACCACCGCGCTTCCCTTTGCCGTTGAGGCCAGGAGAGGCGGCGGGGGGCCGGGGGGGGGATTCTCCTCTCAGACCGGGGTTCAGAACCGGGACCGGATGCGTCTGCGGGATGGGTCCTGCCTTAACTCAACAAACCAGGCTGGCCTCGGACTTGGGAAAGGAAGGGGCTATGGTCCGGGAAACGGCCAAGGCAACGCCGGTGTCGGGCCGAAAGACGGGACCGGTTACGGAGCCCCCTCCCAAAGGTAAACCAATCCGAGGGGGGTAAACGGGGGTAGCATCCCCCAGGATGATTTCCAGTTTTCAGGGAGGTTGGACTTCTTTGTTCCGGCCCCCCTTTATTTATTCCAGGGGCATCAAAGATATTTTTTTGCGAGAGGAGATACGGGCAATGAAAAAAAGGTATGCGCTCATTTCCGTCACAGCGGCCCTTGTCCTTTTAATCGGCCTCGGTTTTTTGATCCACCACCTGGTGGATCCGGATTATTCCAAAAGCAACCAGACAGAGCGGCAGGCAGGAAATAATTCCATCGAAAAGGTAGATTTCAAACCCTCCTCCAATCCGACTTATAAAAAGACTTGCGGAGAATGCCATTTTCCTTATCCGCCTGAATTGCTCCCGTCTTCATCCTGGGATCGGATCTTGAACCGTTTGGAAGACCATTTCGGAGAGCAGATGGCCGTCGATCCGTCTTCTAAAAACCTAATACGAAAATACCTGATGGAAAGCGGGGCCGACCGGTCTTCTTCCAAAAAATCCTTTAAGATCATGAAGAGTCTGAATGGTCAGTTCCCCTTACGTATCACAGAAATTCCCTATATACAGAAAAAGCATCGGGAAATTAATCCGGAGATTCTGAATCGAAAAACCATTGGGTCTTTATCTAATTGCAATGCTTGTCATAAAACAGCGGAACAAGGTAATTTCAGTGATGATTTTGTGACTATTCCCAATTAAGATGTTGCCAAATAAGGTATGGCGCTTTAATTCAAACTTTATCCAAAAAACGAAGGGGTGGTCCTTTTTATGAAAATAAGAGCCTCATATCGTTTAAGATCCTATCGGATTAGCGAATATGAAACAGGTGTGTTTTGGTGGGAAACCCATTTTGATTTTGGAAGGCAAAGGAGCGGGGAATGCTTTATTCTTGGGAACATCTTAATCCTTAAACCTTGGAGTGATGAAAGGGATGGATTGTTAATAGGAGAATTCCTTGATCAGTTGAAAAAATTACCGGTTTGGGACAGAACGCTTTACTATTGTTTCGCTTCAGAACTGTTGGATATCAAGACCGGTCGAAAACCGACGGCAGACCGGTTTACTCAATTGTCTCCCCGGATCAACACTCAACAACCGGAAACAGAGGAGCTTAAAAGCCTGATCCCGGGTTCCTATCGTATTGATCGATATCGTATTGCCATCAACACCGAGGGGACAGTTTCATGGCAAACATCCAAAGACATGGACAGAATCATCGGCGGAGAGGGCCTGATCGAATCCGGCATTCTTTTTCTTGGACCCATGGTCGGTGGTGAAATAAAGCAGAACAAGCAGGAATTCCTGTATCATTTATCTCGATTACCGCAATGGACCATTACCAGGGTCTGGTGCCGCTATTTCGCTTTACGGGCTTGCCGGGAGAAACAACCAACCCAATCTCTTGGAAGCATCTCAACTCCGCCTAAAAAGGTTGTCGATTTAATTACCCTGGAACACCCTTTAATTTCCCCCCAGGGCACCCCAAAAGTGCCTCCCCCCAAACAGCCATCCCCACACTTTACTTTTATTAAATCACGGCCCTCTTTCTTTTCTCGGCCAAGCACATTTAATTGGCCCAAATTTTCATGGTCCTGGTTCTATGGGAAAAAATTTTGGTTAACGAGTTTAATCCTTTTTTTCTTATCTGGATTGATCATTACCGTTATCGTTGCCTTCCATGCTCTGGAGGAAAAGCATAGGCGACCTCACTGGTATAAAAAAGACCATCATGAACAGGGTGGCGAACACCATTCCCAATTGGGACTTCCGACCATTCTTTCAATCATCCTGTTTTCTTTATTCTCCTTCCTGCCTATTAACCGACAGGTATACGCCGAGGAAAAGCATATCATACTTGAAGAAAGCGGGATCCATTATCCGGGAGGTTTTGATCTGAACACTGTAGGGGAAGTCCAGGGAAGGGGCTCCCATTTTTCCCGTCCGGGAAGGGGGCCCGTCCACTTCCTACTGACAACCGACCGGGAGGTTTATACGGTATTGACCTCCCCCCCCTGGTACTGGGAGGACAACCATATCAAAATCTCAGTGGGAAACGAAGTCTTTGTCCGGGGGTCAAAATCATTCGGCAGAGATGGTAAGCTGTATATTGTTGCCCAGGAAGTGCGTATTCCCTCTACTGGGCAGACCTTTTATTTTAGAGGAAAAGATGGGGCTCCTTTATGGAAGGGCCATGGCGGGCCCGGGAGAGAATCTCCCGGTGGATTTGGTTCTTCTTTCGGTCAAAGAGGCGGGTTTGGGGTCGGAGGAGGATCCGGGGGGCATGGCCGACGATAAAAGAAGCCTTTGTCCAGGGCCAGGTGCCGGAGAGTTTGCATTAAACAATTTAACTAAAATGTTAAGGAGAAAGTAAAATGAATTGTCCGGTTTGTAATATCCCATTAAATTTATCTGAGAGACAGGGGGTTGAGATTGATTACTGCCCCCAGTGCCGGGGGGTTTGGTTGGACAGGGGGGAGTTAGATAAAATTATCGAAAAATCATCTGTTTCGGAGGTTCAAAGAGGGAAAGTGGAACAGCCTTATCCTCGACAACCGCAGGAATCTTCTCATTATGGGCACCATGGAGACGATCACGACTCGGACCATCACGGGAAGAAAAAACGTAAATCATTTCTTAGTGAGTTGTTTGACTAACCCCAGATTTTTCTGCCGGAGAATAGACAGGCCGAATAAGATTTTCCAAGGGGGAAGGTAGCCACCTTCTTGGGGACCGGCGGTAATTTCAACTCGCCGTTTAGAAACCCCCTTGTCGTACCTTGCCCTGCAGGGAACGACAAGGGGGTTCATCTTTCCCTGAAAATAATAATTTCTTTTAGGTAAACCCCCGGCTCTGCCGGGAGACTCCCAAAGTTTGACAATTCCGGGAGTATGGGTTTTTCAATATCGACAACGAGTCATAAATGTTCTCCATTTGAAGACCAAACTTTGCCTGGATCGTCATTCCGGCGAAAGCCGGAATCCAGGGATTCTAAAAGGGTTAGGAAAAACTCTGGACCCCGGCTTTCGCCGGGGTGACGGCTACAAGGGTTTTAGTTTTTTGTTTGTAAGCCCCTTTGAGGGGCTAAAATATTCAAGCCTCCGGCTTTGCCGGAGGTCTGGTGACTATTAAATAAATCGAGGAGATAAAATACATTGACCCAACTATGGAATAAACGAAAGCGTATCATGTTGTTTTTGCTGATAGGGATAATCAGCTTGGGAGGGTGTGCTGAGGTGTATAAGGCGGTTGAGTCAGATTTCATTATCAAAGTGAGCGGGACAAAAGACTTGAAGTTCAATGGCCACTACTCCTTTGTAGCCGCCGGATCGACGCCCATACCCGTAAATGTGGTGGGAACGGTTCCCACTGAATATCCCGGAAAAGGGGTTATGGCTCTTTGTCTGTTCCGAAAAACTACCCTTGAAGGATCTCTAAAAGTTGAAATTCTCAAAGGAGAAAAAGTGGTGGCCGAAGGAGAATCTGCAGTTCCCTACGGGGTCGTCTCTTTAAAAACTCCCGTACCGGGAAAAGACAACATCATCATGCAGATTTTAAAAAAATTTATGGGCTGATAATATAAAACGAGGGTTACTTGAACGGGTCGTCTTAAGACCGATGCGTAACAGGAGAATGACAAAAAAATCAACTTTTTCAGGCACGTTCCCTTGGTTATTCTTGCCCTGGTCATGGCTTGCTTTGGATTTCCCGCAATCCCGTACAATTTCGTTATGACCTGGCGGGGAATTCAACGTATCTATCAGTTTTCATCAAAAACGGCTCACATTCATCCGAAGGAAGATTTTATGGGTTTTTTTGAAGATATGTTCAAACAAAAGCATGGATACCGGCATCATGATTCGCACCATTTCGGCCCCTATTTGATAGGGGAGGTGTTCAAGCGTATTATCCACAACAGAACATTACTAATAGGCCTGGTAATGGCTTTGTTTTTGATCATTATTGCAATGGTTGCCCTGATCATAGCCCTTTTGCCGCTTTTTTATAAATTAATAACTTATGTTAACCAAAACGGGATCAAAGGGGTTATTGATTTTATAATGCCGTTTATCAATAGATTGTGGGAAGGTGGAGGAAAGGCCTGAATACCTCCATAAATCGTATGATTTTAATAACCTTGATGTGGGTCATCCTGATGTCCACAACCTTAGGGCATGCCGATGATTATCGGATCAGTGGATGGGATTCATTAGCCATAAGGCTCGAACTGGAAACAGATGAGCCGGACGAAAGAGGGGAGAATGGCTTAGAGGAAAAGAACGAAGGTGATGAAATAACCGGTCAAACGACTGCCTGGCTCTTCGGACTGGTCAACCTGACGGTTATCCTATCTTTGTTTATCAAAGGGATAATCAGATATTTTCCCTCAGCCCCTCAAGTTCAAAAGTCGCTCAGGAAATTTAACCAGTTTCAAAAAAAACATTTAATAAAAATTCATTATTTCTTAAATCCGGTTGCTTTGGGGATAGCCATTTTTCACTTTTCCTTATCTTCTTGTCCCCTCTCCCCCCTTCCTGAATTGGGTTTGTGTTTTATATCTCTTCTCTTGGTTCTGGGAATAATTTTAAAAATAAAAGGCTCCCCCAAAGTGATAAGGAGATTTGCCTATAAGATCCATACCCATCCAATTATTTCCATAATGTTGGTATCGGTTGTCTTGACAGGGCACCTGTTAATAGATTAGGGACGAAGAAGAATTTATGCCAATAATAGTGAGGTATTTTCGAATCCTAACTGGGCTTAAATAAATTAATGAATCATATTGTAGTTGAAAGATCATTGAATCATCGCATCGAAAGGGATAAACAGGGAGGATATAAAAAAATCCGAACCGTTTATCGCAGTTGTCACGGCGGATGCGGGATAATAGCCGGCAAAAATCGGAATCTATTACCGTTCATGTAGGAAAGTATTCTGGTGGCGGGCTTGAGGAATAACGGGTTCAGGTTTTCCAAGAAACCGATATCCGGGGTTTAACCGGCCCTCCCTTGAGACCAAGATAAAGAGGAACTTTTGTTAAGAGAAAGCCGTTTAGGAAAAAAATACTTTCAATGGGTCGATACGGTCCCGGTTCCTGTGCTTCAGAAACTGTCTTTGAGGCCGGTTCATATTTCTTGGGTGGGTTTCTTTTTCACTTTTGACCATTCCGGCTTATGCCTACGCCCTCTGGCTCGGAGGAACCATGGTCCTTCTTTCAGGGTTTTTCGATACCTTGGACGGTGCTCTGGGGAGAAAATCAAAGCAGACCAGTAGATCGGGCTCTTTTATTGACTCCACACTGGACCGCTACAGCGATTTTTTCTATCTCGTGGGCATTTGGGTTTATTTTATGTGTTTTAATTCCTTAAACCTGGCAGTGTTCACGTTGCTTATATTTCTGTGTTTATCGGGAGCTTTTCAGGTCAGCTATTCCCGGGCAAGAGGAGAAGGCTTAGGGCTTTCAATCACGATCGGCTTTTTCGGCCGCGCTGAACGGGTGCTGATATTGGGGATAGGATCCATTTGGGCTGGTTTAATGAAGTCTTTCCTTATTGAACAGGGATGTTTTTTCAGCCAAATATTTTTGGGAAGTATCCTTCTTCTTCTGGGGTCGGGATCGCATATAACGGCCGGGCAAAGGATGGTTTATATTTACCGGTCTCTGAAGAATCATTATTAGAAGACCCAATACATTAAGTGAGGGCAAAAATCAAAAGAGATGATCAATCAAAAGGCCGCATTTTTCCAATGGGCATAGGCTTAATCGGGATAAAGTGGATGCCCGACTTCGGTTATCTGAGCATCGTTTGTCACCGGAGGAGTGCCGGAGGCGGATGAGTCTGTTAGGCCCCAACGAATTGATTGAGAATAAAAAGAAAACACCGTTGATCATGGTTCTGTTTCTTTGGGGTCGCGCAAGAAATTTGAATTGCCAGGGCGAAAACATGATCTTATTTATATTTCTTTCTTCTGATAAGGGAGTATTCAGCAATGCGTTTTTTTATGATGTTTTTTATTTCTCTATTAAGTGTAGGGGTTTTTGGTGGTAATTCTGAAGCATCGGCTACTCTGCCGAAAGACCCTGTTGTGGAAAAACCTGTTTCCATGGTCATCCCCCGGGACCTGCTGTTTCTGCCTGCGCAAAAGGAGGTGGAGTCCAGGGGGTTGCGGATTATTGCCATCGGGGACAGCGGTACCGGGAGCCCGGATCAGATGAAAGTAGCCCGGGCCATAGAAAAATTCTGCGCGGAGAAGGGCTGTGACCTGGGAATCCTTTTGGGCGACAATTTCCAACCGGCCGGTGTTCAATCGGTCGAAGATCCTCAGTTTATCGAAAAATTTGAAAAGCCCTATGCCAACCTGGGGATTCCTTTTTTTGCCATACTCGGCGCTCATGACTGGGGTCGCAAAGGGGCCATGTATAATTGGAAGGCCCAGATCGAACATACCGGGCGGTCAAAATCCTGGTATATGCCCTCCGATGTCTACTCGGTTACGTGGGGAGATCTAAAACTTATTGCGCTCAATACCAATTCTCTTCCCCGGTCTACCATTCAAAAAGAATGGCTCCTGAAAGAACTGGAAAATTCATCGGCTCGCTGGAACTTGGTCATGGGCCACGAACACATCCATGCCTATGGGTATCATGGGGATACCGATTTTTTAGTTCGTGATGTCCTGCCCCTGCTTTGCGGTAGAGCCGACCTCTATCTCTCTTCTCACGAACACAGCCTTCAAGTCCTCAAAGCTGATTGTGGATTGCCGTTAGTAGTCTCCGGGGCAGCCGGGACCGTTCGCCCGGTTAAGGATCCGGGTCCTCGAGCACTTTTTGTTTCGTCGGAACTTGGGTTTGCTTATCTTCAAGTCAAGAAAGAAGAATTAATCATTCAGATGGTGTCGGTTGATGAAACCGTTCGCTTTGCCTTGACCATTCCAAAAGGAAAACTACAGAAATAAACAGATCTCTTT
>CAZSTT010000074.1:0-3786 GCA_964609705.1 uncultured Thermodesulfobacteriota bacterium
AACAAGAAAGTCAGACAGGCCATCGCCATGGCTATTGACAAGAAAAAATTAGTCAAGCTGACTCTGGGTGGTTTTGGCGATACGGTGGTCGGCCCAATTCCACCCTCTGTCAAGTATGCCCTGCCGGAAGCCGATCAGGTGAAATACGACCCCAAAAAAGCAAAACAGCTATTAGCCGAAGCCGGGTATCCTTCAGGTTTCTCGACCGAACTTTTAACCTGGAACCAGGAGTATGTCACCACGCCGGCCCAGGTCATCAAGGAAATGCTCAAGGAAATCGGGATTGAGGTCAAACTGACCTTTTTGGAAATTTCCCAGTATGCCAATCGCGCCCAAAGCTTCAATTACGAAATGGCCCTTCACGGCATGATCGCCGGGGTCGAGCCGGAAGAGTGGCTGGTCCCCTACTTCGGTCCCCTGGATGGAGCGCCCTATTACAAATGGAGCAATAAGGAAATCTGGAAGCTGATCCAGGAGCAATCCCGTATTATGAATCCTAAAAAAAGGCAGTCGGCTATTCAGGAGATCCAGAAAAAGATAATGGCGGACTTCCCGAATGTCTTTCTTTATACTCAAGACCGTTTTGATATCAATAAACCCTATGTGCATGTTACCAAACCCTATCAACACGAATTGCAAAACCTTTACGGGGAATTTATTTGGATGGAAAAACATTAACCGCTGATCCGCCCGGACCGCTGTCCTGACACCGGTCCGTTCCAATTAATAAGTTTAAATGAAGCAGGAGGCCTATATGGATAGTCCAGAAAAAAATGGACCGATTTTGAACCCGGAAAAACCAGGACTGGAAAAAATAAATTTTGATGCCTTTTGGAACTATGTCCATGCCTTTGGGAGAGCTTGCGATTTCATCGGTAAAAACTTCGGAGACCAGGCTCTGAGGGAGTTTTTTTTCAGCAGAGGAAGGGAAACAAAACTGCCAAGATTAATAGATGCGCAAAAGGGTGACGGCCTGCTTTTCATGAAGGCCTTTTGCCAGGGCTTGAATAACATTGGAAGCGATTTCAGCCTGGTGGAAAATGAACAAAAAATCGTGGTCCGTGGGACCTGCAATACCGGCGGGAGATATGTGCGGGATGAACAGGGCGCCTCGAATGAAAATGGGATCCCCTATTATTGTATGCATTGCTCCATCTGGTGGGAAGAACTGCCGAAGGAAATCGGATTCCCATTGACTTTTCAAAGGGCTGAAAAGGGAATCGGTTGTGCCTGGCATCTGAAGAAATAAGTTTTTTTAAAATTAATTCCATTATCAGGCGAACAAGGAGAACCCCTATGCTATCGAAAAAAAAATTCGGTTTAATTATTGGACTTATTACTTTCCTGTTGGTGACCTCTAACTTTTTGAATGCCGCCCCGACCGGTAAGGTTGTATTCCTCAACGCCCAGACTTTTGAAACAACAGGGGGCGATGCTCATACCGGTCGCGGCGCCGGGGCCACAACCATTAAAGCCCTCCTCCATGAAGGCTTGGTCGTCATGGGGATGGATGGTAAATACAAACCCGCCATCGCCAAATCCTGGTCCTTGGATAAGAAATGGGCGAATATGACCTTTCTCCTGAATGAAAAGGCCAGGTTTCATGACGGGTCCCCGGTAACGGCCCAGGATGTAAAATTCAGTCTGGAACGCGCCATGCGTCCGGAAATGAAATTTATTTTTGGTGCTGAGATGACACGCCTCATAGACAAAATCGAAACAGAAGGTGATTATAAGGTCATTGTTTATTTTAAGATGCCTTACCCCGCCTTCCTGGCTCGTTGCGCAGAATATCTGGCCATAGAACCCAAGAAATACATTGAAAAAATCGGGGATGCCGAATATGCCAGAAAACCCGTCGGAGCCGGCCCTTTTAAGTTTGTCAAACTTGAACAGGATGTTTCCCTGGAATTGGAGGCTGTGGAAAATCATTACCGAAAAGTTCCGGCCATAAAGACTCTGATATATAAAGTCGTACCGGAAGCCATGACGCGATTGGCCATGTTAAAAACAGGCGAAGCCGATATTACTTTACTCGATCCTGCGCACATGGAAGAACTTAAAAAAGATAATAATTTTCAAATATATTTATCAAGACAGACCTATCTGCTGACTTTAGCTTTCGATGATTTATACTTTCCCCAACCCAGCCCTTTTAAGGATATCAGGGTACGTCAAGCCGTTTCCTACGCCTTGAATCGGGAAGCGATTTGCAAAAATGTACTCTTTGACGCATCCGAACCCTGGGGAGATATCTATCCCCCCTATATTTTCGGCTATGACCCTAAAATTAAAGAATATCCCTATGATCCAGTCAAGGCCAAGGCCTTGTTGAAAGAGGTCGGCTATCCGAATGGTTTTGAGACTGAGATTTCCGCCTATGCCAGCCAGCGATTGTCAGCGGAGGCGATCGCTGGCGAACTGGCCCAGGTCGGCATCAAAGCCAAGCTAAATATTCTGGAGTTTGCCACGTGGACCCAAATGATGCGGGGCAGGCAACTTAAAGGATTGGGATTCAGGTCAGGTCCCTGGTGGGGCGGGAGGAATCATCCTGGAGTGGCCCTGGAGAGTCATTTTGCCAAAGGGCAGAATTACGCTTATTACGTTCCTGAGGAAATAGCGAAAGCCATGGAGCAAATAAATCATTTAACCGAGGAGAAAGAAATCGTCTCTGAGGCCAGAAAAATTTCAGCGCTTTATCGAAAAAATATGCACCGGATCAACCTTTGGGCGGTTGGTGCTGTATTCGGTTTGGGGCCGAAGGTTCAGTATTGGCAAAATACTCCAGGTTGGGTTTTCCCGGCAAGGTTTGAGGAAATCACTCTGAAAAAGTAAGAAGCGTGGATGACGATTTAATACTTTTTCTCCTTGACTCCTTTTTCCACCCTATCTAATATCATACCAACAAAAACGATATATGGGTCGAAATCAATTACTGACAGGAGAGCGGATGGTCAGAGAACTCGACGTAAAAAAAATAACCGAAGCGGTTAAAAACCTGTGCATTGAGGCTAATGAGGATCTAGGCCGGGATGTCCTGGAATGCTTTCAGAAGGCCCTAAAAAATGAGGTTTCACCGGTCGGCCAAGAGATATTGGAACAACTGATCGAAAATGCCGCCATCGCCAAGGAAGAACACATTCCTATCTGTCAGGATACCGGATTGGCGGTTATATTTTTAGAAATAGGCCAGGATCTGCACCTGACCGGAGGGGACTTGAAAGAGGCGGTCAACCTGGGAGTCCGTCAGGGATACGGAGAAGGATATCTTCGTAAATCCTCCTGCCACCCCTTCACCCGGGCCAATACCGGAGATAATACCCCGGCGGTAATCTATATTGATCTGGTGCCGGGGAACCGGATTAACATATGGGTGGTCCCCAAGGGGGGCGGGAGTGAAAACATGAGCCGCATATTCATGCTCCCTCCCTCTGCCGGCCTGGCCGGGATCAAAGAAAAGATCGTTGAAACTGTTAAAGAAGCCGGGCCCAATCCTTGTCCCCCGACCATCATCGGCGTGGGCATCGGAGGAACCTTTGAACAGGCAGCCTTGCAGGCCAAAAAGTCCCTGCTTCGTCCCCTGGGAACCCCTAATCCCGATCAGGAACTGGAACAACTTGAGACCGAGGTCCTCGAATCGATCAATAAACTCGGGATCGGCCCCCAGGGTCTGGGTGGACGGACCACTTCTTTGGCAGTCCATATCCGGTTGTTGCCCTGCCATATCGCCAGCCTTCCGCTGGCGGTCAATGTCCAGTGCCATGCCAGCCGGCATAAGGAAGTAAC
>CAZSTT010000074.1:3886-7866 GCA_964609705.1 uncultured Thermodesulfobacteriota bacterium
CCATGCCCAAAATAGTAACCCTGACCACCCCCCTGACCGATGAAATGGTTTCTGCCCTAACAATAGGGGATAAAGTTTTTTTAAACGGGGTCCTTTTTACGGCCAGAGACGCAGCGCATAAAAGATTAATCGAGCTTTTAGATGCTGGAAAAACACTGCCCTTTGACATCCGGGGACAGGTCATTTATTATGTCGGCCCTTCTCCGGCCAAGCCGGGCCGGGTCATCGGAGCCGCCGGTCCTACCACCAGTTACCGGATGGATCCTTATGCGCCTCGATTAATGGAATTAGGCTTGAAAGGCATGATCGGCAAAGGTAAGCGATCTTCTGCGGTTAAAGAAGCCATGGTTAAATATAAAGCCGTCTATCTGGGAGCCACAGGCGGAGCCGGGGCCTTGATTTCCAGAGCCATCAGGTCCGCGGAGGTTATTGCCTATGAGGAATTGGGCCCGGAGGCCATTCGTCGTCTGACCGTGGAGAATTTCCCGGCGGTAGTCATCAATGATACCTTCGGGGGTGATCTATATGAAGAAGGCCTGAGACAATATAGGATTACTTAGGGAACCAGGCTCCATTGAGGTTAAAACTTCAAACCGGTTGATCCCGGAGGGCGGGATGGCCGACCAAAAAACAGGTTCTTTTTCTGTCCTTCAATCATTAATGGGCCATCAGCTCCTTAATCCTCTCCAGATGATTTTCCAGTTTTTCCGTCTTTTTTCCCAAAGAGCGAATCTTTTCTTTTTCTTTTTCCACCACATCCGAAGGGGCTTTTTGTAAAAAATCTTCGTTGGTCAATTTCTTATCGATCTGGGTCCATTCTTTTCTCAGTTTGGCCAGTTCTTTTTCCAGACGTTTTTCCTCTTCGTCAAATTGGATGACCCCTTTTAGAGGAATAAAAATTTCTATCCCCTCAAAAACTCCGGAGGCCGAGGAAGGCGGGTTCTTTTCCTGATGTAAAAAGGTGATTCCCGACCCTTTGGCCAAAATCAATAAAATCGACTGATAGGCCTCAAGTAAGGCCTTGGTGAGGGGATTGGTAACCCGCAAATAGATCTCGACATTTCTTGAAGGCGGGATGTTCATTTCCCCTCTGATGTTTCTGATCTCGGAAATCAGGCCCTTGAGGATTTCTATCTCCTTTTCGGCCTGGTCGTCAGACGAAAAATCTTCAGGCACCGGAAAAGGTTCTTTGAGAATACTGATATCCCTTTCCGGAAGGGCTTGATAGATCTTTTCACTGATAAAGGGCATAAAGGGATGACTTAATTTTAAAATGGCCAACAACACCCGATAGAGGGTCATCCTGGTAATTTGTTTTTCTTGGTTTTCTTCATCCTGATAGAGGA
Organism: uncultured Thermodesulfobacteriota bacterium; assembly: GCA_964609705.1. GTDB lineage: Bacteria > Desulfobacterota > RBG-13-43-22 > RBG-13-43-22 > RBG-13-43-22 > RBG-13-43-22. The sequence goes on from CAZSTT010000074.1 coordinate 5,233, forward strand.
CGGGTTTAATAAACTCCAGATACCAGTCACAGAATTCATGCCAGATAAATTGATACAGTTCGTGAGCCGATTCATTAAAACGATATTCCTTGATACCCTGTTCTACGATTTGAATGACCCGGCGCATTCGGCTGGTAATCCAGCGATTGACGATATCCAGCGGCGGTTCCCAGGATTGATCGGAGATCTCCAGGTGCTCAAAATGAGAAAGGCTGAAGCGGGCGGCGTTCCAGATCTTATTCACAAAATGGCGATAGCCTTCGATCCGTTCTTCGGCAAGTTTGATGTCCCTTCCCTGTGCTGCCAGGGCCGCCAGGGTAAAACGAAAAGCATCCGTCCCATATCGGTCCATAATCAGTAAAGGATCAATGACATTCCCTTTGGATTTGCTCATCTTCTGTCCCTCGGCATCCCTTACCAGGGCATGGATATAGACATGATGAAAAGGGACCAGGTCCATAAAATGAAGGCCCATCATCATCATGCGGGCCACCCAGAAAAAAAGAATGTCAAAACCGGTGACCAAGACCGAGGTGGGGTAATACACCTGAAGTTCCCGGGTCTCCTGTGGCCAGCCCAGGGTTGAGAAAGGCCAGAGGGCTGAACTGAACCAGGTATCCAGGACATCGGTTTCCTGTCGTATCTCAGACGAACTGCAGGTCGGGCATACAGAAGGAGGCGTAAGGGAAACGACGACCTCCCCGCATTTCTCACAGTACCAAGCCGGGATCTGGTGCCCCCACCAGATCTGACGGGAAATGCACCAGTCTTTGATATTGTTCATCCAGTCGAAATAGGTCTTTTCCCAGGTCTTGGGAAAGATCCGGGTTTGCCCGTTTTCAACGGCTTTCATGGCTTTTTCAGCCAGGGGAGCAACTCTAACGAACCACTGCTTGGAAAGATAAGGCTCGATCATGGTTTTGCAGCGATAACAATGACCGATATTGTGGGTGTATTTTTCTGTCTTTTCCAACAACCCCAGGGCATTCAAATCTTCCAGTACCTTCTGCCGGCAGGTTTTACGATCCAATCCCTGATAAACTCCGGCCGACTCATTCATCCGAGCTTCCGTATCCATGACCTTAAGGATCGCCAATCCATGGCGGCGGCCGATTTCAAAGTCATTGACATCGTGGGCCGGGGTGATCTTTAAGGCCCCGGTTCCAAAAGTTTTATCCACATAGGGATCGGCGATAATAGGGATTCTTCTTTGGGTCAGGGGCAGGTGAACCTCCTGACCGGCCAGGCCCTGATACCGCTCGTCTTCCGGGTTGACGGCCACCCCCGTGTCCCCGAGCATGGTCTCCGGCCGGGTGGTGGCTACAATAATCGTCCGCCGACTGTTGACCAGAGGATATCGAATATAATAGAGGTTTCCCTCGTGGGCCTCATGCTCTACTTCCAGATCGGAAAGAGCGGTCAGGCAACGAGGGCACCAGTTGATAATATAATCGCCCCGGTAAATCAGTCCTTCATGATAGAGCCGGATAAAAACCTCTTTGACGGCAACGGATAATCCTTGATCAAAGGTAAACCGTTCCCGGCTCCAGTCACAAGCCGCCCCAAGACGTTTCAATTGATTGATAATAATCCCCCCGAATTTTTCCCGCCATTCCCAGATCTTTTCGACGAATTTTTCCCGGCCCAGTTGGTGGCGATCCTGGCCTTCCTGGGCCAGCATGCGTTCTACCACATTCTGAGTGGCGATACCGGCATGGTCGGTTCCTGGGACCCAAAGGGCGTTATATCCCTTCATTTTATGGTAGCGCCAGAGGATATCCTGGAGGGTGGTGTTCAGGGCATGCCCCATGTGGAGTGTACCGGTGACATTGGGCGGGGGTATGACCATGCAAAAAGGAGGCCCTTCCGCTTCCGGATCAGCCTCAAAAATTTTTTGATCGATCCAAAGCCGATATAAATCCCCTTCCACCTGGGTTGGCTCATATCCTTTATCTAACTGGGGGATCTTCATTAAACTGCTCCAATAATAAAATAGGTAAATACCGTTCGGCGTTCTTCGCGATATAACTTATCGTTCCGTTTTGTCCGCTTACAACAGTATGAAGTTTTCTCTATAAACCGTCATGTCCCGCTAGGGATGTGACACCACCAAATGTGAAGATAGAACTCGTTTGGTGATGAACTATATTTTCGTACTAAAAGAAAAGGGGATTAAATGGATTAACCCCCTCATTTCATTTCCTATCCTATCGATTTTCTTTAGGTGCGTTTCAGAATTTCCATCTCTCGGGCAATGGCTTTTTCCACTTCCTGAACCAGGATTTCCCGAATCATCTTTTGAATGTTTTCATTGATGGTCGTTTTCATAAGCCGTTCCACTTCTTTTCGGACCAAAGATTCCAGTTCCGCCGTTCCAACTCCGGCAGGAGACCCACACTGTTCGGCAGTTCCACTTTCCGATGAAGACGTTTCCAATGGGGAAGCCGCCGGAGATGGATTAGCTTCCTTCGGTCGCTCCGGGTCCGGTTCGGAGACGACGTCCACCAAATCAATAATTTTGTCTTCAAGTTTTTCCATGGGAATATCTTCAAAAGATTAATGGTCTCTTGGATCATTTGCCGGATGAATTGGGGGATCATATCTTATCTTAAATCGTTCTGTCAATACGTTTAT
>CAZSTT010000074.1:7966-15769 GCA_964609705.1 uncultured Thermodesulfobacteriota bacterium
AATTTGTTGAGGATTGAATATTTTTCTTCTTTCGGTCATTCTTTTTGTGGTATTTTATGGTGTTATTATTTTATTAAAGACGTCGTTTCCGATACTATATTATTTAAAAGGAGGAAAAAAATGGAATCTTTGTCCAAACCTGCTTCTTTAGCGGATATGGTGGATTATCAAAAGGATGCCGTTGTCAGTAAAACTATTATCGAGAAAAAGACTGGGACCATCACCTTGTTTTCTTTTGATCAGGGACAGGGATTAAGCGAACATACGGCTCCCTTTGATGCTTTGGTGCAGGTCTTGGAAGGAACGGTGGAAATTAAGATTTCCGGCAATCCCTTTCTTCTGAAACAAGGAGAGATGATCATCATGCCGGCGAATGAACCTCATGCTTTAAAGGCCGTCGGCCCCTTTAAAATGCTCTTAACCATGATCAGGTCATAATGAGTGGGCGATAGAGGAGGCTGGGATGTCTGGCGAAAGGAAACCGAAGAGCGAATGGTTAATGAATCGCCGGGAGGCCTTAAAGCTGGCCGGGTTTGCCGTCACCGGTGCTACCTTGGGTCTTCCCTTCGGGAGCAGCCAGGGGGCTCAGAGACAAGAACCAGGGGCTATGGACTCCGACGGCAAGGCCTCCCCTTTTCAAAACCTTTTCACCCCGCTTCGAATCGGGACCTTTACCGTTAAAAACCGCATCCTGAGCACGGCTCATTTTACCGGATTCGGCGAACGGGGACTGCCGTCCCCCAGGCATAAGGAATACTGGGGTTCCAAGGCCAGAGGCGGGATCGGCCTTATCATCACCGAAGTCCAGCCGGTCCATCCTACAGCCGGGATAGGATCTTCCATGATCCTCTGTTACCGTGACCAGGTGATCGAAGCCTTCAAACCCGTGGTCGATGAAATCCACCAGGCCGGGGCCAGGATTATTGCCCAGGTCTGGCATCCGGGCAAGTCCACCCTGGTCTATAGCGTCAAGGAAGTAGTCTCTTCCTCCCCTATTCCCAGTCAGGCTTATGGCGGAAGACCCCGGGCCTTGAAGGTCGAAGAAATCCGCGAGTTGGTTCGCAGCTATGCCGAAGGGGCCGCCAGGATGCGGAAGGCCGGCCTCGATGGGGTTGAGATCCACTGCGCCCATGGGTATCTGCCCATCCAGTTTATGTCCCCCCTCCAAAATATTCGGACCGATGAATATGGGGGTTCCGAAGAAAATCGCATCCGCTTTCCCCTAGAGGTGATCAAAGCCGTCCGCCAGGAAGTGGGGGACGACTTTACGGTCGGTATCCGCATCACCGGTGATGAATTGACTCCCGGAGGGCTTACCCTTTCGGACATGAAACGGATTACCCCTCAACTGGTCGCTTCAGGGAAACTGGATTATGTCAATGTCAGCCTGGGCGGATATAATGTCATCGCCCCCATGGGCACTCCCCATGGGGCCTATGTCTATCTGGCCGAGGGCATCAAAGAAGTGGTCAAAGTCCCGGTATTCTGCATTGGCCGGATTGTGGATCCGATCATGGCCGAAGAGATTGTGACCCAAAAGCGGGCCCATATGGTGGGCATGACCCGGGCCAATATGGCCGACCCTGAACTGGCCGATAAAGCCAAAGCAGGTCGGTTGGGGGATATTCGTCCCTGCATCGGTCTGATGACTTGTTGGTCCCGCACCGCCCATCCGGAAGGCATTACCTGCGGCTTAAACCCCTCGGTCGGCCATGAAGAAAAATTCAGGATTACTCCCGCCGGAAAAAAGAAACGCATCCTGGTCGTTGGCGGCGGAGCGGCGGGAATGGAAGCGGCCCGCGTGGCCGCTGAACGGGGCCATACGGTCACTTTATATGAAAAAGAGGGCTATCTGGGCGGGCAACTGATCATCGCCTCGAAAACCACCAACCGGGCGGAGATGAAAAAGCCCGTAGTGTATTATCAAAATCAATTGAAAAGACTTGGGGTCCAGGTGCGTTTGGGAACACCCGTTACCCGGGAAACAATCGGGCGTGAAATGCCGGATGAAATTATAGTCGCCGCCGGAGGCTTGCCCAAGGGAGTGTCCATTCCCGGGGCCGGGAGCGGGCAGGTCGTCCAAAGTAGGGACGTCTTGCTGGGAATCGCCAGGACCGGGAACAGGGTGGTTTTGGTCGCCGCCGACGGCGGCATGGAGGGATTGAGTACGGCCGAGTTTTTAGCTGATCAGGGGAAAACCGTCGAAGTCCTCATTCCCCAGTATAAGGCCGGCCAGGATCTGGAAAAGGTAACCAGCTATCATTTATTTTATCGATTAACTCAAAAAAAAGTGGTCTTAAGCACCAGAGCTCGAATTGAAGCGGTTAAAGGCAAAACCGTCCTGATCTCCAAAGGAGCGGATAAGGGCCATATTGAAAATGTGGATACCATCGTCCTCTCCCTGGGCAGTGTATCGAACGATGAACTTCTAAAAGAACTGGGCAGCTCAAAAATTAAAGTCCACGCCGTCGGTCAATGCCGCCAGGTGGGAGGGTTATTCGAATCTATCAGTGACGGACTCAAAATCGGGTTGGAGATTTAGCGGCGGGGGAAAAGAAAAAAATGGACGATCCCAAAAATCAAAATAAAAAAGTGCTGATGAATGCCGCTTATCAGAAATGGCTGGTTATCGTCAACACCATCCTGGTTCTGGTCCTGATGGTCCTCTTTATTATCGCAGGTACCGTCTGGTTTTCAGATCGGATGATGGCGGGATTGATAAGCCAGGTGGTCGGCCCGCGGGTTAATCATTTAATTCAGGAATATCCGGAAGCCTTGGCGGAGCTGACCAAAAAGATCAATCCGGAATCCCTGGCCCTCCAGACCAATCGCCTTCTTGAAAAAGACCCCCAGGTTTTAAGCCGCTACGTTAAATCGATCAATCCCGTCTTGGTGGCCGGGGCACTGAATATCGTTTTTAAGGAAAATCCGGATCAGTTTACCTTATTGCTGAAAAATTTGAATGCCCAGACCTTGGCCAATCTGAAAAATCACCTGCTGGTTGAAAATAAAACCCTGCTGGTCGCCTTGCTGAGTTCCCTGGACTATCGGGCGGTGGGCCGGGTGATGGATGAAACCATTTCCCAAAACCCCTCACTGCTCACCGATGTCTTGGGTAGTCTTCATCCCCTTCCGGCATCCCGGACGGTTAATAAAACCCTGCGAGGCCAAACAGTTTTCCTCAGTAATTTTATCGGATCCCTGGATATGGGGTCTTTGGTAACCATTATAGATAAGATCGCCAAAGATCATCCTGAATTCATGAACGAGCTGGTCGATAAAATCGTGGAGCTGATCCGGAAAGACTTCATGAAATCCGGAATTTAAGTTCCCCCGGATTGGGAGGAAAATGGACCGGTCGATAAATGGAACGAAAAAGGGAATATCGATTCTAAGACGATTTCTCCCGGCTTACAACACGGCCCAGGGTTTAGGAAGGAAGATTTTTTCATAAACATTTAAGGCATAGCGGTCGGTCATGCCGGCGATGAAATCGGTTATCTTCTGCGAATCCACTTCCGGAGGGGATTCAGACAGCCCCAAATAGTCATTCAGAAGTTCGGGGTCTTCCAGAAAAACCTGGTATAATTCGCTGATCACCTTTCGGGCTTTGATAAAATCATCATGGATCCGGCCCAGGTCATAGACCCGGGCATAAAGAAATTCCCGCAATTGGACCATGGCCTGTAAGACTTCCTCCCCCAAGGAAAGCTTCCCTAATGGATTTTTCAAACTGTGGGCCACCAGATTACGAACCATAGTATCGATCCGCTTCGAACTCCTATCCCCTAAGACCTTCAAACAAAATGTCGGAATATCCTGCGAGGAGATCACTTCCCCCCGGATGGCATCATCCAGGTCATGGCTGATATAGGCAATAATATCCGCTGCTCGAACCACCTGCCCTTCCAAAGTCAGGGCTTTCTCTGACGGGTCTTGGGGGAGGATCTCTCCTTTCCCTTTGGAGTGTTTTTCGATACCATCTCTGACCTCCAAGGTCAGGTTCAGGCCTTTTCCGCCCTTTTCCAAATGATCCACAACCCGCAGACTCTGCAGGTTGTGGACAAAACCGCCCGGAACAATCTGATCCAGGACCTCTTCTCCGGCGTGACCAAAAGGGGTATGACCCAAATCGTGTCCCAGGGCCACGGCTTCGGTGAGATCTTCATTCAATCCGAGTGCCCGGGCGATCGTCCGGGCGATTTGCGAGACTTCCAGGGTATGGGTCAATCGGGTTCGATAATGATCCCCGGTGGGAGAAAGAAATACCTGGGTCTTATGCTTCAGCCGGCGAAAGGCTTTGGAATGGATAATCCGGTCCCGGTCCCTTTGATACACGGTTCGGAGGGAGCATTCTTCCTCGGCCATCTTTCTCCCCCGGCTTTCTGAACTTAAGGCCGCTCCGGGGGTCAGGATCCGTTTCTCCTTATTCTCAATGATTTCCCGGATGGTCATGGTCTCTATCATCCTTTGATCTCTATCAAAATAACAGGTTCTAACGAATTTTATTATATTAAAATATTACCAATTTTTAATGAAAACATAAACCCTTTTCTCGCGCTGCTATTTTTATTTACAAACCGAACAACCTTGGCTAATATTTAATGGTGCGAATTATCAGTCATTATATATCCAAAGAATTCTTGAAAATGACCCTGCTCTGCCTGGGGATCTTTGTTTTTATCTTCGTCCTGGTGGACATCATGGCCAAACTGTATGATTTCAATGAAGCCGGAGTCCCCCCAGGCCTTATGATTCGATATTTTGTCTACACCCTCCCCCTGATCATCAAGCAAATGATCCCGGTGGCCATTTTAATGGGCACCCAGCTCACCTTCGGATTTTTTTCAAAAAACAATCAACTCATAGCTTTTAAATCCAGCGGCATCAATATGATCCGCCTGTCTTTTCCGATCGTCCTGCTTTCTTTAGGCTCCACCGTTTTTCTTTTGATCCTCGGGGAAATCTTAGTCCCTTTCAGCCAAGCCCGGGCTCAGGAAATCTGGAATTATCAGGTGAAAAAAATCGAACCCCGTGCCGTCCTGCTCCAGGAGAAAATTTGGTACAAAGGGGATCAGGCCATATATTCCTTCCAAAATTTTAATTTTAAAGATCATTCGGCAGAGGGGGTAACCCTCTATTTTTTTGATTCCAAATTCAACCTGCGGTCCCGGCTGGATGCTGAAAACGTGATCTGGGAAAATGGGGTCTGGATTTTTAAAAACGGCCTTTCCCAAACCTTTCAGCCCGATGGGTCATATCTCCAATCCCCATTTCCTGAACAAACCCTCCGCCTCCCGGAATCTCCAGAAGATTTCCGATACCAGGAAAAAACCAGTGAGGAGATGACCTATCCGGAGCTTAAAGCCAGTATCCAAAAGATACAAAGAGAAGGCTATGATGCGACCCGGTATATTGTGGAAAAACAGGTCCGCCTGGCCTTCCCGGTCGTCTGTTTGATCATGGCCATTTTCGGAATTGCTTTGGCCCTCCGTAAAGAGAAAGGCATCGGAATCGGGCAAGGAATTGTCAGCAGTTTATTGGTGGCTTTTAGTTACTGGATCATCTTCGGCTTTTCTCGATCTCTGGGATTCAACGGCATTTTCCCCCCCCTTTGGGCCGCCTGGTCTTCCAATCTCCTGTTTTTAATGATCGGCGGTTATCTGCTCCTGAACATCCAGCAATGAAACCGATCAGTTTTCCCACAATTCCGAGAAAATCCTTACGGGTAGTTCATGCCAAAGATTGTGGAATTAAGAAAAAAAAGATGACCACAGACCTTTATTAAAGGAAAACTTATGAAAATGACCCTGTTCGATAAAATTGTTGAACACCATCTTTGGGACAAACAAAACGGAAAAGGCGAGACCCTCCCCCTGAAAGTGGACCAGGTCTTGACTCAGGATGCTACCGGGACCATGGTTTATCTTCAGTTCGAGGCCATCGCACAATCCCGGATCCAAGTCCCTCTGGCGGTTTCTTATGTCGATCACAACACCCTGCAGGCCGATTCTCGAAACCCGGATGACCATCTTTATCTTCAAACTGCGGCCGCCCGGTACGGTGCCTTTTTCTCCCCGGCAGGAAACGGGATTTGTCATCAAATCCACCTGGAACGTTTTGCCAAACCGGGTCAGATCTTGCTGGGTTCGGACAGCCATACCCCAACCGCCGGGGGGGTGGGCATGTTGGCCATGGGCTGCGGAGGATTGGACATTGCCGCAGCCATGGCCGGTTTTCCCTATAATCTGGTTCGCCCCAGAATCAGACGAATTGGGCTGATCGGCCGACTGACCCGACCCTGGGCCTCGGCTATGGATGTAGCCTTGGAATTGCTCCGCCGTCTGACGGTGCGGGGGGGTGTGGGTTGGGTCAACGAGTTCTACGGACCGGGTTGCCTTGATCTTTCAACAACCGAACGAGCCACAATTTGCAACCTGGGTGCCGAACTGGGAGCCACTTCTTCCCTTTTTCCCAGTGACCTTATTACCCGTTCTTTTCTGGAATCGCAAGGCCGGGCAGGAGACTGGCAGGAGCTTCTCCCAGATTCGAATGCCTCCTATGATGAAAACATAGAAATAAATCTGGGGAAGCTGGAACCTCTGGTAGCTAAGCCTTTCAGCCCGGACCAGGTGGTGCCTCTGAAAGAATTGATCGGGTTAAGAGTGGATCAGGTTTGTATCGGTAGTTGCTCGAATTCTTCTTACGCCGCCTTAAAATCAGTGGCGGCCCTGCTGTCAGGAAAAACCATAAAACCCCATATCAGCCTCCTGATAAACCCAGGATCGCGCCAGGTGCTTCAGTCCCTGGCTGAAGAAGGGGATCTGTTTAACTTAATCACTTCCGGGGCCCGTATTCTCGAATCCGCCTGTGGTCCCTGTATCGGTATGGGGGGCGCTCCCCCTGATGGGGGGATCTCTTTCCGGACCTACAATCGGAATTTTAAAGGCCGAAGCGGTACCCTTTCCGCTCAGGTCTATTTGTGCAATCCCCTGGTCGCCGCCCTGATTGCCCTGAAAGGAGAGGTGGTTGATACTCGACGGACCAAATTACCTATTCCGAAAATAGAAAATCCTCCTCAAACAACCTGGCCCGATCCCTTAATCCAACCGCCGCCAAAAAACCCGAGCCAGGTGAAGGTCATCCGGGGTCCCAATATCAAGGCCATACCCCCCAAAAAACCCCTGCCGAATTCTTTGAAGGTGACGGTTTTGATAAAAACCGGGGATCACATCTCCACCGATGATATACTTCCTGGCGGGTCAGAGGTCTTGCCTTTCCGGTCCAATATCCCGGCCATTTCCCGGTACACCTTTTCCCGGCTGGACGGGAGCTTTGCCCAAAGGGCTATACAAGCCAAGGGAGGAATAATTGTCGGAGGAGAAAATTACGGGCAGGGTTCGTCCAGGGAACATGCGGTCCTGGCCCCTATGTTTCTAGGTATTCAAGCCGTATTGGTCAAATCTTTTGCCCGCATTCATTTAAGCAATTTGATCAATTATGGAATCATCCCTTTGGTATTTAACAATCCAGAGGATTTTGAGCTTATTGACCAGAATGACCTGCTCGAATTTGTCAACCTGAAAATGACTATACGAAAAGATCAAAAAATCAAGGCCCTCAATCTTACCCAAAAAACCGAGATTATCCTCAACGCCCCGGTCCCAAGGGAAAAAATAGAAATCCTGTTAGCTGGAGGATTATTGGCCTATCTGAAGAAATATAAATCCCCAGGGAAATAAGCCTCAAACCCTGTTGATCCTCCCCAACTTGAAATTGGATTAGGAATCCAGAAGTTGAATC
>CAZSTT010000075.1:0-13174 GCA_964609705.1 uncultured Thermodesulfobacteriota bacterium
TCCAATAGAGGGGGCCCCGGATTTTCCACCTCGATCACATTTCCCCCGATATGCCGGCCTATGAGGGAAAGGGGACTCCCCTCCACCAGGATGCGTCCCTGATCCATAATCACCAAACGATCGCAGATCTGTTCGGCTTCATCCATATAATGGGTGGTCAAAAGGATGCAAAGGCCTTTGGTCTTAAGTTGCCAGATCTGATCCCAGACCTGATGCCGGGATTGAGGGTCCAGTCCGGTTGTGGGTTCGTCCAGGATTAGCAGGTCGGGATTGTGCATCAGGGCCCGGGCGATGACCAGGCGGCGCATGAGCCCGCCGGAAAGTTCCGGGACTTTGGAATCCCTTTTATGGATCAACCCCATAAAGTTCAGCCATTCTTCGGCCCTTTCCCGGGCGATTCTTTTAGGAAGATCAAAATACCGGGCATAGACCAGTAAATTTTCCCAGACCGTGAAATCCGGATCGAGGTTGTTTTCCTGCTGGCAGACACCGGTCCTGGCTTTGATTTCCCGGAAATGCCGGCGGATGTCCTTCCCGAAAACCAATAAACTGCCATCAGTAATGGGTGAAAAGCCATAAATCATCCGGATGGTGCTGGTCTTGCCGGCGCCGTTGGGTCCTAAAAAACCAAAACACTGCCCGCCCTGAATCTCAAAAGAGATATGATCTACGGCTACCATGTCTTGAAACCGTTTAGTCAGGTTTTCGGCCTTGATCACCGGCTGCTTTAAATACTCATCCATATTTTTTAAGTTTATTAGACAGGATTTACAGGATTGCTTCGATTTTGGTTTTTCCTTAAAACAAATTATTTTTTGCCACAGACAACTGCAGGACAGGAGGAAGACGACTTGTCTTCCTCCTACCGTCAGGCCCTTCGGGCACTAATTTTTCCTCTCGCCCGTTCCCCCTGGTCTTTCGGGCCCTCTGAGTTCACAGAGAGGGACTTTCTGAGGCTGCTCAAGGGATTGAAGTTGCTCAGAGTCCTCTGGAACCTGAGCAAAAAACAAGTTAATCCTGTCAGACAAAAGTGGTTAATGTTTATTTTTCCGTCTCCTCCCTGATGGGCACCCAGAACATGAGCAGCATGGCCGGGATGGAGGCCAGGAAGGATAAAATAAACAAGTTCAGATACCCCATGTTTTCTACCATCACTCCGCCGAATCCGCCAAAAAAAGTGGAGAAGAGGGACATGATGGCTGAACCGACCGCGTAGTGGGAGGCCTTGAATTCCGGCTTGCAGGTGCGCAGGATGTAAACCATCAGGACCGCGTTACCGAGTCCGGCGGCCATCTGCTCATAGCAGTGAACGGCGGCAATGACAGCCAGGCCGGAGGGTGTTGAGGCTGAGGGCAGCGACCAGGCCAGCCAGACATAGGCCCAGATATTGAAGTTCATGAGGATGGTCAGGGGCCAGATGGCTTTTTTCAGGCCTTTTTTCTTGATCCAGAGCCCCCCGATGGATGTTCCGGCAATGGCGCCCAAAGCCCCGAGAATTCCGCCGAGCCAGGAAAGCTGGGCCTTGGTCACTCCCAGTTCCCGCATGAGAAAAGGCGTGCCCATGGAAAAAAGAATTTCGTCTCCAATTTTATAGGTAATGATAAAGATAATAACCAGGGCCACTCTCTCCTGCTCAAAGTAGGTACTGAAGGCCCGGCCGAATTCCCTGGTGATTTCAGAAAAAGATCGTGTCCCAGGCACGCGGTCCTTCTCGAACCGGGGAAGCTGCCAGGCATGAAACAAAGTCAGGAGAAGCACGGTAAGGGCCGCTGCCCCAAAGGCATAACCCCAGGGCTGGTATCTGTCGGCCCCGCTGAGACGGGCTGCGGCATAAGCCGCCAGGGCCACAAACCCGCTACGGACCAGAATAACCGCCATCCGGTAGGCGAAAACTCGGTATCCGGTATAAGCGGCCTGTTCCTTGGAATCGGTCAGCCCTTCCATGTAATATCCGTCAATGGCGATATCATTGGTCGCCGAAAGGAAGGCCAGCAGGATAAAGGTCCCCGAAATAATGGCCAGGATCAAGCCGGGGTCAGGCTGCCGGGCGGCGATAAAACAAAAATAGGAAACCCCTACAACCAACAACGTGATCAGGGCCTGTATGGCGATCATCCAGGTCCTTTTCTTGCCCAGGATATCGAGAAAGGGGGCCCAGAGGAACTTGAGATTCCAGGGAATGCCCAGAAAATTCAGATAGCCGATGTAGCGCTCTTTCAACCCGATGTCGGTAAAGAAGACCGAGGAGAGGATCCGGATAATCGAATAAGGCAGACCTTCGGCCAGATAGGTGCTGAAGACCCAGACGCCCGGCTTTTTAAGATTCATAGGGAGCCTCGATGTTACAAAAGTTTCGGAGGTTGCAGATCCGAGGCGTCCAAGGCGAAGCCGTATACGCATACTGCCAGCCTTGGACAACAAAGGAGATGCGGCCTCCCAAACTTTCCCGAAGGGTAAAAATTGATCGAAATTTTTGTAAATCCAAACCCCACCTGGACTGGCTTTGGGACCGGGATTTAAGATCATCAGAATAGGCTATTTCCATTGATAAGTATAATTCATTACTTAATTTTTATGTAACTTAGAGGGAGGTTTGGATCTCTGTTATGGCCGCCGTCAATTCTTCCCAACCGGAAGAAAAGAAGTGATCCGCTCCTTTAATGATTTTGATGGGGGGTGGGGCCGGCAGGGATTGGATTAATTTTTTTATATGGGAAACAGGGGCGTAGGGGTCCTGATCCCCGACCACAATCAGACGGGTTTTAGTATCCTGAGACAAAAAAGAAAAATCCATCATCCCCGCCGGAGGGGAAACCAATATCGATCCCTGAACATCGGGGTGGGTCAGGCCGGCGCGGGCATTGACCCAGGCCCCGAAGGAATAACCGGCCAGAATAATTTTTTGTTCCCCTAATCCCTTCAGAAAGGCCACAGCCCCGAAAACATCCTCCTGCTCCCCCAGGCCTTGATCGAATTCCCCCTGGCTTCGGCCTACCCCCCGGAAATTGAAACATAAGGTGGTCCAGCCCTGGTCTTCAAATGCCCCGGCTATCAAGCCAACCACATGATTATGCCTGTCCCCGCCGTACAAAGGATGGGGATGGGAAACCACCACGGTCTTGGATAATTTTCCTTTGACCAGCACCCCTTCTAGGGAAAGGGGCCCGGAGGGAAATATTATATTATGGGGATTACCGGTTTCCATAGTTTGTGATCCTTTTTTGTTATTAGGATTTGGCTAAAAAAAATCAACTTCCTTTTTTTGCCACGGACAACTGCCGGACCGCATTGGTATTGTAACTCAAGGCAAGTTAGCTTCAAATATTTTTTATCTCCAATATCCGGTCAATACGGAAGTGGCGTAAATCCTGGCGTTCATGGCAGTAGGCGCGCAGGCCTTCAAAGGGTTTTCCTTTATATTCAAGCCGGGCAATGGCTTCGGGGCGAATCCGGCGGCGGGACTTGGTGTCATCGGGTTTGAGGTAGACAATTTCCAGGTCCGTCCCCTCGTCCATGGCTTCTTCGATCATCCGCACTTTGTCCGCATAAGACAGCCTCTCTTCTGATTTCTCATATTGAAACCGGGTCAGGAATTGGATAACCCGCCAGTCCATGAGAATATGCTGTTTCCGGATGTGTTGGCGAAGGACGATGCCTTGAAGACTGGTGCAGCGGCTCAGGGCCACGTAAATCTGTCCATGGGCGAAGGTTCCCCGGCCGATATCAATGACCACCCGGTCGAAGGTTTTACCCTGACTTTTATGGATGGTAATGGCCCAGGCCAGTTTAATGGGATATTGGGTGAAGGAGCCCATGGGTTCGGAAAATATTTTCCGGGCTTTCTCGTCAAAGGCATATCTGAAAATCTTCCAGGTATAAGGGGTAACCGGCACGATAAAATTACCCGGAAGTTCGACTTGGATAATATCCTCTTCCCCTTTTGCGTGGATGATCCGGCTGATTTTGCCGATGGAACCGTTGACCCAGCGCCCCAAAGGATCATTGTTGAGCAACATGACCTGGGCGCCGGTTTTAAGTTCCAGATCCTTATCCGTAGGGAAGGCCGATTTATCGAACTCTCCATCGATTTGCCCCTGGTAGGTATACGTCTTCCCTGGAAGGCGTTTCAGTTTTTCCTGGTTTTGACGAAAGGCTTGGTCATTGGTGCTGGTCAGATATAGGTATAAGTCCTCTTCAGGCGGGATGAATTCCGGCTGACAGTTTTGGTTGAGATGGAGGATATCCGAATCGGTAACGGAACGGTTTCTTATGGCGTTAAGCAGGGCGATGAAATCCTCTTCGGTCTGCCGATAAATTTTTTCCAGTTCCACAAATTCCATCTTGAATTTTGGGTCTCTGAATATTTGGGAGGAAAAAAAATAGGGGGATTCATATTGAAGCCGGAAGATATCTTTTTCGGCCGAGGTGACCACCGGCGGGAGTTGGTAAAGATCTCCGATAAAAATCATCTGGATCCCGCCGAAATGTTTTTTAGGCCGCGGCCCGTTGAGACGGAGAAATTTTTCGACACAATCCAGGAGATCGGCCCTGACCATTGAGATTTCATCGATGATGATGGTATCCAGCTTTTTATAAATGGAAGGGCGGTCCTGGTCTTTCTGGGCCTTTTTTTTGACTTTATCCAAAGCGATATCCGGCCTGAAGCCACAGAAGGAATGGATGGTTTGCCCCAAAACATTGAGGGCCGCTACTCCGGTTGGGGCCAGCACGGCCAATCGTTTGCGCGATACCTTTCGAAAATAATTAAGCAGGGTCGATTTCCCCGTACCGGCCTTTCCGGTGATAAAAACAGGATGGTCCGTGTTCTCCATCAGGTCCAGGGCCTGCTGAAACTGCTCGTTGATTTCTATGGACAGCGTTTCGGGCATTGGAATCAGATCAAGGCCGGTAGGAGCAGGATCATTGGATCGGAGTTTCCTTGCCCAGAAGAAGACGATGGGACGGGAAAAGAAGGGAATTGGGGTGGAAAGACGAGACGGTATTTACCCTCAGGTGGTAACTCTAAAGCCAAAAAGGCCTTTTGAAAATCATCGATCGCGGTTTTTGAGGTTAGGCTTTGTGGAGAATGTAATAGCGCTTCCATCTTCTCCCTAATGTTCCTATGGGTGGTTGAATGATTAAATATCGCATTATTCCGGGAGCTCAAATCCGGCAGGGAGATGGAGTGGATCCGGCTTTCTTCCGGATCGAGGTTATAATGTTCCGCCCAAACCCAGGGCTGGGTGGTGAAAAGGAGGGAAGGTTCAGGAACCAGGGTATTTTTTAATTCCCGCCAGGCGGCCAGGGCCGGTGGGCAGTTGATCTCCGTTTCATTCCTTTTTAAAACCAGCGGGTCCGCCGATTTCCAAATCAATTCTTCCTCGGGGTTTTCCTGCCACCCATGAATTAATTTTTTTTCCTGCTCTTCGACCGCAGCCAGGGAGGTCTCCACTTCCCATTCCTGCATCATCCATTCATGGATAAGGCAAAGGAGAACCGGGCCTTTGATAATGAAAGATTCCTTAGGGGATTTATGGAAAGGCCGGCCCTTCATCAAGCCGGTAATTTCTTCCTGGGTTTCCTGATCATCCATGGAAGCGGCCTCCAAGAGATATTTCAGAAAGCCCTGGCCGGGGTTATCGGCCAGATATTGTTTAATCCCGCGCAGGACCCGGTCTTTTTCCCTGATCACTTCCGTTGTCTGCACCAAAGAACGGATCTGAATCATTCCCTGATCCCTCCCTATTTGGACGGAAACCGGCAGGGGTAAGGGATAAGGGTGAAGCAGGACAGCCTGCCCAAACAGGAGGATAGACCAAGCCAGGGCCTCTTCCTCCATCAGGGTGAAGGGGCAGACCAGGGCGGGGCGTTCTACAGGGGAGTTCATGATTAATAGTCGCTTTCTCCTTATAGTAATTTTTTTTGTTCGGAGAATGGAGTTCGGAGTAATTCTCCCTACTCCACACTCCGAACTCCCAACTCAAAACTTTTGACCTTAAACCATGGCGGGTCGTTTTTTAACTCCGGCGGCCTCTAAAAACGAAGCTATTTTTTCATAGGGCTGGGCACCCACCAAAACCCGTTGCCCCAGAAGAAAGGTCGGGACAGCTTGAATCCCCATTTGACGGGAACGAAGCCAGTCCGCATCTACGGCTTCTTTAAAGACCCTTTTTTGCAGCACTTCCCGAGCTTCGTCTTCGGCCAGCCCGATTTCCCCGGCCAGAGAGCTTAGTTCCGTAATTTTCCCGATGTTGATTCCGTCTACAAAATAGGCCTTAAAAGCCCTGTGGTGGAATTCAGTCCCCTTGCCCTTGGACTCGGCCCACTTGCCCAATTCCTGGGCCAATCGGCTGTTATAGGTCATCTTCCGATCCCCAAAAGGCAGGCCGGCATCGCGGGCCGCTTGCTTCAACCGGGCCCGGACCTGATCTAAATCAAGACGGCCGGCGAAAAGTTGTTCCAGGGATTGTCCGTCCTCCGGGGTTTCGGGATGAAGAGGGAAAGCAGTCCATTGGATCTCGATATCATAATCCTTGTGCAATTGTTCAATACGCCCGGTAATGAAATAGCACCAGGGTCAGACATAATCGGAAAAAATTTCGAGGATTGGGATTTCCATCATCGGTTTCCTTTCAGGAGCTAACTTAGGCTTTTCTCTTTATTCAGAAAAATATCGGCCTTGATATGATTCATCGTAAACACGCCAGGCAGATATCGGTTGCGATCAATCGTTTGATCACCCAGAAAAGGTTGAAGGTATTGAAGGGTGTGGTCTATCATCCTTCCATAAACGGTATCACTGCTGAAGCAGGAAGGGAAGTCGACGAGGCAATTATTAAAAATCGTATACATCGGGGAGTTCCTATAATCCAAAACCTCCAGATGGCTGAAGGTGGCTATAATCTGCCCCTCGAAAGTATTCCATAACTTTAAAAAGACACTAAGGTCTGCTGATGGGAGCTTGTGGATCTCTTTGAATACCAGGAGGTCGAAATAAGCAAAGTCCTTGATATACCATTGATCACTTGAAATATTCCGGCAAGGTACGACACATACGGTCTTGGAATTCAAGTCAATGCTTTCCGAGTTTATCAGTTTGCCCAGTATAAAATGGGCATAGGCGGGATCCTCATAGCGCAAGGCCATCCTTTTTAACGGCCCGTGGCTGAAATTCCGGAATACCTTAACCAGATATTCCCACCGGATATCCTTTCCCAGATAATTTTCAATAGGTGTTAACCCGTCCGGCAATGACGGTTTGGAGACGGTCCCTTTCAATTTCAAATTACGCAGGATGGTTTTTGTATCAGCAACCGATTGCTCCAGGAACTGATCGAATTTTCCAGCCTCCATTCCCCGCCCCTTTAATCTTTTGGAAAGGATAAACCCGCATTCCCGGTCTTTGTCCATTATGAATTGAACGGTCAAAAAGGTCAGGTAGGCCAGATAGGAGAAGATCAGCCCGTTTTTGCTAAGGGATAATTTATGACCTTCCTCGGGGAAATAGTGAGGGTTAAGGGTATGGTGGGCCAGGATATATCCATTGATATATTCCCCAAAAGACTTCAGGTCCTTTTTAAAGTAATGCTGGTTTATCTGGAGAGGGTCCACCTCGAATAGCACCCTTTCGTACATCCGGGAAAATTCCGAAAATAAGCGGGACGTACTATTGTAGTAGGCATCCAGAATGCCGCCGCTCTCCCGGATCAGCAGATCGACCCCGGTTGTTCCCAGGGAAAGCAGGGTGCTGCCATCCTGTTGAAGGTCCTGCAAACCGAAAAAACGGCATAAATTTTTAAACACAACGGATTTCAGGACCTTAAAGGTTTCAAAGTTTTCAAAGGGGGAGAGGGATTTCTCGGATTGGAAAACCTTCTTATTAATATGGCCCTGGATAATCTCCCCCATTTTGGAAAGCCCGAGAATGGTAATCGCAAATCTGACGTCAATCTGTCTGTCCTTGTCCCCCCCCTGCAACTCCAGCGCCCGGGCGATCAATTCCTCTTTACAGGTTTTTTCTCTCTCTTCGTGAATTTCATCTTCAGCTTGGTTTATTTCAGACCCTTGCTGAGAATCCTGAAGGGAGCAGATCTCCTCGACATACCGGCCTATCTTGCGAAAATCAGGGTCAGGACTATCCACCTCCATAAGCAGATTGATCATACCGATCAATCCCTCATCCTTTCGGTATTGAGACAGGGCCTTATCCAGGTTGATCTTCATTTGAGCCGGGGCAATGATTTCCATGGCCCTTTTTATCCTCTGAATAAATAAACCCGGATCATTAAAAGGGGTGGCTGATCGCAACCCCATAAAGGTTTTGTCCTCCCAGCGAACGGTTGCCTTTATTTCCCGGCCGAAGAGGGGGAAAGTCAGGGTAGGGTCTTCAGGGACATAGTCGGGATCTTTCCTAACCTTCAGGCCGTTTTTACTGATTTCGATGATGGTCCCGATCCCTTCCAAGGGGATCTCTTCGATCAGATATCGATCGTCTTGTCTTCGATTCAGGGACCTCCCCGTTTCCATAACCGGCGCCTTCCGGAATTCAAAGGTTTCAAGAATAGGCCGAATTAACGAGTAGCCTCGACCCTATTTTCGTATTAAGCCTTCATGCCACTTTGGGGCACCACAAAACATGAAAATTTAACCAAGGTTTCAAGGAGCCAAGGGGTCGAGGTTTCAAGTGAACGGCTTGGAATTTTAAACCCTCGAACCCTTGAACCCTATTTTCGCTCTAAACCGGAACAAACTCAGCCGGCCTGACTTCTTCCAAGGTAATGGCTTCCGTAGGGCAGGTCACTAAGCACAAGCCGCAGCCCATGCATTTTTCAGCCTTTATGGCCGCAGTGTCCCCTTCCCCTTCCATACTGATCGCTTCGAAATAGCAGCGGTCCAGGCAGGATTCACAAGCCGTACAATTCTCCGCATCCACTTTAGCCCGAAACCGGCTCGGGACGACGAATTTCCCCAGCCCGGTCCGGACCGAGGGCCAGTTCAGACAGCAGTCGCTGCAGCAGTTACAAATTACATGCCCCAGGGTCCTTTTGTTGCCGGTGACATGAATCAGTCCCTCCTCTTCGCATTGCTTCATCATCTGGAGGGCCTCATCCTTCTCCAGTTTTCGTCCCGTTCCCCTTTCTATCGAATAGTCGGCCGCTTTATCTATCTGGACGCAGACCTCTATGGTCTTGCCGCATTCTCCGTCGATGGCCCGGCAGGAGCAGGGCGTGACCGCCAGGTTTCTGGCCTCGGCGATAATGCTCTTGACATCGTCGAAAGCCAGAATTTGGGTCTCATTCTGGACGGAAACATTGACCGGGATCACCCGGATCACCGGGGAGGGCAGGAACTCCTCTAATTTCCGGCTGTATTCATCAAACTCATTTTTCATGAAGTTCTTCCACAGGTCCAGCATCTTTCGAGGCGCATTAACAATAACCGCTGTGGAATCATGCATCTGAAGTACCTGCCGAACCCGGTAATATCTGGTTCCTTCCGGTTTCTTCGACTTAAAGAGCAAACCCTTTTTAAAAAGGGGGTCGATCGTGGCCGCGACTTCTTCCTCCTTCAGTGCGGTCTTTTGGGCGATCTCCTGGATGGTTGCCGGTGGTGCGGCAGCCAAAAGGACCTTGGCCTCATTTTCATCTGTTAAGGTTTCAAAAATACCGGGGATGTATTTCGAGTCCCCGGCCCCTACCGCTTCCGCTAGTTTTTGATACAATGTTGCTTCGGCCATTGGATGGTTCCTCCTAAGTTAATAAATAAAGAAAAAGAATGGGGCAAAATTATTGTCTGCGAATTTTTCTTGAACTCCCGAATCTATCCTATCCTAGATCATTAGCAAATGAAATGGGCAAAGACAACTTAAATCTACACCCTTATTTATTGCTATTCCGGATCGAAAAAGTCTATCACCTCTACCGACTGGGATCAACGAAGTTTTTTCGATTTTTTGAATTCGGATTTAATAAGGTTTTCTGGTCCCAACTTTCAAATTGACAATACCTAAGGTAGTAGAGTACATTTTAGCAGTATTAAATTATGGTTAAACTATTTCAAAGGATGAAGGATCTTATAGGCGGGATAACATGAAGACCATTTTTGGACCGGTACCATCCCGCCGGTTGGGTTTTTCCCTGGGGGTGGATATCATCCCCTATAAAACCTGCTCATTTGACTGCATTTATTGTGAGCTTGGGAAAACCGACTGTAAGACTATTGAACCCGTTGGGGTCATTCAAGCGGAGTCCGTTTTGAAGGAATTGGAAGGGGTGTTGTCGGCTTCCCTCTTGACTTTGGATTATATCACCGTTTCGGGTTCCGGGGAGCCGACCCTTCATCCTCAACTGGGCTTGCTCATCCAAGAGATCAAAAAAATGGCCAGGGTGCCCATTGCCCTGCTCACCAACGGCTCCCTGCTGTTCAAAGAAGAAGTTCTGGAAAGGGTTCTGGCCGCCGATGTGGTCGTCCCCTCCCTGGATGCCCCGGACCGGATGGTTTTCCAAGCCGTTAATCGCCCTCATCCATCTTTGACCTTTGATCAATTGATTGACGGGTTGATTAAATTGGGAAAATCCAAGGGTCCCCGGGTCTGGCTGGAAGTGCTGCTGCTTCGGGGAATCAACGATACACCGGAGCAGATCGAAAGTTTTGGACAATACATAGAAAAAATCAATCCGGAAAAAATACACCTGAATACCGTAGTTCGTCCGCCGGTTGAAACATACGCCGCTCCGTTGCCGAACGATCGATTGAAAGAGATCCAAAAGACCTGGGGGCCTCGGGCTGAAATCATAACCGATCCCTCAAAGGACAGGATTCAGGCTAAACGTACACTGGAGGAATCCAAAATTTATGAACTGGTAGCCCGCCGGCCCTGTACGGCGGAGGAGATCGCTCAATTTCTGGGCCTTTCTCCGGAAGAAACGGTTCCTCTTTTAAACCGGATGATTCAGGTAAAAAAAATTACCTATGAACTGTTCAATAAAAAAGGTTTTTATCGGGGCTTATAGTCCTGTTTATTTTTTTGGAGGAAATGAATGGATGTTTTACATTTAGGAATAGATATCGGGTCGGTCAGCGTCAATACCATACTATTAAACAATCAAGGAGAAGTCCTCAAAGACGATTATCGCCGCACCAAGGGCCAGCCCCTGGAAACCGCTCGGGATGTTTTTAATGAAATTTTTTCGGAAATTCCCCAGGAGAGGATCCGTTCCATCGCCCTGACCGGTACCGCCGGAAAAATCGTGGCCGATCTGCTCAAAGTCCCTTTTGTCAATGAGATCATTGCCCAGGCCCGGGCCGTTGAACGGTTTCATCCTCAGGTCCGGACCATTATCGAAATGGGGGGTGAAGATTCTAAGCTGATTCTTCTTTCTCCGGAAGAAGGAGGCCGCCTGGTTATCGAGGATTTTGCCATGAACACCCTTTGCGCCGCCGGGACCGGCTCATTTTTGGACCAGCAGGCCCATCGTCTGGGTCTGACCATTGAAGAATTCAGCCGGCTGGCCTTAAAGTCCGAAACACCTCCCCGAATCGCCGGCCGCTGTACGGTTTTTGCCAAAACAGATATGATTCATCTCCAGCAGGAGGCCACTCCGGATTATGACATTATCGCCGGGTTATGTTTTGCCGTAGCCCGGAACCTTAAAAGTAATATCGCCAAAGGCAAGAACATCCTCAAACCCGTTTCCTTCCAGGGGGGGGTGGCGGCCAACCAGGGAGTGCGGCGCGCCTTTTCCGAAGTTTTGGATCTTAAAGAAGGGGAATTGGTCATCCCGGATCATTTCTTTTCCATGGGGGCCATCGGGGCCTCTTTGATTGTTCAGGAAAACCCGGCAGCCTTAAAAGAATTTCGGGGATTGGAGCCCTTCGTGGACTATTTAAAAACCCAATCCACGGAGGCCCGGCGGCTGGATGCCTTGAATTTAAGAGCCGACTATATCCAGCCTTTCTTCACCGGACAGGCCCCGGTTCCGGCGCCAGGGGAAAAGATCGAGGCTTATCTGGGTGTCGATGTCGGGTCCATCAGCACCAACGTGGTGGTCATCGATCAGGAAATGCGGGTTTTATCCAAACAATATCTGATGACCGCCGGCCGGCCTTTGGAGGCCATTCGCCAGGGGTTGGAAGCGGCCGGGAAAGAAGTGGGGGACCGGGTGATTATCAAGGGGGCGGCCACCACCGGTTCGGGCCGGTATTTGACCGGGGATTTTATCGGGGCTGATATCGTTCGTAATGAAATAACGGCTCAGGCCACAGCGGCGGCGGCCATTGATCCTGAGGTGGACACGATCTTTGAAATCGGCGGTCAGGATTCGAAATATATCAGTCTGGAAAATGGGGCCATCGTGGATTTTATGATGAACAAAGTCTGCGCCGCCGGAACCGGTTCTTTTCTGGAGGAACAGGCTGAAAAGCTGGGTATCTCGATCAAAGGGGAATTCGGGGCCCTGGCCCTGGACTCGGGAAGCCCGGTCCGTTTGGGAGAACGTTGTACCGTCTTTATGGAATCCGATCTGGTCCACCACCAGCAGCAGGGGCTGGACAAAAAAGATCTGGTGGCGGGCCTGAGTTATTCGATTGTTGAAAATTATCTCAACAAGGTTGTAGAAGACCGACGGATCGGAAAACGGATCTTTTACCAGGGAGCCACGGCCTCCAACAAGGGAATTGTTGCCGCCTTTGAACAAATCGTCGGCAAACCCATCACCGTACCGGAACATAACGATGTGACCGGGGCTATCGGCGTGGCTATTCTGGCCATGCGGGAGCGGACCTGGAAGGACAGCCGCTTCAAAGGATTTGACCTGGCCCGGATCCAGTATGATATTTCTTCCTTTGAATGCAAGGGGTGTCCCAATCAATGTGAGGTCAAGAAGGTCAGCATCGAAGGGGAAAAACCCCTGTTCTATGGCAGCCGCTGTGACAAATACGACCTGGACACCAAAAAGACCGTCAACCTTTCCATGCCGGACCTCTTTGACGAGCGGGAAGCCTGGATGGCCGGAAGTCCCGAAGACTGGAATCCGGGTGGGAAACGAGGAAAAATCGGGATCCCCAGGACCATGTTTTTCAGGGAACTCCTGCCCTTTTTCCGAACTTTTTTTACGAACCTGGGGTTTGAGGTGGTCATCTCCGGGGTAACCAATAAATCGGTCATCCATCAGGG
>CAZSTT010000075.1:13274-15765 GCA_964609705.1 uncultured Thermodesulfobacteriota bacterium
CAACCCACCGAGGCCGGGGAATCCAAGTACCACTACTGGCGCTTCGGACAAAAGATCATGGGGGCCGCAGAAATCCTGAGGAGCAACCCAAACCTGTTCGGCATCTATGTCACCAACTTCAGTTGCGGCCCGGACTCCTTCATCCTCCACTTTTTCCGGGACGTATTAAAGGGAAAACCCTATCTGGAGATTGAAATCGATGAACACAGCGCCGATGCCGGTGTGGTCACCCGCCTGGAAGCCTTTCTGGACAGCTTGAAAAACAGCCGGGCGGCCAATCTAATCGCCCCTAAAAAACGAATCGTTTCCCGGATCCCGTCCGGAAATCACCGTAAAATTTTTATCCCGCCCATGACCGATCACGCTCTGGCGGTGGCCGCGGCCTTCAAGGCCTGCGGGGTGGAAGCCGAGGTCCTGCCCGATTCCGATCAGGAAACCCTGATCTGGGGCCGGAAATTGACCTCCGGGAAAGAATGCTATCCCTGCATCCTGACCACCGGAGACATGGCCAAGCTGGTCCACCGGAAGGATTTTGACCCCCTGCATTCGGCCTTTTTCATGCCTTCGGGGACCGGCCCCTGCCGGTTCGGCCAGTACCACCGTTTCCACCGGCTGGTCCTGGACGAATTGGGACTGCCTGAGGTGCCTATATATGCCCCGGATCAAAGCGAAACCTTTTATCAGGAATTAGGCATGGTCGGGGGCAGTGATTTTTCCCGTCTGGGCTGGCAGGGAATCGTAGCCATCGATTGTCTGGAAAAGAAACTTAGGGAAACCCGGCCTTATGAAAAAAACAAAGGGGAGACTTTTCAGGTCTATCAGCGATCGGTGCAGGATGTAACCGAAACCATTGCTTCCCGTGGGGATCTGGTGAAGGTCCTGGAAAAGGCCGTTAGGACTTTTAATGCCCTTCCCCTGATTAACCCGGGCTCTAAACCGGTCATCGGTATGGTCGGGGAGATCTATACCCGGGCCAACAAATTTTCTAATGAAAATGTGGTCCTGGAAGTAGAGGCCCTGGGGGGGGAAGCCTGGATGCCCCCCATAGCCGAATGGATCCTGTATACGAATTATACCTCCATCTGGAGGGCCTTTCGTTTTAGAAAATTTTCCAACCTCTTGGAACTCCTTTTGACCCACCGGGTTCAGACCAAACTGGAACACGAACTGGAACACACGTTTAAAGGATCACTGCGCAACTACGGCGAGCCCTCTATTCGAACCACTCTGAAAAACGCCCATCCTTATCTGCATCCTTCTTTTGAAGGTGAGGCTATCCTGAGTCTGGGCAAATCCAAGGATTATTGGGCCAAGGGGGCCTGCGGGCTGATCAACATTATGCCCTTCACCTGTATGCCGGGGACCATCGTCAACGCCCTGTTAAAAAGGTTTCGGGAGGATCACCAGAATATTCCCTTTCTGAATCTTTCTTATGACGGACAGGAACAAACCAACACCCGTACCCGTCTTGAGGCATTTATGTATCAGGTGCAGCAGGTCCAGGCCGGAAAAGAAAAAGGAAGGTAATCATGCCTCCAGTCAAAAAACTATTAATTAATGCCGTCGATCCGGAAGAATACCGGATCGCCCTGATCGAAGACGGTATCCTGGAAGAATTTTATATTGAGACCACGGCCAAGGAACAGATTCGGGGCAACATTTACAAGGGCGTGGTGGCCCATGTCGAGCCGGCTCTTCAGGCCGCCTTCGTCGAATATGGGGGTGAAAGAAACGGATTCCTTCAAGCCGACGAAATCCATCCGGAATATCATCATGAAACGTCGGAAGCGGCGGATGGCCAAAAGCACGGACGGCTCCCGATCCAGAAACTCATCCATCGCGGGCAGGAAATCCTGGTTCAGGTGACTAAAGAGGAGTCGGGAACCAAAGGGGTGGCCCTGACCACCTATATCTCCCTTCCGGGCCGGGATCTGGTTTTAACCCCCGGTCAATCCGGTGTGGGGGTTTCCAGAAAGATAGAGGACGAGGCCGAACGGGATCGTTTGAAATCCATCCTGAGCCAGCTGAAGGTCCCGGCCGAAATCGGAACCATTGTCAGAACAGCCGGGGAGGGAAAGAAAAAACAGGAACTGGCCAAGAACATGGAATCCCTCTTGAGGCTCTGGGGGGAAATCCGGACCCGGGCCATGGAGCAGCCGGCCCCTTCCCTGGTTTATAAGGAAATGGATCTGGCCATCCGGACCATCCGGGACCTTTTTACCCCGGACATCCAGGAAATATTGATAGACAATAAAGACATATACAAACAGGTCCGGGATTTTCTGGGAATCATCGCCCCCCGGCAGCGCAACCAGGTCAAACTTTACAAAGAGACCCGGCCGATTTTCTCCAAACATCAGGTTGAAAACCAGATTGAAACCATCTTTCAGAACCGGGTCAAATTAAAATCCGGCGGACACATCGTGATTGACTCCACCGAGGCCCTGGTAGCGGTGGATGTCAATTCCGGACGTTCGATCAAAGAAAGACA
>CAZSTT010000076.1:0-15530 GCA_964609705.1 uncultured Thermodesulfobacteriota bacterium
CGGCCGGGATATAGTCCTGGGCCGGTGGTTTATCCAGTAACCCAAGCATGACCTCTCGTTTATTGACAACGGCAGACATTTTCCCCTCCCAAGTTCATCAGGTTAAAAGGTTAAGTACTTTGACCTGTAACATACTCCAACCGATTGGAAACCGCAAGCACCTCCCAGAGGTGCCATTAGGGTGAAAAAATAGGGTTCTACTCCTCTGTTAGTGGCGAAAAGGGTTCGAGTATTCAAGACCTCGTTTTATCGATGGGACCTTTTCGAAATTTTAATTAATACCTATGAGGTTCTTGCAAAAGTCTGAATTATACAAATTTAAGATCCAATAGGTCAGCCGTCCCGGCTGACAACTTAAAGGTTTCAATATATTGTCAGGCAGGATGCCTGACCTATTTTAACCAAATTTAAACATTTGCAAGAGGCTCCTATGAGAACATTTTTATATTAGAAGGGAGTGCCATTTCTATTTGGTTTTTAATAAAATATTTGTTACGATTTGGCACTTCGGCAAAAAAGAAAAAAGGAGGGATGATCGTGCGCACCAAACCTGATTGGCTCAGGAGGATTTTCCCCTGGGAGCAAAAAGCGCTGCAGGTGAACGGCCGAACCATGGCCTATGTCGATGAGGGGGACGAAAACCATATACCGGTTCTCCTGCTATCCGGGAACCCCACCTGGGGTTTTTTATATCGTGATTTTATCCCGGTGTTGGTTGAAGCCGGGTACCGGGCCGTTGTCCCCGATTGGGTGGGCACGGGATATTCCGACCACCCCCGTCATGATGCCGCCTTGACCCTGGCCCACCACATTGCCGATCTTGTTTCCTTCATCGATCAACTCGACCTTCATGATTTTGTGATCGTGGGTCAGGACTGGGGGGGCCCCCAGGGGGTAGGGGCGGCCTTAACCAGGGTTTACCGTTTAAAGGCCCTGGTCCTGATGAATACCTGGTGTTACACCAGCCACATTGGGCAATTCCATCAATCATCCTTTCCCTGGACCACCTGGCACGCTCCGCTCTTCGGCCAGTTTTTTCAAAAAAAAATGAAAGTCCTCTCCCAGCGCGGGCCATCGGCCGTTTCCCAGAGGGGAATGACCGAAGAAGAGGCCAGGGCTTATCATCATGTTTTTGAGGAACCGGATTCGGACCAGGTGGTTTTGACCTGGCCCAGGACCATTCCATTGCGGAGGGGGGATCGCGGCTGGGCCGATATGCAGCTTATCGAAGATCGGCTGGGAGAGCTGAGGGACATTCCCGCACTTTTATTATGGGCGCCGGGGGACGTGGTCTTCGATATCAGCTACGCCCATCACCTGAAAAAGTTGCTCCCCCAGGCCGAAGGGCCGATTGAATTCGATAGGGCTGCTCATTTCCTTCAGGATGACCGCGGTCCGGACCTGGTCAAGGAGATCGTCCGCTTTCTGGACAAGCAGAAAAATTCTGCCTGATCCTGTTAAGCGGTCCAAGGAGGTCTTATTTTTGGGGATTGTCCAAAGGGTGACTTATCGCCCTATCCCGGCCAGTCCAGAAAAGTTTGATTCGAGGCAGGGCATACACCCCCGGCTTCCAGAAGGAAGCCTTCTTTTGGGTCGGCAAAGCCGACCGGCCATTTTCCGACTCAGGTGAAGGCCTGCTCTGGATTTAGTTAAACAATTTGCCCGGCAAAGAAGCTTCCAGGTTTATGGTGGACCCCGGCTTCCTTTGGAAGCCTCTTTGTTAGGTCGACGGAGTCGACCGGCCCCAAAAATAAGACCTCCTTGGACCCTAATAGTATCAATTTAGAGTATAGGGAGGTTTAGAGATGCAATTCATACAACCCGATCCGAAAGAACTGGAATTTCTCCGTCCTGACCCACTCTTGTGGGAGCAGGAACTGGATGTCCGCCCCGAACACGCCGAGGCCCTGGAAAAAGCCCTGGGCCTTCGGGCCGGGAAAGTGTACTGGCGGTCCGATCATGATTACTTATACGCCTTGGAGCTGGCCGACCTGGGGCGGGGCCGTCCCTCTATGGCTACACTCTCTGGTTATTGGGATCGCTGGGAACCCCGTCCCCCCGAACACGAAATCAACCAGGATATCCTTTCTTTTCTTCTCTGGATGACTGAGTTTTCCGAGGGGATTGACGCGGAAATGGTTGAAAAGTTAGCTCGACATCGGGACATGCCCAAAATGCTGGAGTGGCCTAAAGGTTCGGTCCTGCGCACCCCCGAAGAGCGCTTCGCCAATCTTCCTGACTTTCCTTACGAGCCGAAGTATGTGGAGATTGAAGGTCTCAGGATGGCTTACGTGGAAGCGGGTTCCGGAGACCCGATCTGGATGCAGCATGGCGAACCTACCTGGGGTTTTCTATACCGTCATATGATACCGATCCTGGCCGAAACGGGGCGGGTTATTGTACCGGACCTGATCGGGTTCGGCCGTTCCGATAAGCCTACCCAAGTAAACGCCTTTTCCTACAAATCCCATGTCCGGTGGATGAGAAAATTCATGGAGATCCTGGACCTGAAAAACATAACCCTGGTCTGCCAGGATTGGGGAGGGATGATCGGCCTGAGGGTCCTCTCGGAAAGACCGGAGCGCTTCCAACGGCTCGTGGCCATGAACACCGGCATTACACCCGGGGTGAAATCTCATAGGGCCTTCAGCGACTGGCTCAGGACTTCCCAAAGCCTGAAAGAAATGGCTGTGGATCAGATGATGCGTATGGCTGTAACCAGGCCGCTTACTAACGCCGAGGCCGCAGCTTACCAGGCACCCTTTCCCTCCAAGGAATACCAGACCTGCGCCCTTCTTTTCCCGCGTCTGGTTCCCATCAGACCGGATCAACCCGGTTCCTATGACAATCGTCTGGCTATCGATCGCTTGAAGACCTTGGATTTACCGGTCAAACTCATCTGGGGGGAAAAGGATGAAGTAACCAAACCCAATGGCCCTTACCTGGCCAGAGTCTTTAAGAACGCCGGTCCCATAGAAATGATAAAAAAAGCGGGGCATATGATACAGGAAGACGCCGGGAAAGAGGTAGGCAAACGTATTTTGGAATGGATAAAGATCACCACTTGATCTTTATTTATTTACGAGGGTACAACCTTCCGGGGGAAATTCCCGTTTGTTGTTTGTTCAGACAACATGGTATTTACAATCCCAAACCGTGTGTAATAAACTTTCCTTCATCTTTGGCTCCTTTAGTTTCGATCAGTCACGGAAACAGTCCGCCTATCCTGCTCAAAGGAGCGTTTTTTATTTAATACTACAGCATAGCTTTTTCTACTCTCCCCGGCTACGCCGGGGACTTAGCCGGGGAGTTATTGGTTACGAGACCTGCCCGGACAATCCCAGATTGGGTTTCTTGTCGCCACAGCAATTTTTCTCAGAGAACTCATCTGTTTTTCATCCGGCGGCTTCAGATCGGTGCAAAGATAACGCTTGCCAAGATGCTGATATTTTGCCTGGCCGAACCCATGGTAGGACAGAAGTTCATAGCCTATCGGCCTTGCCTGCTTATTGAGAAAATTTAAGATGGCCGTGATATTTTCTTTGGAATCATTGAATCCGGGGATAACCGGGGTTCGAACCATGATGGGCAGGTGGGGGAAGGTGCGACACATTTTAGCAAAATTTTCCAATATCAATTCGTTGGAGACACCAGTATAAAGCTTATGCTTGTGGCAATCCATGGCTTTTATATCAAAGAAGATTTGATTTACCCGGAAACAAATATCTTTTAATATTTTCCAGTCGCCGTAACCGGAAGTCTCAATAGCTGTGTCCAACCCGCGTCCTTGGGCCGCCTCAAACACTCTGGCCACAAAATCGCCCTGGGATAAAGGTTCTCCCCCGCCTATGGTTAGCCCTCCACCCGATCGCCCGTAAAAAATACTATCCTGCTCAACGATCTTGATAACCTCATCCACGCCCAGGGCTTCTCCGAATAGGGTTAAAGCCCCTGAGGGACAGGCATCGAAGCATTCACCACAATGGACGCACCGTTTCCGGTCGATTTGGATCTTTTTATCAATCCCTACCTTTATGGCCTTTTTTTTACAACCCGGAAGGCATCTGCCGCATTCAGAGAACCCAATACATTTTTCCTTATTATAAGCCAGCTCCGGGGAAAAGGATTGCCCTTCCGGGTTCGAACACCAGCGGCACTTTAAAGGGCACCCTTTCAGAAAGACCAACGTCCTTATCCCCTGCCCGTCATGAAGGGAGAATTTCTGTATGTTAAAAACAAGACCGGAATCCGGATCTTTCTGGTATTTTCTTGGCGTTAGGTTCATAGAGATTAGGTTGTTAAAAATGATGTTCGGTCCTGCTGATTATCTCATTTTGAAGCTGCGGAGTAAGATCAACAAAAAAAGCACTGTATCCGGCTACCCGCACCAGCAAATTCCTGTATTTTTCCGGTTCTCTTTGAGCGGCCAGTAACGTGTCCCGATTGACAATATTAAACTGAAGATGCTGCAATTTCAAATCACAGGCTGTCCGGATCAAAGACATCAACTTTCTCGTTCCGGCTTGTCCCGCCACGGAGGCTGGGCTGAGTTTTATATTCAGCAACCTGGCCGCTCGCTCTTTATAGGCGCCACATCTCGTCGCAGCCACAGAGGCCAGGCTAGCCGTGGGTCCCTGCTGGTCCGCACCCTGAGACGGAGCAACACCATCCGAGACCGTCTCACCGGCTTTTCTTCCATCCGGGGTGGCCCCCAGGATTGTCCCAAAAGGAATATGGGAAGTAATGGTTACATACCGCACGTCAAGCTCCCCGCCAAAAGCCGTTTTGTGTCTATGGGCCATAGCGGCGAAAAAAGCTTCTATGTCATGTCCAATTGAATCGGCATAGGGATTATTATTCCCATATTTCGGGGCCTTGAGGCACATCTGCCGGATGGCTTCTTTCCCTTCAAAATTGCCATCCATAGCCTCCAAAAGTTCCCCCATAGAGAGTTTCCTGTCGTCAAACACCAGCTTTCTGATCGCGGCCAATGAATCTATCGTTGTAGCAAAACCAATCGTATCGAAGAAGCCCAAATAGAGCCCTCCTTCAATAGGCCCGGCGTGCATATCCATACAGCTTTCCATACAGAGGTCATGGAGCATGGAATTCATGGGCGAGGCAATAAACTGCGACTTCATTCTATCCGCCACATACTGTTGAATGAAAACATGCTGCATCAAAGTCTCTGCCTGGTGACAAAAAGCTTTCCAGAGATCCTCATAGTTTTTAAATAACCTCGGATCACCTGTACTGATCCCATACCTTTTATTGTATTTTTTAATTTTTCCATCATTGAGGACCATTTCCAAAATGGCACCCAGATTAACCCAGGCGCAGCCCGTAGTAATGGCGTCCCGGTTGACCATTTTAGTTTCGGTGCAGCCGCAGATACAATAATCGTTGGCTTCCTCCACCTGACCTCCTTTGGCCACCAGCAAGGGGATGATCTCCTCATCAAAGAAGAGTTTCGGAAATCCGGTACCTTCCTTGATGGTTTCAGCCACGGCATAGAGAAAAGCGTCTGGAGTTTGGGAGTGAATCCTGGCCGCCAGATCAGGATAGTTAAGGGGAAACTCTCTTTTGGATTTCAGGATCAGGTAGGATAATTCATTGGCGGCATCCTTTCCATCCCTGGTCTGGCCGCCTATGGTCAAGGCCTCCCAATGGGCATACCCTTCCGAAAATGACACCCGGCCCGGTGAATGGTAGATCTCAACACACTTAGCCATGCCTATCCACAAAGATTCCAGGAGCAGAAGGGCTTCTTCCTCTGAAATCCTTCCGGCCTCCAGATCCTTTTTATAATACGGATAAAAGTACTGATCCATACGACCGTTGCTCACCGTTCCCCCCATCCTTTGCTCGAATCTGGAAACAGTTTGAATAAACCATTGGGATTGAACGGCCTCTCGGAATGTTCTGGCCGGGTGTTCCGGAACCCATTCACAGACCTCGGCAATTTCCAGAAGTTCCCGCTTCCTGTTTTTATCCTTTTCATTTTCGGCCATTTCCCTGGCCAGCGTGGCGTATCTCCCGGCAAAATCGATAATGGCATTGCAAACAATAATGACCGCTTCCAGAAAAGGCTTTTTCTCCACGACGTCTTTTGGTTCAAGAGGGTTCAATGTTTTTAACCGCTCTTCAGCCTCGACTTTTAACCCACTGACTCCCCGCTTCAGCACTTTTTCAAAGTCATGGGCCCAGGCCAGCATATGGCGACTGATGGCCGTACAAGTAATAATGTGCTTTCCCATGACGATTTCGCGGGTCTTCTCCGGCAGGGCCTTGGCAAAGGCCTTGTGATATTGTTTGTCTTCCCAATAGGGTTTCAACTCTTCCCGAAGGGCCCTGATCTCATCCTCCGTCACCACCAACTGATCACCGGGTCGGCTCGGTTGGAGTTCCTCCACCCTGGAAAAAATGCTTCCGGCCAGCTCCGGATAGATGATGGTGTAACGGCCGGAAGGACCGGCACTTCCCACAATAAGCTCCTCGCTCTCAATATGAATCGGGTGTTTTTTGAGAATATTGGCCAGGGCTAGAGCCCAGCGTAAGACGATCGGTTGTCCCTCTGTCTCTTTAAACGAATCGGTAAATAGTTGTGCCCTTTCGACATTAATCCTTATGGGCAGTTCCCTAAACCCCTGGAGCATCCGCTGAATCCGGGATCGTTTTGATTGTCCTTTTGAGCTAACCAAACCAACAGGAAATCCTTTTCTTATTCTCTCTTCCTGTGGAGATAACACTTCATCACTCCTTCGTTCCGCTGGGCGTGCCATGGCTTATTTTTCCCTTCTCCTCTTATTAAGATATGGGTATCTTTCAACAGTTTGAACAATCATCAGAATTCGATGAACGACTTTAACCAAAAACGATCGCGGTACATCTCGGGATAGAGACCCGAGTGAAGGGATACTCCCCCGGATCGCCCAGATCTTCCTGGTATAGTAGATCCTTGATATCCTCCGGTTAATAACTGGATTTTTATTCAATCCCGCTTTGGGTGGCCGTTCGGACCATATGGCCGGCTTTGCGGTCAACTATTATTTTGGAATTAGTCATGGTTTCTTTTCCCTTTGTGCTTAAACGGTTAGACCTTATTTATAGGCACCCAAATTGGCCAGGGCCACACTCCCCGGACTGATCGTTGTCGGATCGGTCATGACATTGATACAGGACGTTTTCCCTGAAGCGAAGGCCTCTTCTATTGCTGGACGGATATCCTCTGGTTTTTCCACCAGAAGTCCTTTGCCCCCCAGGGCCTCGACCAGTTGATGATAGTGGACCTTTCCGATATAGGTCCCATTCGGAATGGCCCGACCGATCTTAAGCTCCTGGCTGTGACGGATCATTCCCCACCCCAGGTCATTGCTGATGACCGCAACGATCGGTAAATTCTTTCTAATAGCTGTCTCAAATTCCATAAAATTGAAACCCACGGAACCGTCTCCGATAACCAGACAGACCCTTTTCTCCGGGTAGAGGTATTTGGCTGCATTGGCATAGGGAAGCCCTACTCCCAGGCAACCGTACAGACCTGAATCAAGATAGTGTCCCGGTCGCCTAATCGTCCGGGTCATCCCCATCCAGATCTGAGTATCACCCCCGTCGGCTACTACAATATCCTCTTCCTGATCCATGAAATTATTGATTTCAGCAGCCACTCGCAGGGGATGAATTGGTATGGCAGGGCTTTGCCATAGAGCCCTGGCGCTTGCTTTACCGTCATCATCTGCTTTTCGGACTTTCGAAATCCAATCCTCAAAACGCTTTTGGAGCACCTGGGAGATATTTTTTTCTTCAATAATACCGGTACAGGCCGAAAGGAAGGCTTTGACATCACTGACCACGGCCAAATCCACCGATCGGTTTCGGCCGATTTCTTCCGGTTCAATATCCACCTGGACTATTTTCGCCTGTTTTTGGAAAATTCCTCCAAAAATAAAATATAGACTCATGCGGGCCCCGAGAAATAAAATTAAATCGGCATTAGTATTGGCGAAAAGGGCGGCTCCGGGCCGGATACCACTGGAGGACTCAAAACACAATGGATGGGTATCGGGAATCGTGCCCCGGCCGAGGGAAGAGGTAAAGGCCGGCATTCCGGTTTTTTCCGCAAAGAGGGCGAGTTCTTTGTCTACCCCCGAATACCAGCTCCCGCTGCCGGCGATAACGATGGGGCGGGAGGCTTCACGAATCATCTCGATGATCTGAAAACACTGATGGGTGTCTACCGGATGAGATTGAATGGTGGTGTGGGTTTTTTTTACCCCCTCCGATTCAGTAGGCCCGTTCAGTACATCCACGGGAAGCTCCAGATAGACCGGACCGGGACGACCGCTGGCAGCGGTCCTGTAGGCCAGGTCGACAAATTCAGGGATCCTTTCAGTCTTGTGGCAGACAAAGGCCTTTTTAACCATGGGCTCGATAACCGGGGCCTGATGCATGTCCTGCAGGTCCAGCTTTTCAATGCATTCAACCCCCACACAACCTGAAATCAAAACCAGCGGGGAGTTGGCCAAACGGGCATTGGCCACGGCCGACAGGGCGTTAGTGAATCCCGGACCGGCAGTGACCATGGCCGTTCCCGGTTTTCGAGTCAGCCGGCCATAAGCCTCGGCCATAAAAACCGCGCTTTGTTCGTGACGGGTATCGAAAATGGTAATGGGAGAACCCTCCATATGGTTATAGATGGGAGTGATATGTCCTCCGCTTAATGTAAAAACCGTCCGCACTCCCTGTTGAATCAAGGCTTCCGCCGTAAGTTGTCCTCCGGTAATTGTTCCCATTAATTATTCCTTTCTTGAATGAATCTAACCAAAGAGATTATAAATTTAGGTGACTGGGTTCAAAGGCAGGCCTAAACCCATGCCTGAATCAGCTGGTCGGCTTTGCCGAAAAAAACAGGCAACGTTAAAAACAAGCCGAGAATTATAATTCCATTAACTGGCCCCCGGTGATGTTAATAGCCTGGCCGGTCATATAGGAGGAGGCCTCGGAAGCCAAAAAGGCGACCAAGTTAGCCACTTCGTCAGGGGACCCGATACGTCCCAGAGGAATCGTCTTGCACATCTCCGCTTCCCGTTCTTCTATCGTGGAACCGTAAAATTTGGCTTCCAGTCCAAAACGCCATTTTTCGAGGTCGGTTTGTACTTGCCCTGGGCAGATGGCATTGACTCGGATACCAGATCCGGCCAATTCCTTGGCCATGACCTTGGTCAGCATGATCAGACCGGCTTTGGCCACGGCATAGGCCCCATTAAACAAGGGGGGGACCTTTCCGGCTCGGGAAGCCGTATTGATAATAGAGCCGGGTTTCCCCTGCATTAAAGGCAGAACAGCCCGGGAAACCCGGAAGACCCCGTGAAGATTGACGTCAATCGTTTTCATCCAGGCCGATTCATCGTAGTTTTGAACACTGTTGGGGACGCCAAAGGAAGCCCCGGCATTATTACATAAAATATCGATCCGGATGAACCGCTTTTTTATCGTTTCTACCATGGCCTGAATGGAATGGTTGTCGCTAACATTTAACGATACGGCCAGGGTTTGAACGGAAAATTCTCTGTTCAATTCCCGGGACAGTTCCTCCATTTCCTCCAGACTTCCGGTCCCGACTTCCCCGGAATCCTGGTGAATCGGCCCCAGATCAGCCAGAATCACCTGGGTTCCCAAAGAAGCCAATTTTCGGCTTATGGCATATCCGATCCCGGTCCTTTTTCCGGCACCGGTCACCAGGGCTGTTTTTCCTTTCAAATCCTGTAGCATTGTATTCTCCTAATAACCCATTTTTTTCTTCATTTCCTGGTCTATCCAGATACGGCTGATGATGGGGGCAGCCCTATGTGCCCCCACCTTTAGCTCTCCTTCGTAGTTCTGGACCCAAGGCCACCAGACCGAATATTGGTAACGGGTCGGCAGGATGATGGCTGGTGCCTGATCCAGAGCATAGACCGCAAGTTTTTTCATCACATCAAACCCTTGCTTTTCTGTAAAGTTGATATTTTTTTCAGTTTCAGCAAAAGTTTTGTCCAGGTGAGGATCAGACATTATATGAGGGTTCCACGCCTGA
Source organism: uncultured Thermodesulfobacteriota bacterium (assembly GCA_964609705.1). Taxonomy (GTDB): domain Bacteria; phylum Desulfobacterota; class RBG-13-43-22; order RBG-13-43-22; family RBG-13-43-22; genus RBG-13-43-22. Next base: position 10,076 of record CAZSTT010000076.1, read on the forward strand.
CCGGTTACAAAATTATTCCTGATGGCCGTGAAGGGAGCGCTGTGGGTAGTGATAAGAAAATATCCTGCACTGTGGGTCTTTTTGGTCATTTTCGACATATAGGAGGGATAATCCATAGTTTCCAGTTCAAGAGTAACCCCGATTTTTGCTAAATAACCCCCCACTAAGGCGGCCAGGTCTTGTAAAGTTTGCATCCCGGCAGGTACTTCGGCCTTAAAGGTGAACCCTTTGGGGTAACCGGCCTCGGCTAGGAGTTTTCTGGCCTTTTCCGGGTTATAACTGTACAATTCCCTGGCCGATGGAGAAAGTTGCTCCAGGGGGGTGTACACTTCTTTAAAGGTGGGCGGGTAGGGATAGGTATGCATTACCGCCTCTCCGTTAAAGAAAGATTCAATAATTTCCTTCTTATTAATGGCCAGGTTCATGGCCCGCCTGACACGAATATCGTTAAAGGGTTTTGTATCCATCCGCATGGCCATTGAGACGTTGTAAGGGTAAAGATAACGAGACCACTTCAAATGAGGGTTGGCTTTTTTCATACCAGCCACATGTTTCGATTGAATTTCCATCATCAGATCTATTTTTCCGGTCATCAGAGAGGCATTCCGGGTGGCCTCATCTTTGATGAGCATCATGACTACCTTGTCGGTGAAGGGCAGCTTGTGTTTTTTCCCACCGATGGTTTCTGAATCCCAATAGTCCTGATTTTTGCTGTAGATCTGGGAGTGGCCCTCCTTGTATTCGGTAAGCATATAGGGTCCGGTCCCGGTGGCGTTCTCCCATTTCTTGGGGCCTCCCGGGGCCTTTTCCTGTTCCGGCGCCTGTATGGCGTCATAAGGGCCCCATCCTATTGAGTTATACCAGTCCGAATTCCAATATTTCATGTTTACGATCACGGTGTATTTATCGGGGGTTTCCATCTTCTCCACGAAATCCAACCAATAGGGCATGGCACGGGGGGAATTCTTCAGGCGGTTGACATTATAGACAATATCTTCGGCTACTAACTCCCTTCGTTCCATAACCCCGGGCTTCTTTTGCCAAAAAATATCCTTTCGAAGGTAAAATATAAGCTGTAAAGGATTTTTCTTCACCTCCCATTTTTGCAGAAGTTCTCCTCGGGTGACATTGGGAGGGATCCAGGAGAGGGTTTTAAAGTCATACTGCTTGGAACCTCTTGGTCCTTTATTCAGATCACCCATTAAGAGATGTTCGGCGTAAAATCCGGTATCGTAGGCGTGTTTCCAGACCCAGTCGGCATTGTCCCAACTTATAGGATTAATTGTTGGAGCCATATCCAGATAAGTAAAGGTACCTCCAAACTGCGGGGTTTTGGCGCTTGCTGACCAGGCAAAGGTACTGATCAAACAGGTTAGTATAATAAACGATGCGATAAGGATTGTGTTAAATTTTCTTTTCATAATGCACCTCCTGTTTTTTAGATTACTTTCACGCTGTTTATCTTTCATTGGGTCCGGGTATAAGGCCTGTTGTTACGGTCGACTTTGTCGACCTTTACAGGTGACCGGCTATTCCGGTCGGGTAATAAATTCTATCCAATTTGCGTGAAATTTCATTCTTAAGTCACTAATCCATCAGGGTCCCGCCATTGACGTCTAAAATATGCCCAGTAATATAAGAGGCTTGTGAAGAGCATAAAAAGCGAGCGGTTTCAGCTATTTCTTCCGGACGCCCCAGCCGTCCCAGCGGGATTTTTTGAGCTATCCCCGCCCACTGCTCCCTAGGGATCATGGCGCCCTCAATCGAACCTGGCGCCAATCCGTTCACTCGAATATTGTCTTTAGCCAGCTCTGTAGCTAATGATTTGACAAGAGAGATCACGCCCGCCTTGGAAGCGCAATAATGGGCTTTTGTGGCATTGGCATTAACGTTTAGGGCTGCGACACCTGTCTTACCGGCTCGAGAAGTGATCAGCACCATGGCCCCCCCTCCGGCTCGGCGCATGGCAGGAATCATCGCCTGAACGACGACAAAGGTGCCGGTCAGATTGACCCGGATCACCGTCTCCCATTCCGCCAAACTCATCTGTTCGACGCTAATCGCCGGTTTGGTTATAGCCGCTGAGTGGATCAATCCTTTGAATGGTCCATGCACCTCGGCCTCTTCCGCCCAGCGGCGACAATCATGGGGATTGGTCACATCCCCTTGGACACTGACGGCGTCATCTCCAAGCTCCCGAGCAAGAGACCGGGTGTCAAGAAGGTCAGCCAAGATGACCGTGTGGTCCCGGGCTAACAGGATAGAGCATGCGCGTCCAATGTTATTAGCCGCCCCGGTAACGATGATGACAGGTTTTTCTTTGGGCAAAATATTCCTCCAAAAGTAAGATGGTTAAAGAGAATCTGAGTCGGTCGCCTGACGATGACTGGCCCCAGGGTCCACCGCAACGTCTATCACCACTGGCTGTTCAAGCTTATGAGCCTCTCGAAGGGCATCGGCAAGCCCGCCGGGTGAATTCACTCTGAAGCCTTTGGCCCCCATTCCTTCGCCCACTTTGGCAAAATCCACTTCTCCGAAGTCAACGGCAATGCGCTTGGGACCCAGATTATCCCGCACCATCCCCAGACCTTTGTTGTTAGCCACAATAAAAGTTACCGGAAGCCCGTGTTGCGAACAGGAGGCGATCACATCTGCCGTCATAAGGAAACCGCCGTCACCGGCCAGACAAGTGACACGCTTCTCCGGATGCACGAGTTTGGCAGTAGCCGCAGCCGGACCTCCCCAACCCATACCCCCGACTCCACCCGGAACCAAAAGTTGATTGGAATGGTGAATTCGCAGGCTGTGAGTGGCCCAAATTCGGTTGTCACCTGCATCCAGGGTGAGAATGTCTTCCGCGGTAAGAAATTTTTGAAGCACGGCGATGATATCTGTGAAGTGTGTGGTTTCTCCCATTGCAGAGAGTCGTGGTGGATTGTCATAACCGGTGTTTCTTTTGATTTCAGCCATCCGGTTTAGGCGTTCTATCCGACTACCGGTATTGAGATTTCTTTTATTCAAAAGCTCGATTACGTCTTTGACATTGGCGGTGATAGGCAAATCAACGGGGTAAACCCAGCCCGCATTCAGTGGATCTATATCCACTTGGACAATTTTCTGATCTCCGGGTCTGACCATCTCGGGGTCTCTGAATCGTGTATAATCCGGACCCATGCTGGCACCGAGGATTATGAGAAGATCCGCAGCTTGGGTTACACGATTCGCTGTCGGATTTCCCCAAGTTCCCAGCATCCCCGCACAGACATCCGAAGTTTCATCCACCACACCCTTGGCGTTGTAACTGGTAACGATGCCCCCGCCTACCCGCTTAACCAAGGCCTCCAATTCAGGTCCGCAACGGCTTGAAAAAACACCATTTCCGGCAATGAAAACTGGAAATCGGGCGCTATCGATCAAGCTGGCCAATTCTTCCATGGCTTTCTCGTCTGGCCTGGGCGGGGTATACCGCAGATAGCCCCCAGTGGGGTAAAGCTTGGCTCTCGGGTTTACCGTCATCGCGCGCTTGATGATTGGTGTTTTCATGATCACTGCAGCCGGTCCAGTCCGGGGCGTAACCGCCTGTTTAATAGCCTGCTGTACCCCGAAGACGGCATCTTCAGGTTCAGTGGCATAGGTGCAGTATTTTGTTATAGGCCGCAGGGACGCTTGGATGTCCGCTCCATTATGGTCTCCGGTCATGGTCTGGTATACACCATATTGACCGAACCCGTCATAGTCGGATGTTTCAGTCAGAACGATCATGGCTGTCCCCGAAAAGTAAGCTTCCAGGATTCCGAAAGCCCCGGTAGTAGAAATCCACGGCCCTTGTCCCATTAATACGGCAGGCGTTCCAGTCAGCTTTCCATAGGCTTGGGCCATAATGGAAGCCGTTTGTTCACTACGAGTCAGGAAAACCTTTATCTTGTCCTGCCGATCATAAAAAGACCCCAAAGACCAGGTGATGCCTAAACCAGGCAGCGTGAAGGCGAACTTGACTCCGGCCTCGACAAAAACATTAACGACATGGTCACTAGTTTTATTTCCTGCCATTATGAGTTGTTCTTTCACCGTTAAGTCCTTTCTCCATCAATTGTATTATTGATTATAAATTCAATTGAAAATATGATTGAATAATATTCAATCATTTCCTTGCGCCCTTGTCAAGCAGTCTTTTCAGCAACATTTTCAGTATTTTTACTTGACCTGGTCTTTTCCTTATTTTATATTCCGGCATGAATGGGACTGAAGCTGTCCTCTATTTTGGAGGAAATAAAATGCGTTTTGTACCTAAGTTGATGCCGGAGCTAGTGGAATATTTACTAAGCGATGGCGTTAAGAAAACGAATATCAAAAAAAATCATCCCACCGAAAGAGCCTACCAGGGCTTGCGCCTGATGTTCTTCAACAATGAAATCGCCCCGGGACAAAAGATCTCAACTACAGAAATAGCCGAACGCTTTCACATGAGTCCAACACCGATCGTCCAAGCCCTTAAGTGGCTGGAACTGCAGGGACTGGTCCGCCACGAACACAATAAGGGCTATTACACGGAAAAATGCACTTTGGAAGAACTTCAAGAAATATATGAACTGAGGGCGGCACTGGAGACCTCACTTATGCCCCATATCGTCTCGAAACTGACCGATGAAAATTTAGCCTATGTAAAGGAAGCCCTGGATGCCCATTTGAAATCTCTCAACCAGGACATACTGAAAATCAGGACCATAACAGACATGGAATTCCACTTCGCTTTAGCTTCGATCAGCGGGAAAGTGGCTCATATGAATTTTTTGAAAAACCTTTTCGATCTTCTGTATCTTAAATTTAGAAATAGAAATCTTTTTTATGAACCACTCAAAACGGTTGGGTCTGATCATTTACTGATCTATGAATCTGTCGCCAAAAAAAACGCCAAGCAGGCATCACTTGCTATGAAACGTCACATCGAAAACCTGAAAAACCATAGTTTAAAATGTCTAAAAATCTATTCTGATATTGCTTGACATCAAATAAACCTGCAGGAAAATTCTCAGAAAACTCAACCGGTGTAAATGCGGATCGAGGGTCACCCATTAAAACAAGAGAAAAAGGTTCTCTGTATGGTTCACGAACATCCAGCGTATGCCCATCGGTAAGGGGATGTTTGATTTTATTACTGTGATTAAATCCTGACTCTTTGTTAATCGGGTCACCCTGAAAATTGAAACACATTCACCATGACTTTGACTCATCTGGGGGGCAAAGGATGAAATAACCAAACCCAATGGCCCCTACCTGGCCGGAATCTTTAAGAATGCCGGTCCTATAGAATCATAAAGAACGCGGGACATATGATACAGGAAGACGCCGGGGAAGAGGTGGGTAAACGAATTTTGGAATGGATGGGGATGACGGGCTGAGCTTTAGTTCGAAAATAGGATTATAGGCTGCTCTCTGATCCTTCCTATTTTCATGT
>CAZSTT010000077.1:0-3315 GCA_964609705.1 uncultured Thermodesulfobacteriota bacterium
TTTTTGCATCCCGGCCGCCCAGGGCTGATCTCTGCGGCGATGTTCTCTGGCTTTCGGCTTAGTTCTCTACCCGTCTAGGGCCTTGTGAAGCTCCTGGCAAACCAATTCGGAGACCTGGGCCCAGCCAAAACGGCTGACCGAGGCCCTGTTGGCCTGGATGGATTTCTCATCCAGGTTCGGTCTGGAAAAAAAACGGTTGATAGCCTCAGCGAGTTTCTCCGGTGAATTATCGGCCACCACCTGTCCGGTCTCTTCCTGACCGATGATATTTCTCAAATCACCCACATCCGTCGCTACTACCGGCGTGCCGCAAGCCAGGGCCTCCAGCGCCACCAGGCCGAAGCTTTCATAATAAGACGGCACCAGGCAAAGATCGGCGGCATTGTAATAATCGGTCAGTTGATCATGTTTGACCATCCCCTGGAAGATAATCGAATTTTCTATTTTCAACTCACGGGCCATTTTTTTCAGTTCTTCCACTTCCCCTCGGCTGCTTTCGTCCCCGCCGATGATGATCAGCCTGAGGTCTTTAAAAGACTGCAGGTGGGGCATCGTTCTTAAAAGCTGGTCGATGCCTTTTAAGGGATCTATCCGGCCGACGAACAGAAGTATTTTTCCCGCAGTAATTCCCAATTTTTTTCTGGCGGCTGGTCTGTCGACAGGACGAAATTGTTCCAGATTGACTCCGCAGGGGGTTATCCCGATTTTATGGGGCAGGGCTTTATAATATCTTATAAGATTTTGTTTTTCTCTTTCAGTCGGAACGAGAATTCGCCGGCATTTCCGGGTCGACTCTTCCTCGGAGGCGATGCGTTGTTCGGGTTCCGCCTCCCCGATACCGGCGGCATTTTTTACGGCGCCCAGAGTATGGTACATCATGACCAACGGGATTCTCCATTCCTGCTGCAAATGTTCCCCCACCAGGCCGGAAAGCCAATAGTGGCAGAAAATGATATCATATCGCAGTTGATGGTCCTTCCAGTATCTTTCCAGATTGAATATGAATTCGGGAAGGGCCAAGTATACATCCATCTTATCTATTCTGGCCTCTTGCCCCGCTCTTAAATGAATGAGCCGGACCTGCTCCCCTAACGCTTCTAAGACAGGGTCCCTGGGGTCATGGATACGGGTATAGATATCGACGACGCTTCCCTTTTTACCCAACTCTCCGGCCAATTCGCGAATATAGACGCTCATGCCGCCCGTATCTTTGGCCCCCAGGTCACCAACCGGACAGCTATGGGCGCTAATCATGGCTATTTTCAAATGGCCTGAATTCATCCATGAACCTTAATTTTTGGGTTTTAGGTTTCAAGGGGTCGAGGGGTCAAGGCTTCCGGCGAGCCCATCGACAGGCTCTGGGCCTTGAGCGACACGACTTGAGCTCGTCGACAGGTTTTGTCGAAAAGGCTCAGCCGAGTCGTGAACGGCGTGGATGTTAAAACCCTTGAATCCTTGAATCCTCGAACCCTTTTTTATCAATCGATCGTTATTTGACAGCGATACAAAGGCACCTCTTTACCGCCGAGATGGTATTTATATAATTCGGACCCTTTCAGTAAATCAAACTTTCTTTTGCCCTGTTCGATGCTGGCTTTAATGGCCAGGATTTTACAGATCAGCCCGGCGCTGAGAGGCGTATAGGCCGGATCATAACCGCTGTTATAAAGATAAATAGTGCCGTTATAATCAAAGCACATAATGGCAGACAGCGGTATTCCATCCATCTTTAGAAGGCCCAGTTTCAACAGACCGGTTTCGGCCATGGCACAGGCCAGTGAAATAAAAAACGATTTCATTTGTTCCGTCAGAAAGGTCGCCTTATCCTGCCGGCTCTCAACGAACATCCGGAAAAAAATATCCATAGCCCCTGAAATTTCTTCCGGATGGCTGATAAAACAGTATTCGACAACCCCCTGCTCAGACAGCCTTCGTAATTTGCGCCTGACCTCATGGCGCTGCTTCCCGCTGAGTAAAGTGAGATACCCTTCCCACTCGGCGGGTAAATCAATCTCGATAGATACGGACTCCTGGGAAATCTTGACCGAATACCCCTGGCTTTCGGCTACACCCGCCAAATGAATAAGCACGGCCGAATCAGGACGCAGGTCTTTCAGATCCAGATATCGGATACCGTTTTTTTTCAGGTCCTCCAGAAGCAGATAGAAAAATCTTTCTTCCAAACCCGGACCAATAATGAAATCAAGATAATCACAGACATCGGTATCGCCGATGAGCATGGCCCGGCCGTCTTTAACCATTAAGGGTGCGATTCCGACCACCTGTTCCCCATCCCGTAAAGTTCGGACCATCTTTTCGGTCCCCGAACCAAACACCTGCCACCAGACTTCCATCCAATCCGGTAAAACGAAAATGGAAGGCCAGTGGAGGTTCTGCCCGGAGTCCAAAAAATACCCTTTCAAATCGGTTAAAGTGTCCTCGATAAAAGAATACTTCATTTGATTTAGTTCAATAGACCTTTCGAAATTTCCCGCCTTCGGCGGAATTCAACTACCGGATAGAAACATCCCTTCAAATATCTTTGGCCAGTTTTTCCAGATGCGATCGCTCATTGATCACTTCAACCTGAAACCGGCTGCCCTTAAAAGACAAGACGCTGAAGGAAGCCGTCCCTTTCTTGACTTCACGAAATCTATCGAGCGGGATCTCCAGGGCATGGCATAATAGAGTCAGGAGAACAAAATTATGACTGCAGATCAACAAGGTATCTCCTGAGAAATATAGACTGGAAATCGTTTTTAAGGTATCCAGTGCCCGACCTTGAACCTCCTGGAGGCTTTCTCCTCCGGGCATCCTGACCGAAGCAGGGTTTTGCGCCCAGGCCTTGACAAAGGCCTGATTTTTTTCCATCCACTGACGACCATCCACTCCTTCAAATTCCCCCAGATCCATCTCCATGAAATTCGGCTCCTCGATGAGGGGTATCCCGGGGTGAAAAGCCCCGATGAACCGTGCGGTTTCCAGGGAGCGGGGAAGCGGACTGGAATAGATGGCCTTGAAATTTTCATTCTGCAGGGCTTCGGCTAAAGCCTGGGCCTGTTTTCGGCCCCTTTCATTGAGCGGTTGATCATTTCTTCCCTGGAAACGGCCGATTCTGTTCCATTCCGTTTCTCCATGCCGAACCAGAAAGATCCTGAGGTTTGAAAGGTTATTGTTTTTTGTCATTTTCAACCATTCGGGCCGAGGGGAAAGGATAGAATTAAAATAAAAATTTTAGCAGAGGATGGTTTGACTGGTCAAACTAATTCGTTCTCATCCGGAAAGAAACTTTCCGGAAAGTCGGGAAGTTTCAGG
>CAZSTT010000077.1:3415-9120 GCA_964609705.1 uncultured Thermodesulfobacteriota bacterium
TTGTTGGGCGGAGTGCCCGGGGTGGCCCGGGGCAAAGTGGCTATTATCGGGGCGGGGACCGTGGGTACCAGTGCGGCCAAAATCGCTATCGGCCTGGGGGCCTATGTGACCATTCTGGACAACAATCTCCAGCGTCTGGCCTATCTGGACGACATCTTCGGGACCGGAATCAATACCCTCATGTCCAATTATGACAACATCACCTGGTCGGTCAAGGACGCCCATCTGGTCATCGGGGCGGTTCTGATTCCCGGAGCCAGGACACCCAAGCTGGTCACCCGGGAGATGATCAGCTCCATGAAACCGGGAACGGTCGTGGTGGACGTCTCAGTGGACCAGGGGGGTTGCTGTGAAACCACCAAACCCACGACCCACACCGACCCTATTTACTTGGTGGACGAAGTCATTCATTACGGCGTAACCAACATGCCGGCCGCGGTTTCCCGGACCTCCACCTTTGCCCTGACCAACGTCACCCTGCCCTACGCCCAGGCCCTGGCCAATAAGGGGCTGGTCAAAGCCGTCACCGACGACCCGGCCCTGGCTAAAGGAGTCAACGTTTTCCGGGGAAAAGTCACCTGTGCCAATTTGGCCGGCGATCTGGGTTATGCCTGCACCCCGATGGATAAAATTATTTTCTGACGGGCTGGCGAAGTTGGGTTCAAGTGCCCGAAGGGCCTGACAGTGAGGGGCGGCAAGTCGCCGCCACCTCGTCCTGCCTTTGTCTGTGGCAAAAAAGGATTAGAGATTTATGTCCGGTTAATGACCGGAGCGTTTTCCTTCTCTTGCAACAAACGCCACTGGACTTTCCCGGATCCGGATTTGGGCAGTTCATCAACGAACTCGATAACCCGTGGATATTTGTAAGCCGCCATCCTTTCCCGGCACCAACTGATGATATCCTGGGCGGTGACTTTTCCTTTGGCCTGTTCCTTAAGGACTATCACCGCCTTGACCGTTTCACCCCGATGAGCATCCCCGGTGCTGATGATGCAGGCTTCCTGGATGTCCGGATGGCCGAACATCATGGATTCCACCTCTGCCGGCCACACTTTAAAACCTGAGGCATTGATCATCCGTTTCAATCGGTCAACGATAAAGAAATAACCATCCTCGTCATAATAGCCCAGATCGCCGGTGAGAAAGAAGGTCTTCCCTCCGATCTCCACAAAACACTCCTGGGTAGCCTGGGGATTGTTCCAGTACCCCTTGAACACCTGGGGACCGCGGGAGACGATCTCCCCGGTCTGATTGGGACCCAGGGGTTCCATGGTCTTGGGATTCACCACCAGGGATTCGGTATTTAAGAAGGGGATGCCCAGACACTGCCGCTTGGGACGGGAGTCATGGTTGCTGTGGGTCGGGGCCGCGGTTTCCGTGAGACCATAGCCCTCTATATAGGATAAGCCGGTCAGCTCAAAGAGTCTGGCGGCTACGGCCTCGGGCATGGCCGCTCCGCCCCCCCCGATGTATCGCAGGCTCGTCAGGCTGTCGCTTTTGAAATTAGGGCTGGCAAAGAGGTCTATGACCATGGTGGGGATGTTGGTCCAGTTGGTCACCTGATGTCTCTCCATCAACAGCAGGGCCAGCTCACGGTCCCAGCGGGTCATAACGACAATCTCCGCCCCAATGTATATCGGCATGTTCATCAGGATCTGCATGCCGGTGACATGGAAGAAAGGCACGACCCCGAGGAGGACTTCCTCGCAGGAAGTGCTTTGCCAGATACTGGGAAGGGTTGTGGTCGCCATGAGGGTGCTGTGGGTATGCATACAGCCCTTGGGTTTCCCGGTGGTTCCCGAGGTATAACAGATAGCCGCCAGATCATCGGAGGCCGTCCGCTGAGGTTCCGGTTTACAGCCCGCAGCCAGAACCTCTTTCCAGGCACTGACGCCTTTGCCGGCCGGGGTGGAAACAGCGGAGCGGATAAAGTCCGGCAGCGGAATATCGGTGGGCTCGGTAACATAGTCGGCATAGTCGGCCACAATGGCCTGTTCAAGTCCCCCCGGACCCATCAAGGGTTCGAGGCGGGGGAAAAGATCGCCGGCGCAGATCACCACCGAAGCCCCGGAATCTTCCACATAGTGTTTCATTTCCTCGGTTAAATTCATGGGATTGGCCGGAACCAGGACTGCATCGGCCCGAAGGATGGCATAGTAGGCGATGATAAACTGGGGGCTGTTTTGCATATAGAGAAGAACGCGATCCCCTTTCTTGACCCCGCATTGCTGCTGAAGATACCCGGCCAGGGCCTCCACCTCTGATTGGAGACGGGCATAGGAAAGGGGTGATCCGTAATAGGAAATGGCCCTTTTCTCCGGGTAGCGGGCGGCTGAGACTTCCAGGTTATGCACCAGCGTGGTCTTCGGCACATGGACAAAGTGCGGGACCCCCTTAGGCCAATACTGATAATGCAATGGTTCCGAAGACTTCCTCATTTCCATTTAGGACCTGTCCTCCTTGTATAATTTTTAGAGCAAATAATCGTGCTTTATATTCCGGGGATCAATTTTCTGGGCCTCGAGGCCTTCCTCGATCAGGGCCAGAACCCGGGATTTCTCTACCGGGAACCGGTACCCCTCATAATCCTGGGTGAACAACAGATGACCCTTTCGATTCTGCCAGTAATTGCCCGCATGATCAAAACAGACCTTGGAGGTGACTTCCAGGGTCTCGATCATCAGTTTGAGTTCCCGCAGTTGTTCTTCGCCGGTCAAAGTGCGATTGCCCCCGGCACTGAATTCTTCATAGATCGGGGTTCCCGGAGAGGGAACGAAAGGACGGGATCGTATGTAATGAGGATTGATGGCATTAAGCACCAGGGCCGTATTCCGGGCGTGAGCTTCCCAATTCTCTATTCCACCCAGCCCCGGCATCCAGTACTCGGAAAGCTGAAACCCGGCTTCCATGGCTTTTTTTCCACCCTCGATGTGTTCCGCCCCAGTGACCCCCTTTTTGACCTTTTTCAAAAGCACATCATCCCCGGTTTCCAGGCCTACGTGAAGCCGATCCAAACCGGCCCCATGAATCGCCTTCAACTCATCCAGGCTTTTCCGGGCCAGAGTTTTGGACCGGGCATAGGAGGTCACCCTTTCCAGGGAGGGAAAGGTTTCCCTGAGATATTTCAAGACCTCGACCAGGGTTTCGGTCTGCATACCCGGGCTGTTGCCGTCCTGTAAAAAGGCGGTTTTACCCCCGACCAGGAGCCAGTTCAGAACCATGATGATCCCCGAATGGGTATTCAGGAGCGGTTCTCTACGAATCAATTCCATAATGACGGCCCGGTTGATTTCGCCCCGGTAGCCGAGCTCGAGGGAAATGTTCACCAATCCGGCGCAGAAGGCGGCTATGGCGTCAATATCGCTTTTGATCTCTGCGGCGGTTCGAAAGGAAAACTTTTCTTCTTTATACATGCCGCAAAACGTGCACTGGTTCCAGGGACAGTTCCGGGTGAAGCGGACCAGCAGGGAATTGCTCCCCCCCTCGCTGGGCGGCCGGTAGATTCCTGTTTCAAACTGATACTTGAATTCCTTTTCTGCTTTCATTTTATCTCCTGACCCGTCTTACCATCCGGGTTCCCTTTTTAGTATCCCAACTAAGATAAAAAAAGCGGGGAAGTTCTCCGAACCTTGCCCGCCATTCTGCTTTTAGATCCTGAATAGAGAAAATGTCGTATAAATATAACCACCTGATTTTATTAATACGTACTTTATACCAATTGTGATTATTTTAGCACGACTCATAACGGATAGGCAATGTTTTTCTTTGGTCTGCCAAGGGAGGGCAACCAACCGAAATTGAGATAGCTTGGCCCATCCCTCCCCAGGGATTAAAGAATTTTTACCCTTAACGATTGACTTTAACTGTTTGTTATGGTTTATATTATTAATTATAACTTTGGCTTTCTTGATGCCGGCACCTCTAAACTAAGGGCTGGACACAATAAAGAGAATCGGGAGAAACGATTATGGCCAGAGGGAGAGATTGTTATTGCCAATTGAACTACAAGAGCTTTGAAAAACATCCCCTTTTGCCCAATCTCAACGTCAAACTCAAATTTTAATCCTCGAAATACTAAATGTATTCCTGTGGTTAAAATTTTCATCTTCCTCGACCTTGAACAAAATTGAACATTTTTCAAAGCTCTCACTAAATGAAAGCGGGCAAGTTATTGAAAACCTGCCCGCTTCTCAAATCCTGGTACCGAAAAAGAACCCTCTTTTTATTTTATGTATTCCCTATAATCCTCTGAAATCTTTTCCCCCCATCCCATCCCTAACCTACCTCTGGACCGAAGTGCCGGCCTTTCTTTACTCTGCCGGTGGATAGGTCCCGTAGGGGACAATCGTATTTTTTTTGCCGGCGTCGATTTTCAGGGCTTCATAGATCGTCCCCAGTTCCTTTTGGCTGGACAGATAGGTGAAAGTGATGGTCCCGCCGAGGAGGCCGGAGGATTCCGTTTCAATCCCTATCCTGTGGAATCCGGAGATCATCTCATCGTGGTCTTCCAGTTGGGCGAAACTCAGATGATGGATCCCCGGCCCCCGGGATTTCAGGAATTCCATATAAGTGCTGGGCCCCTTAACCGGCTGGAGCAGTTCGATCTGCAGGTCCCCCCACTGGGCGATAGCGGCCTTGGTCTGAAGGTTGACCTCAGGATTCATGGCAATGCCGTGGAGAGTGACATCGGTCAACTGGGGCGGTTTAAAGTCGATGAACATCCAGGGGCCGACCCCAAAAATTTCCCAGTAGTTCCTGGCCGTTTCTTCCGCATTGGGAACAACGATCCCCAGTTGTTTGATTTCCTTTCCCTTAATATTTATTACACTCTCATCCGAACTGTTATACATCCCCCAGGAACGGAGGGGACCTGAGGGGCGGGTGACGGGGTTGACCACCTCAAATATGGTCCCCAGCGCTTGCTGGGTGGCCAGGTAGGTGAAGGTAGGGACCTCTCCCACCAGACCCTGCATCTCGATCTCTATGCCTTTGGCGTTCAGACTGGAGACGATGGAATTGTGGTCCTCCACCACCCCGAAACTTACATGGTGGATGCCTTCCCCCTGCTCCTTTAAAAACGACATGTGGGTGCTCGGTCCGTGTAAGGGTTGAATAAGTTCCAGCTGCATCCGGCCCAGATTGGCCAGGGCCAGTCTGAGTCCGCAGTCCTGGTTCTTCAAGGTTTTGCCATGTAAAATAAAATCCCTGGCTTTCCCGTCAACGAAGCTCCAGGGGCCGACCCCCAGAATTTCCGAATACCGTTTGGCCATGCTCACGGCATCATGAACAACAAAGCCGATTTGGACGATCGGTTTCTCCTTCATATGGGCAATCGGTTTTAGTTCTTTATCATTTCCCATGATCCATCCTCCTCTCTGCAATTCGTTTATTCGTTACACTTTTGTTGTTTAAAAAAATGTTTTTGCCGCCGAATCACACAGACAAAGGCTGGACGAAAGATTGTTTGCCTGACCCAACGAGAACGGGCCAGGAAAACCCGGCCATCGCTAAGCCTGCCCCGGACTCGATCCGGGGGCGAACCTGATTTTAAGTACCCGAGGGCCTGACAGTGAGGGGGCGGCAAGTCGCCGCCACCTTGTCCTGCAGTTGTCGGTGGCAAAAAATTGATTTTCCCTTTTTTCAAAAAGCTCAATCGATTTAAGAACCTCCGCCCAGACCGAGATGCTCACCCTATTTCCATAACA
>CAZSTT010000077.1:9220-15363 GCA_964609705.1 uncultured Thermodesulfobacteriota bacterium
CAATCGATTTAAGAACCTCCGCCCAGACCGAGATGCTCACCCTATTTCCATAACAGGGTAAAGGTACCCATTCCGGCTTCACTTTACTGCCAGCTATATCATATTTCCTCAAGTCCTTCCATTTCTAAGTCCAAAAACATAAACTTCTCCTTTTGATTCTTTTTCCAAACGTTCCCTGCCCGGTAAGGGATCCGCTAGAATAATCCCCTGGCCGGGAGAAAATAATGGTATCCATTTTTTTTTTGACGAATTCCACAAGGAGCGTTACTATGCCACTATCCCGCCAAGTGCCGGATAAAGAAGTCTCGCTTATTCATTTATGTTTCCAGGGTATTCTCGATTGTTTTATCCACGCAAGTTTCGTCAGCCTGACCTGATCGATGATGGGTGGTTAAATTTCATATGACCGAGGTGTCGCATGCAGCTTTATGATCTAGCTAAAAAAGTCACTCCCGGAGTTTTTCTTGCCGGGCTCCTGATCCTGGGGGGTTGTGGGCAGCCGACCACCCCGGGTGGACCGCCTAAGGGGGGGTCCCCGGAAGCGGCTGTCGTCGTCTTGCAGGAAGAGAAGATGGCCATTACGACCGAATTGCCCGGTCGCACCTCTGCTTACCTTATGGCCGAGGTGCGGCCCCAGGTGAACGGCCTCATCCAGAAACGCCTGTTTCAGGAAGGGGCTGATGTTAAAGCCGGCGATCTGCTCTATCAGATCGATCCGGCGCCTTATCAGGCCTCTTTGGATAACGCCAGTGCGGCTTTGGCCAGATCCGAAGCCAATTTGCCGGCCATCCGCTTGAGGGTTAATCGTTATAAGGAATTGGTTGAAATTAAAGCGATCAGCCAGCAGGAATATGATGATGCCGCGGCCGCCCTGAAACAGGTGGAGGCGGAAATCGAAGTGAACAAGGCGGCCTTCGAGGGTGCCCGTATCAATCTGGCCCGCACCCGGGTTACCGCGCCCATTTTCGGCCGGATCGGCAAATCCAATGTGACCGTGGGTGCGCTGGCCACCGCCTATCAGGGTTCCCCGTTTACCACCATCCAGCAACTCGATCCCATCTACGTGGACGCGACCCAGTCCAGCGCGGTCTTTCTACGGCTTAAACGGAACATTGAGTCCGGTCGAATTAAAGGTGACGCCGCCGGACGGGCCAGGGTCAGGTTGGTACTGGAGGACGGCACACCCTATCCTGAGACAGGGGCCCTTAAATTTTCCGATGTCACCGTTGATCCCAGTACCGGATCATTTATTCTCCGGATGGTCTTTCCTAATCCCAGACACACCCTACTTCCGGGCATGTACGTACGCGCTTTGATTCAGGAAGGAGTGGTGGATCAGGCCATTCTTGCTCCCCAGCAGGGGATTTCCCGTGACCCTAAGGGGAATCCTGTGGCCCTGATTGTGGATGACTCGGGCAAGGTGCAGCAACGGAAGCTTACCGTTGACCGGGCCATCGGCGATAAATGGCTGGTATCCTCGGGTCTCAAACCGGGAGACCGCCTGATCGTCGAGGGCCTTCAAAAGGTGCGACCGGGGGCCACCGTAAAGGTTATCCCCTTTGATCCTTCCCGGAAGGATGGTCCGGGGGCCGCCAAGATGCCCCCACCCCCTGTAAAACCCAATTGAACGGAGGCGCCTGATGCTATCCAATTTCTTCCTTAATCGCCCCGTCTTCGCCTGGGTCATTGCCATCATCATCATGCTGGTCGGCGTTCTGGCTATATACAATTTACCGGTATCGCAGTACCCGCCCATTGCCCCCCCCTCCATCTATATTTCGGCCAATTATCCCGGGGCCTCAGCAGAGACTGTGGAAAACAGCATCACCCAGGTCATCGAGCAAAAGATGACCGGTCTGGACAGGATGATCTACCTGTCGGCCACCAGTGATTCGGCCGGGACCTCCCGCCTCGAATTGACCTTTGCCGCGGGGACCGACCCGGACCTGGCCTGGGCCAAAGTGCAGAACAAACTGCAGTTGGCCATGGCCAGCCTGCCTCAAGTGGTCCAACAACGGGGAATCACGGTCGGCAAGGCCACCCGGAATTACCTGATGATGATCGGCCTCATCTCCGAAGACGGCAGCATGGACGGCATCGACCTCAGGGACTTTGCCCAGTCCAATCTGGAGAAGGTCCTGTCCCGGGTTCCCGGTGTGGGTGAAGTGGAAATGTTCGGCTCCCAATATGCCATGCGAATCTGGCTGAATCCCGACCGACTGGTCGACTACCGGCTGACGATCGATGATGTGATTTCCGCCCTCAGATCTTATAATGTTGAAGTATCGGCCGGCCAGTTCGGCGGGACACCGGCGGTAAAAGGTCAAAGGCTGAATACTTCCATCGTGGTCCAGAGCCTGCTTAAAACCCCGGATGAATTTGCCGCCATCCCCCTCCGGGTCAATCCCGACGGATCCATCGTCCGGATCAGCGATGTGGGACGAACCGAATTGGGAACAGACGCTTACTTTGTGGATGTCCTTTACAATGGAAAGCCCTCGGCCGGCATGGCCATCCGTCAGATGGCCGGGGCCAATGCCCTGGATACGGCCGACGCTGTTAAAGCCAAACTGAAAGAGATGAGCCGGTACTTTCCTCCGGGGATGAAGGTAGTTTTTCCTTTCGACACGACCCCCTTTATCCGGATTGCCATTTATGAAGTGGTTAAGACCCTTCTGGAAGCCATTTTACTGGTATTTCTGATCATGTGGCTTTTTATGGGAAACATCCGGGCCACCCTGATCCCCACCATTGCCGTGCCGGTGGTCCTTTTAGGGACCTTCGCGGTCATAGAGTTCTTTGGGTTCTCCATCAACATGCTGACCATGTTCGCCATGGTACTCTCCATCGGCCTTCTGGTGGATGATGCCATCGTGGTCGTGGAAAACGTGGAACGGATCATGAGAGATGAAGGACTTTCGCCCAAGGAGGCCACCGGGAAATCCATGAGGCAGATCACCAGCGCCCTGATCGGCATCGGACTGGTGCTCTCGGCGGTCTTCGGCCCCATGGCCTTCTTCGGCGGCTCCACGGGGGTCATCTATCGCCAGTTTTCCGTAACCCTGATCGCCTCCATGCTCCTTTCCGTGGTTGTCGCTTTGATCCTGACGCCGGTCCTCTGCGCCACCTTTCTCAAACCGGCGAGAGATGGACATGAACCGGCCAAGAATGCCGTTTCTTTTCTGCGTTCTTTCTTTTTATGGTTTGACCGCTTCTTTTTCCGGACCAGAGATCGGTACGTGAAAACGGTCGAACATTCATTATCCAGGAAGCTGCCTTTTGTCATCGTTTATGTGGTAATCGTGGCGGCCGTGGGGATCCTCTTTCTGCGAATGCCTACGGGCTACCTTCCGGATGAAGACCAGGGGTCCATGTTGGCCCAGGTCATATTGCCCACAGGTTCAACCCTGGAGCAGACCAATGCGGTTTTAGATAAGGTCAGGAATTATTTCATGGAAACCGAAAAGGAAGCCGTCAAGTCCTGTTTAACGATTTGCGGGTCCGGCTTTTCCGGGACGGCCCAGAATAACGGCATGGTATTTGTCATGCTCAAAGACTGGGACCTCCGCAAACGTTCGGACTTGAAGGTGAAAGCCGTTGCCGAACGGGCCATGAAGACCTTTTCCCGGTTCCGCAACAGTATCGCCTTCGCCTTTCCCCCCCCTCCGGTAGTTGAACTGGGTAATGCCACCGGTTTTGATTTCCAGTTAGTGGACCGGGGAGGTCTCGGCCATGACAAACTTATGGCTGCCCGTAACCAGCTTCTCGGCCTGGCCTCGAAAGATGCCCGTCTGACCAAAGTCCGGCCCAATGGACTGGAAGATGTGCCCCAATACCGGGTCGACGTCGACTGGGAAAAGGCCGGCGCCCTGGGGGTCCCCATCGCCTCCGTCCATAGCACCATCGCCTCGGCTTTCGGAAGCGCTTACGTCAATGACTTTATTCAGGGCGGTCGGATCAAGCGGGTCTATGTTCAGGCGGACGCACCCTTCCGGATGCTGCCCAAGGACATTGAGAAAATCTACGTGCGGAATACCACCGGAAAGATGGTCCCCTTTTCATCCTTTGCCTCAGGCCACTGGACCTCCGGCTCCCCACGGCTGGAGCGCTTTATCGGCTTCCCCTCGATGAACATTCAAGGAGAGGCGGCACCCCGGAGAAGTACCGGTGAAGCGATGCAGGCCATGGAGGAGATCGTAGCCAAACTGCCCCAGGGGATCGGTTTTGAATGGACCGGCCTGTCCTATCAGGAAAAAATGGCCAGTTCCCAGGGTCCACTGCTCTATGCCTTTTCCATCATCGTCATTTTCCTCTGCCTGGCCGCGCTCTATGAAAGCTGGTCGATCCCCATTTCGATCCTGCTGGTCCTGCCCCTGGGGATCATAGGCGCCGCCCTGGCCACCTGGATGCGGGGTATGTACAATGACGTCTATTTTCAAATCGGATTTCTCACCACCCTGGGTCTGACGACCAAAAACGCCATCCTGGTCGTCCAGTTCGCCAAGGAACAGATGGCCCAGGGGGCCGGACTGATCGAGGCCACCGTCCAGGGTGCCAAGTTGCGGTTTCGGCCCATCATCATGACCTCTTTGGCTTTTTTCTTCGGTGTTCTGCCCCTGGCCATTGCTACCGGGGCCGGCGCCGGGGCCATGAAGGCCATCGGTACGGCGGTGGCCGGCGGGATGCTCACGGCGACGATTATCGCTATCTTCTATATTCCGCTCTTTTTTGTCCTCGTCTCCCGACTATTCAAGGTGCATCAGAGGCCTCGCCAACCTGGAAAAGGCTCCGGTTCCAGGCCTGCGTCGGAGGGCCGGCCTGATGCTCCAAATTCTTCTGAGGGATAAGGTTATGATTGTAAAAAATATATTGACCGCCCTGGTCGTCCTTTCTCTGACGGCCTGCACCATGATTCCGGAATACACGCAGCCCAAGGCGCCTGTCCCGCCAACCTGGCCGACCGGTGCTGCTTACCAGGAAACGAAAACGGCCGAATCCCTTCCGGCGGCTGCCGAGCTGCCCTGGCGAGGGTTCTTCACCGATGAAGGGTTGCAAAAAATTATTGAGATGGCCTTGGAAAACAACCGCGATCTGCGCCTGGCGCTCCTGAATGTTGAAAGAGCACGGGCCCTTTATGGGATTCAACGGGCCGAACAACTGCCCTCCGTCTATGCGGTCGGCCTGGGGAGTCAACAACATATTCCGGCTGACCTTTCTTTAACCGGCAAGGAGATCACGACTGAACAGTACAGTGTCGGTCTTGGTCTCACGGCCTGGGAAATTGATTTCTTCGGCCGCATTCGCAGTCTGAAAGAACGGGCACTGGAAGAATATCTGGCCACGGATCAGGCCCGCCGGAGTTCACAGACCGTTCTGGTGTCCTCGGTAGCCATTGCTTACCTGACCCTGGCCGCCGATCGGGAAAACCTCAAACTGGCGTCCTCCACCCTGGCGACCCAGGAGGCCGCCTATGCGTTGATCCGAAAACGTCTTGAAGTCGGACTCGTGTCCGAATTGGATCTCCGGCGCGCCCAAACCCTGGTGGAAACGGCCAGGAGAGACATTGCCGGCTATGCCCAACTGGCGGCCCAGGATGAAAATGCCTTGAACCTTCTGGTCGGTTCTTCTCTGCCCCGATCCTTGCTGCCTTCGGAATTAAGCAGCCTCCGCCCCCCCCAGGAGGTTTCTCCCGGCCTGTCCTCGGAAGTGCTCCTGCGCCGACCGGATGTGCTGGCGGCGGAACACCGGCTCAAAGGAGCCAACGCCAATATCGGCGCCGCCCGCGCGGCTTTCTTTCCCCGTATCTCTCTGACGACCACCCTGGGAACGGCCAGCGCCGATCTGTCAGGACTCTTCCAGGCCGGCTCAGGAACCTGGAGCTTCATACCGCAGATCGCTTTGCCGATTTTTGATGCCCGCACCTGGTCGGCCTTCGCGGTAACAAAATTAGATAGGGAAATATCCCTGACCCAATATGAAAAAACAATCCAAACGGCCTTTCGGGAAGTGGCCGATGCCCTGGCCCTGCGGGGCACGGTGAACCAGCAGATCGCCGCCCAGCAATCACTGGTCGAAGCGGTTGCCGAAACCTACCGCCTCTCCAATGCCCGTTATGCCAAGGGCCTGGACAGCTACCTGGGCGT
>CAZSTT010000078.1:0-15222 GCA_964609705.1 uncultured Thermodesulfobacteriota bacterium
CGATCGCCTTGGAAGGGGAAATACCCAGTCCTATATTCCCTCCCCCCGGGTGTCGTTTTCATCCCCGGTGCAAGCGGAAAGAAAAAATCTGCTCGGAGACCACTCCGATCTGGAAGGAGGTTTCTCCCAATCACTTCGTCGCTTGCCATCTCGCTGGATAAGAAACCAACTACTGAACTTAATAAAAATTTCCCCCATACGGCGATATAAGCATTAAATCCTTTTGAGGCCTGAAAGCAACCTTTAGACATTCCCCCCTTTGAAAGAGAAGAGGCGGTAAGAATTTATGGTTCTTTTTCTAACGGCCGATTGGGTTCCGCCCCTCGTTAAACTATTTTGTCCATTTCCCCTCAATCCCTTTTATTACCATCCAAAACGTTTTTTTTATTTCAATAAAAGAGGCCCCTGACTTATCGATTCTTAAAGATCGAGGAACTCTCACAAAGGTCATGGCCAAGAAAACAACTCTTTTGACCCTTTTCGCAACCAAGGAGGAAAAAATGCAAAACCCACAAAAACAATCAAAAAAGTTGTTTCAGAATGGAAATATCTGGTTAGTAATCCTGTGTATCCTTTTTTCCATAACTCTCGTCTCCACGGCACCGGCCCAAATGAGAAGATCTTTATCCGACAAGGCCAGAAAGACCGAAGCAGAGGGAAAAAAGAAACAAAAAGCCGCCTTAAAACCTCAGTATGGAGGAATCTACCGAACCCAGATGCAAGTCGATCCCAGATCCCTGGACCCCCATCATGAAACCTCCGGGGCAACGACAGTCATCACCTTAAATACCAATAACTGCCTGCTGCGTTTGAATGCCGAGATGACCGGTTGGGAACTGGAACTGGCCGAAAGCGTGAAGCAGATTGATGAGACCACCTATGAATTCAAGATCCACAAGGGCGTGCTTTTTCACAACGTACCTCCGGTCAACGGCCGTGAGATGACCTCGGCCGATGTCAAATACAGCATCGAACGGATTTCAGGCCTGTACGGCCGGAAACCCGACTTTAAACACTCCTATTATTTTGACAAGATCAAAGCCATCGAGACGCCGGACAAGTACACCATCCTATTTAAATTAAGCCAACCCTTTGCCCCCTTTCTCCGCTACATTGCCGCTCCCTGGTGTGCTATTGTGGCTAAAGAGGTGGTCGACAAATATGGGGACCTGAAAAATGTGGCCATCGGGACCGGTCCTTTTATTCTCAAAGAATTCGTCAAGGGCTCGCACATCTCCCTGGTAAAAAACCCCAATTATTTTAAAAAAGGCCTGCCCTACTTAGACGGCATTACCATAAAGATCATGCCTGACCCGGCCAGTGTCTTATCGGCCTTTATCGCCGGAAGGCTGGACGGAACCGGCCTCTATCACTTCCAGGTAGAAACCGTAAAGAAGGAGGCCCCGGGCTCCATCATTGATGAATTTCCCGGAACCCATATGTATGTATTGCGGGTCCAGCCCTGGATTGAGGGCACCAAGCCCCTGAAAAAGCCCCTGGACGACAAGAGGGTCCGCCAGGCCATTACCATGGCCATTGACAAGAGCAAGTTATTGAAACTGGCCTGGGGCGGGTTCGGTCATCTCGGAACCGGACCTGTTCCCCCGGTTTACGATGACGCCCTCCCTCCTGCCGACCAGGTCAAATACAATCCCGAACGGGCCAAGAAGCTTCTGGCCGAAGCCGGGTATCCCAACGGATTCTCCCTTGAGCTCATTACCTGGAACACCCAGGCGATGACCAATCCCGCCCAGGTGATAAAAGAGATGCTCAAAGAAGTAGGCATCGATCTTAAGCTGAACTTTCTTGAGTTTGCCCAATACTTCAACCGGGCCTACCGTTGGGAATATGAAATGTCCCTTCATGTCATGACCGCCGGGGTGGATCCGGAAGAGTGGCTGGTACCTTACTACGGCTCGCTGGAGACATCCATGTACTATAAATGGAGCAACCCGGAGCTCTGGAAGCTGATCAACGAGCAGCAGCAGATAATGGATGTGAAAAAGCGCAAGGCCCTGATCCGGGATATCCAGTTAAAAATTATGGAAGATGCCCCTTATACCTTTCTCTATACCCAGATGCGGTTCATCGCCCTCAGACCTTATGTTCACCGAAAATTCTATCTCCTGGATTTTCAGCCTCTGGTCGGGGAAACGTTTTGGATGGAGAAACATTAAAAAACAGGCGATAGGCGATGGGCAGTAAAGAAAAATTAGTTAATACGGTGTGGGGATGATTAACCGCTCCGCTTCATGACCGGTCACTTTATGCCAATCTTTTATCATCTGTCCCGGGATCCCGCCGCCGGGCTCCCGGGAAGCAAAGGCCTTGACGAAAAAATGAGCCGAACGGATTATTTTTTATGTTGGGAGTAGAATTCTTTATAAAAGGAGAGATTCTGTTTTAGCAGCTCCGGAGTATTTAACTGGTAAGGGCATTGCTCGATACAATTTCCGCATTCGGTGCAGTCTTCAATCTTCATCATTTCGGCCTTCCAATTGTCTTCCAGGAATCTGGCATAAGGAGCTCTCATCAGCAACAGTGATATGCGGGCCGCCATATTGATGGGAATTTCCGCCGGACAGGGCATACAATATCCGCATCCCCGGCAAAAATTACCTCCCAGCTCGGCTCGGTCTTTGGCAATGTCTTTTTGCATGGCCTCGTCCAGCAGGGGAGGATTTTTTTCGAGTTCAATAAATTGATCCAGCTCCGATTCTCTCTGGATGCCCCAGATGGGGACTATATTTTCGTATTGATCCATAAAGGCTACGGCCGCCGGAATGTTGGTAATCAAACCACCGCTGAGGGCCTTCATGGCAATAAAACCCAGGTCGGATTTTTTGCAGGCTTCAACCAGTTTCAAATCATCTTCGCTGGCCAGGAGACTCAGGGGGAACTGGATGGTGTCGAACAGGGAAGAGGCGGCCGCCTCCAGGGCGACGGGGAGCCGGTGGTTGGTGACGCCGAAAAACCGGATCATTCCTTTTTCCCTGGCTCGGAGCAAAGCGCCATAAAGAGACTCCGGGTCTTCAGGATTGGGAAGGTTTGCCGGATTGTGCACCTGGTAAATGTCTAGGTAATCGGTTTTGAGGGTTTGCAAACTCGTTTCCAGATGTTGAAAGAGAGTCTCCGGTTTCCGGGCCTGGGTCTTGGTGGCAATAATGATATTTTTTCGGACGCCGGACAGGGCCCTGCCTATTTTTTCTTCGCTGTCGGTGTAAGCCCTGGCCGTATCATAAAAGTTTATACCCTGGTCATAGGCCTTTTGTAAAATCCGTACCGCTTCGTTCATCTCCACCCGCTGAAGAGGTAGAACACCAAAAGCGGGTTTGGTAACCATCAACCCGGTCCGGCCTAATCTGATTTTTTTCATGATGATTCATACTCCTGGCTTGGTTTTTAAATGCATTTTTAACACAGAAGCCCTTATGTCTGTCTGCATCAGCATCCTTTGAATTTTATGTTCGCGAAGCAACAGATTAGTTTTTCTTTGGCGATATCTCCGCCAAAGAAAAAATGAAATGCTCTGTGTCCTCTGTGGCTCTTGTGGTGAACAGATCCTCTTTCATCCCACTTTGCCGCATTGCCCGCCGTCCACCGGCAGGATCACCGAAGTAATGAATTTCGCTTCATCCGAAACCAGAAAAAGGGCGGCATAGGCGATGTCCCAACCGGAGCCCATCCCTCCTCTTAAAGGAACCATGCTGTCTCTTTGCTGAATCAGTTGTTCCTTGCTGATTCCCCGGGAAGTTGAAATTCCTTCAATAGCCATGGGGGTTTTCATCAAACCGGGCATAATGGCATTAACCCGGATTCCTTTCTTGGCATATTTCATAGCTATGGAATGGGTCAGGGCATTGAGTGCGGCCTTGGAGGTTTTATAGGCCAGCATGGAGGTATTAGCCACCGCCGCCACCGAAGAAATATTCAGTATGGAACCACTCCCTTGCTGTTCCATGATGGGCAGGCAATATTTGCAGGTCATAAAGGCACTTTTTACATTGGTATCATAGATACGGTCCCAGACTTCTTCTTTTAACTTCACCGGTCCGAAATCCTCCCCCCCGATACCTACATTGTTTACCAGAATATCGATGCGACCGTAGGTTTCTACACATTTTTCGGCTATGCGCCGGCAGTCATCTACTTTTGTGACATCGGCGGCAAAGGCAAAGGCCGTTCCGCCTTCCTTTTCGATCATGGCCCTGGTATCCTCGGCCGAATCCAGACGGCGGTCCACCAGCATCACCTTGGCCCCGGTCCGGGCAAAAAGAACGGCCATGGCCCGGCCGTTGCCTATGGTATCTCCCGGTGTCTGACCGGCTCCGGTGACAATCGCCACTTTTCCCTCTAATCGTTGATCCATGTTATTTCCTTTCTTTCAAGTTTAAATTATTTTTGGATTATACTATAGGTAGAAAAAAAATATTTCAAGATATTCTTCTTAAGTAATGAGTGAAGACCGGACTTCCCCCTCCTTAAAAAAGTTTTAAATCAAGCGGGCTCTTGGTTTCTTTCATCCCAACACTATTAAGCGTATGGGTTAAAGGGAAACCAATTATCAAAACTCCAGAAAGAAGTCAGAGAGGCCGAGAGGATGCTCCAGGCGTTGATAAAATTTTTGAAAAACAAACCCTTGAGACCTTGGATCCTCGCCCCCTTTCACCAACTAATTTTGAGAGAAGAACCTTATTGGGGGGTGGGAATTAATATGGTCAAGACCATAGTTATCATTTATACTAGGTTATCTGGATTTTGGCAGGTTTGGCGTGCCATGAGAGGGACAATGACCGCAGATGGTTCGTATTCAACATCCCAAGAAGCAAAGACGTTCTGTCCAGAGAATCGTGCTTCCAACACCATGCGCTTACCTTTTGCATTCAGCTCAATCATTCAGAGGTATCATGGCCGATCGAAATCATAATCCCTGCACGTGGTATTAATGGTTATGGCAGTAAACAGGTGTTCCCATGAAAGCAAGAATAAAAATCGCCGCAGCCCGAACCCCGGATGGAGGCGAAATGACTCTGTATCAGCATGACCGTGATTTTGTTATAACGGTCAACGGTCAGGACCTCATGCACAGCCGCCAATATGAATCTGAACTGGAACTGGCGCGACTGGGCTGCAGGCACTTGGCTGGTAACAAGGCGCCCAGAATCCTTATCGGCGGCCTGGGAATGGGCTACACTCTGCGCCAGACGCTCGACATGCTCGGTCCTCAGGCCCGGGTGGTGGTGGGTGAACTGGTTTGTGCCGTGGTAGAATGGAACCTTGAGTATCTCGGGGCACTCAACGATCAGCCTCTGGGAGACCAACGCGTCGATCTCGTGACCGGGGATATCGTCGAACTTATCTCGCGTTCCCATAGTCAATTCGATGCGATCCTGCTGGATGTCGACAACGGTCCTGACGCGATGACGGATTCAGGCAACCGTCGCTTATACGGGCCTGAAGGAATTCAAGCGTGTCGTCGCGCGCTTGCCAAAAAAGGATGCCTGGCGGTGTGGTCGGCCTATCCGAACAAAATTTTCGAGCAGCGATTGATGCGGTGTGGCTTTCATGTGCGCCGTTTCCGGATTCCCGCCGGTAAGGGAGGTAAATCGGCGTCGCGTTTCATATGGGTCGCTTCGGAAGAAAAGACGATCCTTCCTCCCGGTGGAGGCGAACCGCGCCTGCCGGAAAAGAATACGCCGAATCAATATCACCGACGGAGGCGAAAACAATGAGCACAGCCCGTTCGGGCAACAGTCCACGGCCTTCCAAGCTCTCAACTCGCCGTCTTTCCCGGTACCCCCCTATTACGGTCATGGACAAGAGTGCCTGGCTGGTTTCAATGATTACTTCATTTCTAGACGCACCGATGCCGGACAGGGACCCAAAATGAGAACTTAGATTACCTCTTTATCGGACAAGAATTTCCCGATCGATTAATCCCTTTCCAGGACTCTCAGCCTTTTCACCGTCAGGTCATCAACAACCAACGAACCGATCCTCATTTTTTTCACAAGAATTCTTCCGACTACCAATCGTCCCACCGTTAAGGCTCCGATGGCTATCGCTCCCATGGCCAGCACTCCGAAGGCCAGGGAACCGATGGCCAGGGCTCCAATAGATGAGGCTCCCATGGCCGTGGAACCGCTATTGAATTTTCTGAGTTGGAAGGTCTTCTTTTTCTGAGCCAATCTATCACTTTTGAATTCGGTTATTTCAGGTGACATGGGCCTATCTCCAAGATCTGAACTCCTGACTGTTGCCTAACCCCGTCAGGGTACGGTTATCCATAAAATGAGGTTTTGATAAAAGTTGCTTTTTTTGATAAAAAGAGAATAAAGAAAGAAGAGGATACGGTCAAGGAGGAAAATAGGGCGGAAGGCCATGAGACAACAGGAGCCCTTCTCATCGGTTTATTGGATAAAGGGAAGGAGGGCATCCCTCATGATCAGAACATAGACCCGGATATCGTTGAATTACAGGTTTTTCGCTGGAAAAATACAGAATTTACCTTATTTCTATTTTCTTCTTTTTTTAATACAATTGTATTTAATCCTTGGGATCCGCCGACTGATTCAACGCCAAAACCGGCCCTATTCACCGAGATGGGTTAATGAAAGGCGGATGGGCAGGCCGGGACATTTTAAAAAGGAGAAGCCATGATTTCTAAAATTCTGTTGCCGACCGACGGCTCAAAAACAGCCCAAAAAGCAGCCTGGTATGCAGTGGACCTGGCCAAAAAGGTCAAGGCCTCGGTAATCATTTTGAGCGTCATCGATAATGGCGCCATTTTCAGCCAGACCGTCCCGGCCCGAAAGACGGCCAGGCATATCATCGAGCCGGTCGAGGATTATTATAAAGAGGCCGCTGAAGGTTTTGCCGGGATCATTAAAAAAATATGTAAGGAGAAGAGAGTTAAGTACGATACAGTCCTTGTGATGGGGCACCCGGTCGAGGAAATCTTGAAAACGGCCAAGAAGACCAAGGCGGATCTTATTGTCATGGGTTCCCATGGCCGAAGCGCCCTGGCCGCCGCCATCTTGGGCAGTGTGACCTACGGGGTTGTTCACAAGGAATCGAAAATCCCGGTTCTCATTGTCCGGAGGTGATGGAAGAGGGTTTCCATTTTTCTTGATATTTTCTGCCTTCCTTCCGCCTGCAAGAGGACTGAGGGTTAAAGAGATGAGACCAGATGATCCCCATAACAAGGTCCGGGAAATCATGGCCCGATTTGCTGAGGCCACCGGACTGTCCCCTGCTGGAAAGCCCAGGCGTTACTTATGGACCGATGCTTTTGCCCTGTGCAATTTTTTACACCTCTATCGACAGACCGGAGAAGAAGCCTACCGCGACCTGGCCTTGCGTCTCGTTGAACAGGTTCATGGCCTGCTCGGACGGCATCGGGAAGATGACCTTCGAACCGGCTGGATCAGCGGCCTTCCCGAGCCGGAGGGTCAAAGACATCCGACTATCGGGGGCCTAAGAATCGGCAAGGAAATGAACGAACGGCGGCCTGATGAACCGTTGGATGAAGGTCTGGAATGGGACCGGGACGGGCAGTACTTTCATTATCTGACCAAGTGGATGCACGCCCTTAACCGTCTGAGCCGGATCATGAATGAAGCCGTTTACCAGGAGTGGGCCAGGGAGTTGGCCAAAACAGCCTATGCCCGCTTCGCGTATATCCCCAACTTCGGCCGCCGAAAACGAATGGTCTGGAAGATGAGCATCGACCTTTCCAGTCCACTCGTACCCTCCATGGGACAGCATGATCCCCTCGACGGTTACCTCACCTTTTGCCAGCTTCAGGCCACGACCGAACGGTTTTTTAATCAATCATCCCAGGTGGATCTGAAGACCGAAATCGCCGAACTGGCCGAAATGTGTGATGGTCAGAGCTGGGTCACCGATGACCCTCTGGGTATCGGCGGTCTGTTGGTTGATTCTCTCCGGGTGACCCAATTGATGGCTGATGGTTACCTCCGAAAAACCGACCTGTTGAAGATCTTATTGGATTCCATTCGGCTGGGTTTGGAGGCCTATGGTCGAACGAGCCCCTGGAACCTCCCGGCCAAATACCGTCTGGGTTTCCGGGAGTTGGGATTATCCATCGGATTACGGGCTGTGAAAAAGGTCCTGGCTATGATCGATAAAAATAGTGACCTTGAGCCGATGGCCGATAGCCTAAGAACATCGATATCGGCCCTGATAGGTTTTGAACCGTTGATTGAAACCATAGAACCGTTTTGGCTGGTACCGGCCCACCAGGCGGCTGAAAGCTGGACGGGGCACCTGGAGATCAACCGGGTGATGCTGGCCACCAGTCTGGCCCCTGAGGGTTTTCTGAATTATTGAAGGGCCAAATAATCCAGGCCTCGGAGAGGAGGGCCACTTGAAAAATTGTATTCTCATTCTGATGGGACTGGCAGGAACGCTCGTTTCCGTGACGACGGTCATGGCTGCAACGGGTCTTGAGAAAGCGACCTTTGCCGGCGGCTGCTTCTGGTGTATGGAACACCCTTTCGATCAGATCCCAGGGGTGGTTTCGGTCTCCTCCGGCTATACCGGCGGGCAGAAAAAAAACCCCACCTACGAAGAGGTTTCCGCCGGAGGAACCGGGCACGCCGAGTCGGTTCAGGTCGTCTATGACCCCGCCAAAGTGACCTACCAAAAGCTGCTGGACATCTTCTGGCATAACATCGATCCGACCACCAAGGACAGACAGTTTTGTGATTCGGGGCACCAGTACCGCAGTGCCATCTTCTATCATAATGAAGAACAGCTCCGGTTGGCATTACAGTCCAAAATGCAGTTGGAAAGGACCAAGACCTTCAAAGAACCGATCGTGACCGAAATTGTCCAGGCCACCGAGTTCTATCCGGCAGAGGATTATCACCAGCACTATTACAAAAAGAACCCGATCCGTTATAAATTTTACCGTACCAGGTGCGGTCGGGATCAGCGGCTCAAAGAACTGTGGGGTAGTAAGGCGGGACATTGATAGGGTTGTCGGTAATGAGAATGAGGAAGAAATCCGCGGGCCGGCCCGAATAAGGTTCGCTCTACCAAGGGGGTGTTCTGATGATAAAAGAAATAAAAAGAGGGTTTCTCGTTTTGATGTTGGCAGCAGGCCTGGTCGTCACGATCTGGACAGGGATTTCCTTCGGAGAGGTTAGGATGGCGGTTGTCCCTTTCGAAGTGGAATATGGCCAGGGGAGGGAGATTGTGCGCTGTCGGTCCTGCGGAAATATCTTCGAGATCGGATCCATTGAAGGGAATCCGGCCCCACTTTTGACTCGTTTGTTGTGGGATCTGCTGCCGGAGGGGGGTAAAGGATTTGATTTCATCAATCCGGATCAGGTGGAAGGATTTTATAATATCCTTCTTTCCAGGGGGATCGAGAAAGATCCTCTGCTTTTGATGAAAACCCTGGGCGCTCAAATGAAAGCCGATTATGTGCTTTGGGGTCACATCTTCCGGTTTCAGGAAAGGATTGGGAAGACCTATGGGGTTGAAAAACCGGCCTCAGTCGCTTTTGATCTCCATTTGGTGAAAGTAAAGGAGGGGAAATTGGTTTGGAGGGCCCATTGGGACCATACCCAAAAAACCCTTTCTGAAAACCTTCTGGAGATTGATGCCTTTATCAAGAGAAACATGCGCTGGGTTACGGCTGAAGAACTTTCCCTTCAAGGTTTAAAGGAAATGTTGAAGAATTTCCCTACCGCAGAATCCTTAATGAAACAATAGCCCGATCAATCATCAAAGAGATCCTTATAGTTTCCGCCTCCTTTTCAGGACGGCTAAATCAATAAAGCTCCTCCATCCACCTCAAGGATGATGCCCGTCGTATAGGAACTTTTCATCAGAAAAATAGCGGCTTCAGCCACCTCTGCGGCTGATCCAATGCGTTTCAAGGGAAGTCTTTTGGCGTAGTTTTCAATAATGGCTTGCCGCTGATTTCCGTACCGGTCGAGTAAAGGGGTATCAATCAGTCCCGCCCTGACCACATTGACTCTTATCGGGGCCAGTTCCACAGCCATGACCCGGGCAAAGGCCTCGACGGCCCCCAGCGAGGCCGCACCGACGGAAGACCCCTTAATGGCTTTTACGGCCGCGTTGCCGGACATATAGGTGATGGACCCGTCCTTAGTCATTCTCGGGGCCGCTAATTGCGTGGCACTATAAGTTCCCCAAAATCGGGTATCCAGGGAAGACCGGATATCCTCCCCAGCGGTGTTCATCAGCAAACCGGACTGGGGATCGGCAGCGGAAATAAAAAGATGGTTCACTTCGCCCACTTCCTGAAATAGATGATCAAGCGAGATTCGGTCCGCCAGATCAACCTCATAAATCAATGCCTGCCGGCTTAATTGCTGATTGGCCTTTTCCAGTTTCTCCCGGGAACGACTGGCGATGACGACCGAAGCTCCTTCGTCAAGGGCCGCTCTGGCCGTCGCCAGCCCAATGCCCGAACTGCCGCCGATAATAACCACCTTTTGATCCTGTAGTTTCAAAATGGCTCCTTATATAACCAGACAGAGGTGAACGCCTACCGTTTCCAGGCCAGCCGTTTTTCAAGCCAGCGGGACAGACTGGTAAAGGCATAGCAGATAATAAAATATATAACGGCAATAAAGAAAAATATCTCAGTGGGGTAGACGATCGTTCGATTATTGATCTGAGTGGCCACGTGGGTTAACTCCGAAACACCGACAATAAAGGCCAGGGAAGTATCCTTGATCAACGAAACAAATTGATTGACAAAGGACGGGATCATATTGCGGAGCCCCTGGGGTAAGACGATATGGATCATCGCCTGCCAGGGACGGAGTCCTGTGGAAATGGCGGCCTCGGTTTGCCCCCGGGGTATGCTTTCCACCCCGGCCTTGACAATCTGGGACATATAGGCTGAGGTAAACAGGGTCAGGGCCATAATCACCGTCCAGCTCTCCGTCACGGTCCGTCCCAAAAAAGCCGGAAGAAGAAAATACATCCAGAAGATAACCATTAAGAGCGGCATCCCTCGAATACCGTTCACTATCGCCAGAGAGGTGTATTTGACGACTCTATTATGGGAAAGATTCATAATTCCCAGAACCAATCCTCCCAGGAAGGATAAAACACAGGCCATAAAAGCCAGATACAGGGTCAGGGCAATCCCGCCCAAGGGACCATGAGGAAAACGCCCGATGAAAAAGTAGGTCAAGTTGGTCCAGATAACGGTGAAATCAAATCCGGTTTCCATATTATCGGGCCTTCATGGGAGTCAGGACCTTGTTACTGTAAAGGGTTACCAGTCCGGTAATGACCAAGGAGATCACCACATAGACCAGCGTGGCTGCCGTAAAGGCTTCAAACCCCCTAAAAGTATAGCTTTCCACTTGACGCGCCTGGTAGGTCAATTCCATAACCCCGATGGTCATGGCCAGAGAAGAGTTTTTGGTCAGGTTCAAAAACTGGTTGATAAGGGGGGGGACGGTTAAACGAACCGCCTGGGGTAGAATAATATACTGCATGGACCGCAGATAGGAAAAACCGGAACTCTGGGCCGCTTCCATTTGTTCTTTGGGGATGGAGCGGATACCGGAACGGATATCTTCGGCAATAAAGGCCGAGGTGTAGATGGTCAGGGCGATTACGGCTGCCGCAAATTCAAAATTCAGACCATTCATCCAGTTGTTAATAGCAGTTGGTAATATCTTGTAAGACCCGAAATACCAGAAAAAAATCTGAACCAGGAGGGGCGTGTTCCGAAAAAATTCCAGGTAGCCATGGGCAAACCAGCGGATTGGCCGGACCTGACTCATCCTCATCACGGCAATGAGCAGACCCAGGAAAAAAGCCAGGGCGATGGATACCAATGAGAGTTGAATAGTTACATTGAGGCCGGAAATGAGCCACTCAAAATATTTTCCAGAAGTGACAACCGACCAATCGAAATGGTATTTTAACAATTCGGGTCCACCTCTTAATTCGAACAGAGGGTTCCAGGATTCAAAGATTCAAGGGTTCAAGCGGATAAACTTCCACGCCTTTCACTTGAATCCTTGACCCCTTGGCGCCTTGAACCCTTAATAAAATTATTCTATTCCTATTGCTCCCAAGTGGCGCAAGAGCTTAAGAAGAACTCGTCCGACTATTTCCCTTCGGTGACCCTTTGGCCTTCAGTGATCTTGAATTTTCCTCGGCTGAGAGGAACGGCTGAAGTGGGTCCGAACCAACGGTCAAAAATCCTTTTGGCCTCTCCGCTTTTTTCCATTTCCAACAGGGTTTTATTAACAAAGTCGCCGAAATTTTTATCGCCTTTGCGCATTCCCATCCCATAAGGTTCATCGGAAATTTGAATCTCGGGAATTTCAAACTGTTCTTTATTGGGCGCCCGTCCAAGAATATTGGCCAAAATCGATTCATCGGTGGTTACAGCAAAAACCTTGCCCTGCTGCAAGGCTAAAAAGGCCTGGGGGTAGTCGTCAAAGGAAAGAATAGTGGCTTTCGGCAAGGCTTTGGCGGCGTTTTGTTCGGAAGTCGAGCCCTTGGCCGTTCCTATCTTTTTCCCGTCCAGGTCGGCCAGGCTTTTAACCGTCCCCTTTTTTACGATAAATTTCTGACCCGTAAAAAAGTAGGTCAAGCTGAAATCAATCTGCTTGGCCCTTTCCGGGGTGGCCGTCATGGTGGCGGCGACAATGTCGACATTCCCCTCGATCAACTGCGGCATACGGCTGGCGGAAGTCACGGGTTTTAGTTCAATCTTGACCCCCAGTTTTTTGGCAATAGCCTTCATAAAATCGACATCATACCCAACGATTTCACGGGTTTTCTCATCCACAAAACCGAATCCCGGGGTCGAATCCTTCACCCCGGCTACCAGGACCCCTTTCTTCTTAACCGTTTCCAGAGTATCGGCAGCCATTAGAGTTCCCACCAGGCCTGTCATTAATAAAAGCATCAAACCCATAACGATAGTTTTTTTCATCTGATCCCCTCCTGTTATTATTAATTTTCTTAGTCCCCGGACCTCCGGCAGAGCCGGAGGCTTGAAGATATTAGCCCTCAAAGGGGCTCACCAACAAAAACCTATAACCCTTTTAACCGTCACCCCGGCGAAAGCCGGGGTCCAGAGTTTTTCCTAACCCTTTTAGAATCCCTGGATTTCGGCTTTTGCCGGAATGACGAGCCAGGCAAAATTTGGTCTTCAAATGGAAAACATTTATTACTCGTTGTCGATATTGAAAAACCCCTACTCCCGGAATTGTCAAACTCGAAAGTCCCACCGGCAGAGCCGGGGGTTTACCTGAAAGAAATTAATGCATCGGTGAAAGGACTTCTTTCAAAAACTGCTGGGCCCTTTCGTGTTTCGGGTTTTTAAAAAACTCTTTCGGGTCGGACTCTTCAAGAATAGCCCCGAAATCCATGAAGGCGACCTTGTGGGCCACCTCACTGGCAAACCCCATTTCATGCGTTACCACGATCATGGTCATTCCCGATCTGGCCAGATCCTGCATCACAGCCAAAACCTCCCCGATCATCTCGGGATCAAGGGCGGAAGTGGGCTCGTCAAAAAGCATTATTTTGGGCTTCATGGCCAGGGCCCGGGCTATGGCCACCCTTTGTTGTTGTCCGCCGGATAACTGGGTCGGATAGGCATGGACCTTATCGGTCAGACCGACCCGTTCCAGGAGAGTCATGGCCTGTTCTTCGGCTTCTTTTTTCGGGGTCTGGCGGATTTTAATCGGGGCCAGCGTGATATTCTTTAACACCGATAGATGGGGGTAGAGGTTAAACTGCTGAAAGACAAATCCGATTTCAGCCCGGAGTTTATTAATATCCGTCCGGGGATTGGAAAGATCCATTCCATCCACCAATAGCGTCCCTTTATCGATGGGTTCAAGTTTATTGATGGTTCGGATCAGGGTTGATTTTCCGGAACCCGAAGGGCCGCAGACCACCAGCACCTCCCCCTGCTCCACGTGAAGATGGACCTCATTGAGAACATGGAGTTTCTTGAACCACTTATGAACCCCTTTAAAGGTGATCATGTCCGCCTTGATATTCCCTTCGAGGTAATTTTTGCAAAACCGGGCCTATCTTATATTTATCCTGTTTATTTTTCAAGTTAATCTTCTAAACTCGGTCCACCCAATTTTGGCAAGAATTTTTTTTTGCCAAGATAATATTTATCATTTATAACGAGTTACATGATCTTCACCCGGGTTAGCGTTTCATAAACTGCACCGTATAAAACAAATGACCGGGTTAAGACCTCCGACGAGTTATTGTGATTTTTGGAGTTACCCTGAAAAACTTTGGAATAACCCTTCAGGACTTTGCCCGGAAATGGAGAATAGGATGATACGAAAAGGAACTGACGAAGATTTAGAAAAAATCTTCAATGTCATTAATGATGCGGCCATGGCTTATAAAGGAGTGGTTCCTCCGGATCGCTGGCATGAGCCTTATATGACGAAAGAAGAGCTAAAAGCGGAAATCGAGGATGGAGTAAGTTTTTCATGTTTTGTTGATAATAATGAAATAACCGGGGTCATGGGAATTCAGGATAAATCGGATAGATTTAATTCGTCATGCCTATGTAAGAACTAAACAAAGAAAAAAAGGAATCGGAACACTCCTGCTTCAGGAACTTTTGAAGGAATCAGAGAAGCCGATTTTGATCGGAACCTGGAAGGCGGCCCATTGGGCGATAAGTTTCTATGAAAAGCACGGATTTTGTCTTGTGGATGAAGAAGAGAAGAATCGCCTGCTTAAGAAATATTGGACGATTCCTGATCGGCAAGTTGAGACTTCAGTTGTCTTAGCAGATGAAAAATATAAACGATCAAAATGATTCTAACAAAAGTTTTCACGGGACCCAGATCACCAGAATTTTCGTAACCTCCCCTCGTCGGTTACAATCCGCACTTCAACCGCATCTCCGCCATAACCGGCCCAGGCCGGTCCGGCGCAAAACGCCAAAAGTAAAAACAGTACGGAGCCGATGTTCATGGTCTTTTCCTCCTTGGATGGGTCTTTATCCGATTAGACTAGGGGAGGAGAGAAAAAGTTTCAAAGAAAATTAAAAAATATCTGCATATAAGGAAGAGAATTTTTCAATATTCGTCCGAATAATGTTTTCGGCCTGCTCAATTTCATCGGCCTGGCTGAAGCAGGAAGATAGGCTTAAAAAGATGGGGTCAAAAGGGGACCTAACCCGGTCGAACTTTTCATAAT
>CAZSTT010000079.1:0-4179 GCA_964609705.1 uncultured Thermodesulfobacteriota bacterium
GCGGGAATCCAGGTGTTTCCATCCGGAAATTCGAATTTCCGGATGGAAACTAGTTCGAAAATAGGGTTCAAGGGTTCTAGGGTTCAAGTGATTTAACCTCCACGCCATTCACTCGAATCCTCGGCCCTTTGACCCCTTGAATCCTTTGGAATTTTTTCATGATTCGAGGTGCCAATGCTCCAAAGGCGGGGTATACCGGTTTAATGAGAAAGAGTCTTCTTGCAGCTTCATGATTTATTAAAGGCCATACCCGGAGCCGTGATCAAAGGGCCCACGACCCAGGAAATCACCCATTTGGCTTATGACTCCCGGAAGGTTAAAAGTAAAGGACTGTTTGTAGCCATCCGGGGTCTTCTGGCCGATGGGCATTCGTTTATAGAGCAAGCGATATTAAACGGGGCCCAAGCTGTTGTTATCGAAGAGGAAGGGCAGGTCCCTTCTTCGGTGACCCAAATTAAAGTCGAGAACAGCCGGTTGGCCCTGTCCAGATTATCAGCCTGCTTTTTCGGTTACCCGGCTTCCGGACTTCATTTGATTGGTATTACCGGAACCAGTGGAAAAACGACCACCTCTTACCTGGTGGAGTCGATATTAAAATCAGCCGGGTTTTCGGTTGGGGTTTTGGGAACGGTCTCCTGTCGCTATGGGTCCGTTTCAAAACCGGCATCGGTCACCACACCGGAATCTTTGGATTTGCAGGCTCTCCTGGCCGAGATGGTCCGGGAGAGAATTACCCATGTGGTTCTGGAGGTTTCTTCCCATGCCCTGGATCAGGGAAGGTTAGGGGAAATGATGTTTCATCAGGCGGTTTTTACCAATCTGTCTCAGGATCACCTGGATTACCACCAGGATATGGAGGGATATTTTCAATCCAAGACCAAATTGTTTCATCACCATTTGAAAAGAAACGGACAGGGCCTGGCCCTTATCAATCGGGATGATCCCTACGGCCAACGGTTGTGGAAGGAATGCCCGGACCCTAAAAAGGATTTCGGGACCGATAAAAAGGCCGCTTACTTCCCCTTGGAGGTTGATTCGAGCTTGAACGGAATTAAAGCCAGAATCCAGACCCCCAAAGGGCAATATGCCCTGACCTCTCCCTTGATCGGGCAATATAATATGAACAATATCCTGGCCGCCTGGGGGGTGGGAGAGGGATTTAATCTGGAAGCTGGAATTATCCAAGAGGGGGTTAAGAGATTGACCCTGGTCCCCGGCAGGATGGAACCGGTCTCGAATAAAAAGGGGCTGACCGTCCTGGTCGATTATTCCCATAAGCCTGGGGCCTTGCGGTTTGCTTTATCTTCCTTGAAAAGATACGGCCAGGGGAACATACTGACCGTTTTCGGCTGCGGCGGTGAAAGGGATCAAGGAAAAAGACCGCTCATGGGCAGGATTGCCGGGGAATTAAGTCATCTGACGGTAGTTACATCGGATAACCCAAGGTCGGAGGACCCTGAGAAGATCATGGAAGCCATTGAACAAGGGCTTAAAGATCAGGGGATAAGTTTTCTGGACCGGAGGGAATTGAAAGAAATCCCGAAATCTCAAACTTATACTATGGTTCCGGATCGAAGGGAGGCCATTGCTTTGGCGGTCCGGTTGGCCCGTCCCGGGGATATGATCTTAATAGCCGGAAAAGGACATGAGACCTATCAGATCCAGGGTTCAACCATTATAAATTTTGATGACCGGGTGGAAGCCCGAAAGGCTTTAGAGGCCTTGGATGTTCGACACGGATAAGTTAGGCTGGGGGGAAATCATTCCCGGCCTGTCCGGCCGGTTGGTGCAAGGAAAACTGGCCGGTAAGGCTACCGGGGTTTCAACGGATACCAGATCTCTGATGCCTGGAAACCTCTTCGTCGCCTTGAAGGGACCTCGTTTTAACGGGCATGACCATATCCCCCAGGCCTTTGGAAAAGGGGCAGCAGCCGTATTGGTTTCCGAGCCGGTTTCCCAGGGGATGGTGCCGGCTGACAAAGGGGTTATTGAAGTCGAAGACACCCTTAAAGCCTTGGGCGATTTAGCCGGTCTCTGGCGCAGAAAGTTTTCCCTGACTCTGACCGGGATCTCAGGGAGCAACGGGAAGACCTCAACCAAGGAAATGCTGGCGGCTATCCTGGAATTGGAAGGTCCGACCTTGAAAAATCCAGGAAACCTGAACAACTGGATCGGACTTCCTTTAACTCTTTTTTTATTAAATGAGGATCATCGCTTCGCTGTTATGGAAATGGGTATGAATCATTTGGGAGAAATCGCCCGATTGTGTCAAATCGCCCGGCCTTCCGTAGGGCTTTTAACCAATGTCGGACCGGCTCATCTGGAGGCCTTTGGGACCCTGGAGGCGGTGGCTAAGGCCAAGGGGGAACTTTTTGAAGCCCTGGAACCGGACCACTGGGCAGTGATCAATAGGGATGATCCAAGAATAACAGGACTGGCCCGAGCCTGCAAAGCTCGAAAAATAACTTTCGGTCTGACTTCTGAAGCCCAGGTCCGCGCCGAACCATTAGAAATATCCGATCGGGGGGTCCGATTCCGAATCCATTTCCAAGGGACGGAAGAGGTGTTCCTCCCTGTTCAGGGAGAACATAATATCAGCAATGCCCTTGGGGCAGCGGCGACCGCCCTGGCTCTCGGCCTTTCCTTAAAAAAAGTCCGGGAGGGTCTGGAGCATTTTCATCTTCCGGAACACCGGTTGCAGATCAAAAAAGGTCGGTGGGGACTCCGTTTGATAGATGATTCCTATAATGCCAATCCGGCCTCCATGAAAGCCGCCTTAAAGACCTTTGATTCTTTAAGACAATACAAAGGAGGGGGATTGGTCCTGGGCGATATGCTGGAACTGGGGGAACAGGCGGTGGAAGCGCATCGGGAACTGGGCCGGCTGATCGGGACCATGGGGGTGGATTATCTTCTGGGTTTGGGGTCTTTGTCTGAGGAAATGCTGAAAGAGGCCCAACGGGCGATCCGTCCCCCGAAAGAATCCTTTTGGGTATCGAGTCAAAAAGAAATAATCGACCTGATTCCGGGTCTGATCCGGGAAGGGGATTGGCTGCTGGTCAAAGGGTCTCACGGCATGGACATGGGGGCGATTGTCAGTGCCCTGGAGGATCAGGGATAAGCCATGTTATATTATCTTTTATACGCTTTGCATGGTCAGTTCTCCTTTTTTAATGTCTTCCGCTATATTACTCTAAGGACCATCTACTCCACACTGACGGCCCTCTTAATCACCTTCCTGCTCGGGCCTTATGTCGTCAGGCTTTTGACCCGATATCAGATCGGACAGTATATCCGGGAGGACGGCCCCAAGTCCCATTACAGCAAAGAGGGGACCCCGACCATGGGTGGAGTATTGATCCTTTTCGCCATAGTGGTCTCTACTCTTTCCTGGGCGGATCTGGCCAACGGGTATATCTGGCTGATCCTGCTGGTCACTTTATGTTTC
The DNA here is from genome assembly GCA_964609705.1 of uncultured Thermodesulfobacteriota bacterium. Taxonomy (GTDB): domain Bacteria; phylum Desulfobacterota; class RBG-13-43-22; order RBG-13-43-22; family RBG-13-43-22; genus RBG-13-43-22. Next base: position 3,449 of record CAZSTT010000079.1, read on the forward strand.
GGAGGAATCGGGTTTTTAGATGATTATCTGATGTTGATTAAAAAGAAGAATAAAGGGTTGAGTGTCAGGTCCAAATTTGTCCTGCAGATCGCGATTGCCCTGGCAGCGGCCGTCTTTTTGTATTTCAATTTCAGATATAATACCCGTTTAAACATCCCCTTTTTTAAAACCCTGACCCCGGACCTCTACTGGGGCTATATCCTTTTGGCCCTGTTCATCATTGTCGGGACCTCCAACGCCGTGAACCTGACGGATGGATTGGACGGTCTGGCCATTGGTCCGGCAACGATCGCCTTCGGCACCTTTTTACTGCTCAGCTACCTGAGCGGAAATGCCAAGATCGCCAGTTATCTTCAGATCCCCTTTGTTCCGGGAACCGGTGAACTTTCTGTTTTTTGCGGGGCCATGGTCGGAGCGGGAATGGGCTTCCTCTGGTTCAACAGCTATCCGGCCCAGGTCTTTATGGGGGATGTGGGATCCCTGTCGCTTGGGGCCGCGCTGGGAACCGTGGCCGTCATCACCAAAAATGAAATCTTATTAGTCATTGTCGGCGGGATTTTTTTGATCGAGGCCCTTTCGGTTATCTTTCAGGTGGGTTATTTCAAGATCACTCACGGGAAGCGGATCTTCCGCATGGCTCCTCTGCACCATCATTTTGAATTGAAGGGCTGGCCGGAACCTAAAATCATCGTTCGGTTCTGGATCATTGCCGTGATTTTGAGTTTAATATC
>CAZSTT010000079.1:4279-11243 GCA_964609705.1 uncultured Thermodesulfobacteriota bacterium
ATTGGAATTTCAGGGCAAAAAAATATTGGTGGTCGGTTTGGGAAAGACGGGGATGGCCCTGGTCTCTTTTTTATTAAACGAAGGGGCGCAGGTGATGATCTCCGACTCCCGGGAAATTTCAGATTTAAAGGAAATGGTCTCCCCTTTTAATAGAGCGGATCCTCCCTTGCTTCTGGAGGGTGGGGGACATAGTCCGGAATTTTTCTTAAAGGCGGATATGGTTGCGTTGAGCCCCGGAATTCCTCTTGATATCCCCGCTTTGAAAGTCGTTCGGGAAAAAGGGACGCCGGTCTTTGGAGAAGTGGAGATATTTGCCGACCGGTCCAAAATACCGGTGGTGGCTGTGACCGGAACCAACGGCAAAACCACCACCACGGCTTTGCTGAATGAGATGCTGATCAATTCCGGGAAAAAAACTTTTCTGGGAGGAAATATCGGGCGGCCCCTCATGGACTTTATCCTGGGAGGACAAGACCAAGAGATCGTCGTGGCGGAAATCAGCAGTTTTCAACTGGATACTACGACCCGCTTTTCTCCCAAGGTGGGTCTCCTTTTGAATATCACCGAGGATCATCTGGACCGCTATCCCGACTTCCGGGCTTACGCGGCCTCCAAGGCTTCTCTATTTCGCAACCAGGGGGAAAACGATGGGGCTGTGATTAATTGGGATGATCCGATCTGCCGTTCCCTGGGAGTAAAACTCTCCGGGCCGGTTTATTTTTTCAGTAGAACCGAAAAAATTTTTCCTGGGGCTTATCTGGAGAAAAAACAGGCCACGGTTTTTTGGGGAGACCATCAGGAAAGCTATGACTTAAGCGGATTTGCCTTGCCCGGAGTTCACAATCAGGAAAATGCCCTGGCCGCCATTCTGGGGGCCCGCCTGATGGGGGCCGATCGTCTGGCAGTTCAAAAGACCCTGGAGTCTTTTAAGGGATTCGGACATCGATTGGAATTTGTCGGTGAAGTCAAGGGAGTCCGTTTTTATGATGATTCCAAGGCCACCAACGTCGGGGCCGTAGTCAAGGCCCTTGAGGGGTTTAATGAGCCGATTATCCTGGTTGCCGGAGGCCGGGACAAGGGGGGAGATTATTATCCTCTCCAGAAATTGATCCGACAGAAGGTCAGAGCTTTGATCCTGATCGGCGAGGCCCGGGAGATCATGATGAAACAATTGGGAGGATCGACCAAAACCGAAACCGCCGGCACTCTGGAAGAAGCGGTCCAGAGGGCCTTTGAGCAAAGCCGGCCTGGCGATGTGGTCCTTTTATCCCCGGCTTGTTCCAGTTTTGATATGTTCCGGGATTATGCCCAGCGGGGGAATTTTTTTCAAAAAGCGGTCAAGGAATTTGGAAAGATGAGGACTTAATGGCGCCCCTGCTTTTAGACCGACCCATTCCGGATTTTCAGGAAAACTTCGGAAATGACGGGGAACGAACCGACTGGAAAATCGATTGGGTCTGGTTAGGGGTCACTATGGCTTTGGTCATCTTCGGGATCATTATGGTTTACAGCGCCAGTTCCCAGTTGGCCGCCAAACGGTATCATAACAGCCTTTATTTTGCCCAGAAACAAATGGCCTTCGCTTTCTTCGGGTTTTTGGTCATGATCGCTTTTCGTTTTATCCCATACCAAAAGTTTCAAAAATGGGTTTTATGGCTCATGGCGGGCAGTTTTTTAAGTTTGATTTTGGTCCTTATTCCCGGGATCGGGTCCCGCATGGGTGGGGCCTCCCGCTGGTTTCGATTGGGCGGGGTATCGTTTCAACCCGCGGAGTTTTCCAAACTGATCCTGGTCTTTTTTTTGGCCTGGTCCATGGCCAGACACCAAGATCAAGTCCGTGATTTAGTAAAAGGATTTCTCTTTTACTGGGGGGTGGTCGGGACTTTTATTGTCCTGATCCTGTTGGAACCCGATCTGGGGATGGCCATCACCCTGATCCTGATCACCGGGATCATGCTTTTTGTGGGCGGGGTCCGGATCAAACATTTAATCCTCTCCGTCCTGCCCATGATCCCAATGGCCTATTGGCTGGTCTGGAGGGTTCCCTACCGCCGGATGAGGGTCCTGTCTTACCTGGATCCCTGGAAAGATCCTTTGGGTTCGGGATACCATCTCAAACACTCTTTCCTGGCCTTCGGCTCAGGCGGCTTTTCCGGACGTGGGCTTACCGGGAGCCAGCAAAAACTCTTTTATTTGCCCGAACCTCACACCGATTTCATATTTTCGATTGTCGGGGAGGAATTCGGATTCGTGGGCGTATTTATCATCGCGGCGTTATATTTGATTTTGATTATCAAATGCCTTCAGTTGGCCATCAAGGTGAAAGAACTTTTCGGGATGTACCTGGTGGTAGGTATTACCGTGATGATCGGCTTTCAGGCCTTGATCAACATGCTGGTGGTGATGGGGCTCCTCCCGACCAAAGGATTGACCCTGCCCTTTCTCAGTTATGGCGGGTCTTCTCTTTTGTTGAACATGATTTGTATTGGGATTCTGATGAATATTACCGCCCAGAATCAAGGGGAAAAGGGGTGCGTGTCCTGATTGTCGGGGGTGGAACCGGAGGACATTTGTTTCCAGCTATAGCCTTGGCTGAAGCCTTTTTAAAAAAGGACCCTGGAAATCTGGTCCGATTTGTCGTCACCCGGCGTCCCTTAGATGCCCAGGTATTGGCGGAAAGGGAATTTTCTTTCGAGGTGTTAAATGTGGAAGGGATAAAAGGCAAGGGGGTAGCCGGGAAGATAAAGTCGATGGCCCTGCTTCCCCGGGCCTTTAAAGAATCGTTGAAAATGATTGAAGAGATCAGGCCGGAAGTGGTTCTGGGGGTCGGTGGATATGTGACCGGTCCGATGGTATTGGCTGCCTGGTGGAAGGGTATCCCCTGCGCCATTCAAGAACAGAACTCGATTCCGGGTATGACCAATCGCATGTTAGGGAAGGTGGCTGACTGGATATTTCTGGCCTTTGACGATCAGGGGTCCTATTTTTCGAAAAGAAAAAGCCGCCTGACCGGCAACCCTATTCGAAAGGAACTTCAAAAAGCCTTTGATCAGAAGATTTCCCCTTCGGAATCCATGACGGTTTTAATCCTGGGGGGCAGCCAGGGGGCCCATCGGATCAATCAAGCGCTAATGGATGATCTGGATGAATTGGAGTCTTTGAAAGACAGACTGTTTTTTGTTCATCAAACAGGAGCCAATGATGAAAAATCCCTTGCCCTGGCCTATCAGGAAAAGGGATTCCATCACCAGGTTCGGGCTTTTTTTTCCGATATGGCAGAGGTGTATAGTCAAGCGGATATGATCATCGCCCGGGCCGGGGCCATGACCTTAAGCGAAATAACGGCCCTGGGTAAACCGAGTTTGTTGATCCCCTTTCCCTTTGCCGCCAATAACCATCAGGAACACAATGCCCGGGCCTTAGTCAAGGCCGGGGCCGCGGAAATGATCCTGGAGAAGGACCTACGGCCCGGTTTCCTAGCCGATCGAATAAGGATCTGGCTGAGCGATCGGGACATAATAACCACTATGGGGAGAAAGGCTGAGGCCCTTGGCCGCAGGCAAGCGGCCGATGAAATTGTGGAAGAGTGCTATCAACTGGTTAATGAAAGGTTCAGGGTTCAGGGTTCAAGGTAAAACCGTATACCTTACACCTTAGACCGTATACCAAAGGATTTTATGTACCCACGTTTTCAACATATTCATTTTATCGGGATCGGCGGAATCGGAATGAGCGGTATTGCCGAGGTCTTGTTGAACCTTGGTTATCAGGTTAGCGGATCGGATTTGAAAGAAACTGAGATCACCCGACGTTTGCAATCATTAGGCGGGAAAATTGCCTATGGACATAAGAGCGAACATATTCAAGGGGCCGAGGTGATCGTCACCTCATCGGCTGTGAGGCCGGACAATCCTGAAGTCCTGGCAGCCAGAACGGCCCTCCTGCCGGTTATCCCCAGGGCCGAGATGCTGGCGGAGCTGATGCGCTTGAAATATGGAGTCGCTATAGCCGGATCCCACGGAAAAACCACCACCACCTCTATGGTCGCCAATGTCCTGGCTTACGGGGGCCTGGACCCCACGGTCATTATCGGAGGTCGTTTGGATAAATGGGGGAGCAATGCCCGGCTGGGGCAGGGAAGCTTCCTGGTGGCTGAGGCCGATGAAAGCGACGGCTCATTTCTGCACTTGTCGCCGAGTATCGCCGTTGTTACCAATATTGATCTGGAGCATCTGGATTTTTATAAAGACCTGGAGCATATCCAAAATACCTTTTTGGAATTCTTGAGCCGGCTTCCCTTTTACGGCCTGGCGATTCTTTGTTTAGACGATCCCCATTTGCCTTCTTTAATTCCGAAACTGAAAAAGAGATATCGAACCTACGGCCTGACGGCTCAAGCCGACATTCAGGCTAGAGAAATCGTTCAGAAGGGTCTTTCAACCCGCTATCGGCTTCACCATGCCGGAAAGGACTGGGGGGAGATTCGGTTTCAACTTCCTGGGATCCATAATGTTTATAATTCATTGGCGGCCATTGCCGTGGGTTTCGAACTGGAGGTCCCTTTTGACCGGATACAGGAAGCTTTTGACAATTTGGAAGGGGTCCAGCGGCGATTCCAAATCAGAGGGGAATTTCAGGGGACTACCGTTCTTGATGATTATGGGCATCACCCTACGGAAATACGGGCTACCCTGAATGCCGCCCGGGGATGCTGGCCGGACAGAAGAATCGTCGTGGTTTTTCAACCCCATCGGTTCAGCCGGACCCAGGCCCTTTTTGAGGAGTTTACTACGGCCTTTTATCAGGCCGACAGCCTGTTGCTGCTGCCCATCTATGCCGCCAGTGAAGATCCGATAGAAGGGATTGATTCCGGACATCTGGTGGAAGGGATCAAGGAAAAAGGGCACCGGGAGGTAAGATTCATTTCCAATCGTGCCGAGGTGATCCCCTCGCTCAAAGAGATACTGCGGCCCGGAGATGTGCTGATCACTTTAGGGGCCGGAGATGTTTGGAAAATAGGTCAGGACCTTGTATCCCAAACAGAAGCTTAAAGGGCTTTTGGAAGGGATCTGCCCCAGAGGGATTAAATATAGGGAACCCTTGAGTCCCTATACCACCATCCGAATAGGTGGAAAGACGGATTGGCTGATAGAGCCAAAAACTACTTCAGAGATGAAACAACTTTTGGAAATTGCTCGGGCTGAAAATATTCCCTGGTTCATTCTGGGACGGGGCAGCAACCTTTTGGTATCCGATCGGGGTCTGCGGGGAATAGTTTTTCATTTATCCACTCCCCGGCCGCCGATAACCGTCAAACGGTTTAAAAAGGGCCAGCACCTTTTAGAGGTGGAAGCCGGATTTTCCCTTTCCAAGCTGGTTCGCTTCGGGATCGAAAACCGGCTCCAAGGCCTTGAATTTCTGGCCGGTATCCCGGGATCGATGGGAGGGGCCTGTGCCATGAATGCCGGGAGTTATGGGAAAGAAATAAAGGATATAACCGCCTATATAATAACGTTATCTGCCGAGGGCCGGCAGATTCGGAAGGGAAAAAAAGAACTGGAGTTTGCTTATCGATGCCTTAAATTGGACCCGGGAGAAGTCCTCCTCTCCGGAGGGATTAAGCTGTCTTCTGGGGATGCCGAGTCCATTCAGAAAGAAACACGGAAGCTTTGGTCTCAAAGGAGGGCCGCCCAGCCCTTAAATCGATTAAGCTGCGGTTCGGTATTTAAAAACCCTCCGGGAGATTTTGCCGGACGGCTGATAGAAAAAGCCGGATTAAAGGGGGTCCAAAGGGGGGGGGCGCAGATTTCCCCCAGGCATGCTAATTTTATTGTGAACCAGGGTGGGGCCCGGGCCGCGGATGTGTTAGGCCTGATGAATCTGATACGGGCCCGGGTCAGGGGACAGACCGGGATCGTCCTTGAACCCGAGGTTCGATTATGGGGTTGCAGTCTGAAAGACCTATAGCTCACACAGCTGATAGCTCATAGCTGATAGCTGATAGGAAGAAGGGAATTATTTAGGATGTACTCTATGCGCTATGCGCTTTGCCCTATGAACTATCAGCTACGAGCTATCAGCTAAAGGAGGTTATCATGTACTTGGGAAAAACCAGGTTGGGGAACATGGAACGCAATTATTATCGGAGATCAATGGCCGATGCCGGGTTGTCCTGGATAGAAAAGCTGATGCACCATTTCTGGATCGGCTCTTTGATCATGATGATTATTGTCGGAGTTAGTATCGTCCTCTTGATCGGATATCTGGTAGCCTTATCGACCCCTATCTTTAAATTGGAAGATGTCAGTTTCAAGGGGATAAAGCGGGTTTCTCAAGCGCAATTACTTCAAAAGGGCGGACTGGAAAACGGCGTAAATCTTTTGGCTTTGAATTTAAGTGAGGTCAAAAAAAATATGGAATCCACGCCCTGGGTTAAAAAGGTTTATCTCCACCGGGAACTTCCCAACAAACTTCAAGTAGTGGTTACCGAACAATATCCGGTTTTCCTGGTCCCGGTCCAGCAAGACCTGTATTACTTGAATGAAGAGGGGCTCCTTTTTAAAAAATCCGAAATGAAGGAAGGAACCTCAATACCGCTCCTGACCGGACTGGAGAAAAAGGATTGGAGTCCTACCGGCCAGCTTAAACCTATTATACATCAAGAACTGGTAACCCTTCAAAGGTTATTAAGCCAAGGGAGAGACCCTTTTTATCCGAATAAAATATCTGAAATTCATTATGATCCGGATTGTGGTTTTTCAATATTTACCCTGGAAAGGGGAATCCGGATCACCCTGGGAAAGGAAGAGATTCCTGCCCGGGTCAAGCGCCTGGAAAGGGTTTGGGCCGAACTGGAAAAACGGTCCGATCAGTCACAACTGAAAGGGATTTCCTTACAGTTTGGCCAGCGGGTTATTGTTCACGGCCTGAGGTCCAAATCGGAGAATACCGTAAAGCGTAAGGC
>CAZSTT010000079.1:11343-15002 GCA_964609705.1 uncultured Thermodesulfobacteriota bacterium
AGGCGTGAGGCTATACTTTTTACCAAAACCAAAAGAAAGGGGGTGTGTCCCGGTTGGAAGATAACCTGATTGTAGGATTGGATATCGGAACCACCAAAATATGTGCGGTAGTCGGTGAAATCTCTTCCGGTGGTGTTGATATCGTGGGTATTGGGACCCATCCTTCGGTAGGTTTACGAAAAGGGGTGGTGGTCAATATTGAAAGCACGGTTAATTCCATCAAAAAGGCTGTGGAAGAAGCGGAACTTATGGCCGGCTGTGAAATCCGGTCGGTCTATGCCGGTATTGCCGGAGGACATATAAAAGCCTTCAACAGCCATGGGGTTATTGCCGTCAAAACAAGGGAAGTCACAAAAAACGATATTGAAAGGGTTATTGATGCCGCCAAAGCCATAGCCATCCCATTGGATCGGGAAGTGATTCATGTGCTCCCCCAGGAGTTTATTGTCGACGATCAGGATGGAATCCAGGATCCCCTTGGCATTTCCGGTGTTCGCTTGGAGGTCAAAGTCCATATCATAACCGGGGCGGTCACCTCAGCCCAGAATATAATTCGCTGCGCCAACAAGGCCGGACTCGATGTCTCGGATATTGTGTTGGAATCGATTGCTTCCAGCGAAACGGTGCTTTCTCCCGAAGAAAAAGAACTCGGAGTAGGCCTGCTGGATTTTGGCGGAGGGACTACCGATCTGGCTATTTTTTCCAATAATTGCATCAAACACACTTCGATCCTGGCCCTGGGGGGAAATAATTTAACCAATGATATTGCCATCGGCCTCAGGACCCCTCATCAGGCGGCTGAAAAGATCAAAAAAATCCATGGGTGTTGTTTGACATCCCAGATCAATAAAGAAGAAACTATCGAGGTCCCCAGTGTGGGTGGAAGAAAACCACGTCCCCTTTCCCGTCAAATTCTGGGGGAGATTCTGGAACCGAGGGTGGAAGAAATTTTTTCTCTGATCAATCGGGAAATCCTGAAATCAGGCTTTGGAGACACCATCGCTTCTGGTATGGTGATTACCGGGGGGGGCGCTTTATTGGAAGGGATTCCGGAACTGGCGGAACAGATTTTCAACCTGCCGAGCCGGCGAGGGTATCCCCAGGGTTTTGGGGGCATCATGGATGTGGTCAACAGCCCCATGTATTCCACCGCCGTAGGATTGGTGCTTTACGGAGCCAGGGCGATGCCCAAAAAGAAATTCAGGATCCGCGATCAACATATTTTTTATCGGGTGATGGAACGAATGAAAAAATGGTTTAAGGAAATCAAAATTATTTAGCCAAAGTGCAGACATCCTAGGGAAGGGGAGGTAAATGATGATGAATATTGAAATGATCGGTGTGGAAGAAGATATCCAAAAAGGGGCAAAAATCCGAGTGGTCGGGATCGGGGGAGGGGGGAATAACGCCATCAATAATATGATCCGCTCCCAACTCCTCTCGGGAGTTGAATTTATCGCGGCCAATACGGATCTGAAAGCCCTTTCCTCTTCTTTGGCAGACACCCGCATTCAGATCGGGACCACCTTGACCAAAGGCCTGGGGGCCGGGGCCAATCCTGAAGTCGGCAGGAATGCCACTCTGGAAGACGCCGAAAAGATCCGCCAGGAATTGGAAGGCAGTGATATGGTGTTTATCACGGCCGGTATGGGGGGAGGAACCGGCACAGGAGGTGCTCCGATTGTGGCCCAGATCTGCAAGGAGTTGGACATCCTGACCGTTGCCGTGGTTACCAAACCCTTTCATTTTGAAGGGCCTATCCGTTCGAAGCAGGCCAACGAAGGAATCAATGAAATGCGGAAGGTCGTGGACAGCTTGATCACCATTCCCAATGATCGGCTGATTTCCCTGGCCACCAAAAAAGCCGGTTTTTTGGAAATGCTTAAAAAGGCGGATGATGTTTTGCTCTATGCCGTTAAGGGGATTTCCGATTTGATTGTTGCCCCCGGTTTAATTGTTCTTGATTTCGCCGATGTTAAGACTATTATGGCCGAGATGGGTGTGGCTCTTATGGGGACCGGTATCGCCAGCGGGGAGAATCGGGCCTTGGAGGCGGCTCAACGGGCCATTTCCAGTCCTTTATTAGAAGATATCTCCATAGCCGGGGCCAGGGCCTTGCTGCTGAATATCACAGCCAGCTCCAGTCTTGGTTTTGAGGAAGTCATCGAGGCCTCCACCCTGATCCAGAAAGAAGTTCATGAAGAAGCCAATATTATTTGGGGAACGGCCATTGATGATAGCATGGGAGACGAACTTCGGGTAACGGTAGTGGCCACCGGTATCAATCCCAGGGAAGAAAAAGTGGTACTCGATTTCGACCGGATGCGGTCTATGATGCCGGAAGCAAAACCGGAGCGCTCGGAAGACCGGGAAACCCCGACTTTTGTCCGCAAGGGGAAAGAGATCGATAAATATGGGCCCAGAAGACCGGCCAAGGCCCCGGAATATTACTTCGATGAAGAAGAACTGGAAGTGCCGACTTTCATCCGTAAAGGCGCGGACTGAGGGGCGGCCCCTTTCTTATCTGTTACTCGTTTCTGGTTCTAACCAGCAACTTATTACGAGCAACCAGCAACCAGTACCCAGGATCGTTGTTTGTATTAGAGAAAAATTCACAGAGGAACATCTTTAGAATCTAATGGAGAAACCAGGAATCAGATCAGAAATAAACAAAATCATTCAGGGCCCGACTTTTTTGAAAGAGGAAGAAACCAGGAGCCGAGACCTGATCTACGGAAATTTATTAGAATTGGTACAATTATTGACCACGGGAGAGCTTGAAAAGGGATTCGACAATGTTAAAAAGATACCCCGCAATAAACTGATCGATCTTCTCAATTACCTGAATTTTTCCGAAAGAGAATTCCTGGTAGTTTTCCGGCATCCTCATTATAATGAGATCATAACCCGGGCCATTAAACCCCAACCTTGTCAGGAAGGCACTATTGGGGGACATTGGGTCAGGCCGGAGGACTTCAGGGAATCTTTAAAGGATTTCGAAGTGCTTTGTTTTTTAATCGAAAACAAAAGGGAAATCCTTTTAATCCGATCCCGGCGGGTAGAAATCGATGATCAGGGGATTGAGTTGACGTTACCCGAATACGGGTTTGAAATCATCCTCCGAAAAACCAATCGATTCGCCTGTCAAGATATTAAGGCGGAAATGATCCAGGACGGGATTTTTTTCCCGGGACGGCTGGAGGTCTTCAGTGTCAACGCTTTTCAGGTGGAAATTTTTTCCAGAGAAGGGGTATCCTTAAAATGGATTAATTTGGAATATCCGGTCCAAATCATTTTTAAAGATCGAGAAAAAATCTGCTATTCCCGGGAATGTAGAATAGTCAAGCAGAGAGAAAATCTTAATACTAAAACCCTGATATTGCAACCCAGCCATGAAGCTATCCATAGATTCAAACGAAGGGAGTTTCGCGCCCCCAGACCGATGTTGCATCCATCTCCCGGGGTTTATTATCTTCACCCGCTCATTCAAAAATTATTCAAATTAAATATCTACGATTTATCAACCTCCGGTTTCTCCGTGGAAGAAGAAGGGGAATCCTCCACCCTTTTGCCGGGACTGATCATTCCCGATCTCCAGATCGAGCTGGCCAACACCGCCACCCTAACCTGCAAGGCCCAGGTCATTTATCAAAAGAAAA
>CAZSTT010000080.1:0-14898 GCA_964609705.1 uncultured Thermodesulfobacteriota bacterium
AGGGGGCAAGCGGTTAAACTACCGCGCCTTTCACGACTCGGCTGGGCTCATCGCAAGCCTTGAAACCTTGACCCCTTGGCCCCTGGAATCCTATTTTCATAATTCATCGTGTCACGCCACCCAAAGCGTGGCCTGACGGTTTAGAGGGAAGGCACAATGGAATCGAAAATTGAAAAAGGCTTCAAACCTGCTGTGGTAAAAGAAGGCCAAGAGGTCATCGGTTCGGTGATGGTAGTCGGGGGCGGGATCGCCGGGATGCAGTCGGCCCTGGACCTGGCCAATTCCGGTTATTATGTCTACCTGGTGGAGCAATCTTCAGCTATTGGTGGGTTGATGTCCCAGTTGGACAAGACTTTTCCCACTAATGACTGTGCCATGTGAATTATCTCGCCTAAACTGGTCGAGGTCGGCCGGCACCTGAACATCGAGATTTTGACTAACACCGAAGTCCTCAGGCTGGATGGAGAACCGGGAATTTTCAAAGCCCGACTCCGGCAGCAGCCCCGTTTCGTGGATTTATCCAAGTGCACCAGCTGTGGTGAATGCAGCAAGGTTTGTCCTATAGAGCTGCCCAATGAATATGACGAAGGTTTGGCCAGCCGCAAGGCCGCTTTTAAGCGATACCCCCAGGCCATCCCCGGCGGGTATGCCATCACCAAGCGGGGAAACGCTCCCTGCCGGGTCACCTGTCCGGCCCATGTGAGCGTACAGGGATATATCGCTCTGATCAATGCCCAAAAATATCCTGAAGCGGTGGAGCTGTTTAAAAAAGACCATCCCTTCCCCGGCGTGTGCGGTCGGGTTTGCCATCACCCCTGTGAAGCGGCCTGTACCCGCCGGTCGGTCGACGATCCCCTGGCGATCATGAACCTCCACCGGTTTCTGGCCGACTGGGATCGGGAAAGGAGCCGACCCTTTTTACCTCCCAAAAAAGAATCCAAACCGGAGAAGGTGGCCATCATCGGAGCCGGGCCTGCCGGTCTGACTTGCGCCTATTTCCTGGCCATTGAAGGGTATTCGGTCACCGTATTTGAAAAACTGCCTGTTCTGGGAGGAATGCTGACCGTCGGCATTCCGGCCTACCGGTTGCCGCGGTCCATTATTGAAGATGAAATCCAGACCATACGAGACCTGGGCGTTGAATTTAAGACCGGTGTTGAGATCGGCAAGGATTTTACCATCGGCCAACTTCGGCGGCAGGGTTATAAGGCCTTTTTTCTGGGAATCGGGTCCCAGGCTTGTAAGGCCCTGGATATTGAAGGGGAGGAGTTGGAGGGGGTTTATCCGGGTCTGGATTTTCTTCGGGAAGTTAATCTCGGCAACAGAATCAATCTGGGTGACCGGGTGGCCGTCGTCGGTGGCGGTAATGTGGCCATGGATGCGGTACGGACCGCCCTGCGCACCGGCAGCGCCCATCCCTTTATTATCTACCGGCGCAGCCTGGAAGAAATGCCGGCTAATGCCGAAGAGATTGAGGAATGTCAGGCCGAGGGGATTGAGATTATGACCCTGACCAACCCGGTGCGGGTGATAGCTGAATCCGGTCGGGTGAAGGCCATTGAATGCCTGCGGATGGCCCTTGGGGAACCGGACCAGAGCGGACGGCGCCGTCCGGAACCGATCATCGGGAGCGAGTTCATCATTGAAGTCGACGCCGTTATCCCGGCCATCGGACAGGAATCCGACTGGGCCTGTTTGACCGAAGAATGCGCCTGCGCTCTCACCGCCTGGGGTACTCTCCAGGTCGATCCGGTGACCCTCCAGTCAGCCGATCCGGATATCTTCGCCGGCGGGGATGCCGTCAGCGGTCCGAGAACCGTGGTCGAGGCCATCGGGGCCGGTAAGGAAGCGTCCTTATCCATGGATCGATTCCTGCAAGGACTCGATCTCCGACAGGGTCGACCAGCTCACTGGGAGGGAGTCATCGATGTGCCGATCGAGGGGGTGCGCCCCCAGGCCCGGGTCAGGATGTCTCATGCTCCGGCCGAAGAGCGGATCCAAAATTTTAATGAAGTCCAACTGGGCTATCAGGAGAGCGACACCCGGCAGGAGGCCGAGCGTTGTCTGAAATGCGGGGTTTGTTCCGAGTGCTACCAGTGCGTGGAAGCCTGTCTGGCCCAGGCCGTTGACCATAATCAGACGGTGGTAGAAAGGGAAATCGAGGTCGGATCGGTTGTGTTGGCCACGGGCAGCCGACCCTATGACCCTTCCCCCCTGGAAGGACTCTATCAATATCATAAGAATCCCAATGTCCTGACCAGTCTTGAATTCGAGAGGATACTGAGTGCTTCCGGTCCGACTCAGGGACACCTGATCCGCCCCTCCGACGGGAAAGAACCGAAAAAAATCGCCTGGCTTCAATGTATCGGGTCCAGAGATACCGACCACTGCGGTAACAGCTATTGTTCCTCCGTGTGCTGCATGTACGCCATCAAAGATGCCATGATGGCTAAGGAACATGCCAGGGGTGATTTGGACTGCGCCATTTTCAATATGGATATTCGTACCTTCGGAAAGGATTACGAGAAGTATTATTTGCGGGCCAGGGACAAATCCGGGGTGCGTTTTATCAAGGCCCGGGTTCATTCCTTTGACGAAATTCCTGAAGAAGGGGACCTGCCTGTCCGCTATGCGGATGAAAACGGTCGGATCCATGAAGAACTCTTTGATCTGGTTATCCTTTCCGTAGGGCTCCAGGTGCCGGAATCATCCAAAGAGCTGGCCCGTCGGCTCAACCTGGATCTGGATAAATACGGCTTTGTCAAGACGCCGACCTTTGCCCCTATTGAAACCTCCCGTCCCGGCGTCTTTGCCTGCGGCGTGTTTCAGGGACCCAAGGATATCCCCTCTTCGGTGACCGAAGCCAGCGCCGCGGCTTGCCTGGCCGGGACAAAACTGGCCGAGGTCCGGAACACCAGGACCAGAACCCTTGATCTTCCCCCCGAAATCGATGTGACCGTCGAAGAACCGCGAATCGGGGTCTATGTCTGCAACTGCGGGATCAATATCGGCGGGGTGGTGGATGTGGCCGAGGCGGAATCTTTTGCCCGGAGTCTGCCCCACGTGGTTTACGCCAGGCAAAACCTGTTTTCCTGCAGCCAGGATTCTCTGGAAATCATGAAAGAAAGCATCCGGGAGCACCGGCTCAACCGGGTGGTGGTGGCCGCCTGTACCCCGAAGACCCATGAAGGCATCTTCATGGACACTCTGCAGAGCTGCGGTTTAAACAAATATCTCCTGGAAATGGCCAATATCCGTAACCAGGATTCCTGGGTCCACTCGGAAGATCATCCGGAAGCGACCGATAAAGCCCGGGAGCTGATCCGCATGGCCGTCTCGCGGGCCGGAACCCTTAATCCGCTGCAAGAGAAAGTCATCACGGTCAACCAGCGCGCCCTGGTTATCGGCGGCGGGGTGGCCGGGATGAACGCGGCCCTGGGCCTGGCTGATCAGGGGTATGAGGTCGTCCTGGTTGAAAAAGAAAAACAGTTGGGAGGCATGGCCAACCGTCTGACTTTCACCATCGAGGGAGATGATGTCCGGACCTATCTGGATGGACTGATTGAGCGGGTAACGACCCATCCTCTGATTCAAGTGCTGCCCCAGGCCCTGGTGGTCGGATTTACCGGTTTCCAGGGCAACTTCACTACCGAAGTGCTGGTCGGACCAGGCCCCTACGAGCGCAAGATCAATCACGGGGTCACCATTGTCGCCACCGGGGCTTCTGAATACCGGCCCCGTGACTATGAATACGGTCAGAGCGAAAAAGTACTGACCCAGGTGGAGCTGGCCAAACATCTGAAGGAGCAGGGCGCCCAAAACGTAAACCGGGTGGCCATGATCCAGTGCATCGGCTCCCGGAACGAGGAAAACCCCAATTGTTCCCGCATCTGCTGTCAAAGTGCCATCAAAAATGCGCTTAAAATAAAAAAGCTGAATCCCGAGGCCGAGGTATTCGTGTTTTATCGCGACATCCGCACCTATGGATTACTGGAAACCTATTATAAAGAAGCCCGGGAGCAAGGGGTCCTCTTCTTCCGTTTCGATCCGGAAACCCCTCCCCAAGTGGCCCCGGCTGAAGACGGACTGGTTTTGACTTTCAAAGATCTGATTCTGGATCGGGACCTGGAGCTGAAGGTCGATCTTTTGGCTCTGAGCGCCGGAATGGTGGCCAACGATACCGAAGAACTGGCTTCCATCGTCAAACTGGCCCGGACCGCCGAAGGTTACTTTATGGAGGCCCACGTCAAACTGCGGCCGGTGGATATGGCCACTGAAGGAATTTTCATCTGCGGAAGCGCCCACAGCCCGAAACTGATTAACGAAACCATCGCCCAGGCGCAAGCCGCGGCTTCCCGGGCGACAACCTTCCTGTCCCGAAAACAGTTGACCCTTTCGGCCGTAACCGCACAGGTCAATACCGATTTATGCGCAGCCTGCCTTATCTGTGTTCGATCCTGTCCTTATACGGTACCCAGGATCAATGCCGAAGGATTCAGTGAGATTGACGAGGCCCTGTGCCACGGTTGCGGGATTTGTGCCGCTGAATGCCCGGCCAAAGCTATCGAACTTAACTGGTATGAAGACGATCAGCTTTTATGCAAGATCGATACTTTGTTGGAGGGAGCTTTATGAGTCAAGATTTTAAACCGATCATCATAGCCTTTTGTTGCAATTTCTGAGGGTACACGGCTGCGGACCTGGCAGGTTCGATGCGCTTGGTTTATCCGACGAGCATCAAAATAATTCGTGTTCCCTGCACCGGGAAGGTCGATGCCCTGCATATCATGCGGTCTTTTGAAAAGGGCGCCGACGGGGTGTATCTGGTGGGATGCCGGGAAGGGGACTGTCATTACGAAAAGGGGAATTTCAGGGCCAAAGCCCGGGTGGAACAAATCCGGAAAACATTGGACGCTGTCGGAATCGGCGGTCGGCGGTTGCAGATGTACAACCTGTCTTCCAGCGATGGCCCCTTGTTTGCCCGTTTTGCCGAGGAAATGCATGCCCGAATTCTCGAAGCCGGGCCGAATCCGATTCGAGAGGTTTTAAGAAAGCAGAAAAAAGTCCAGCCGGGTCAGACCCAGGTTGCCGCTGCGGCTCTTTAGCCGCACCGGGAAGGCCGGTCGGCCGATCCGCGGAAATGGAGGTTAATAACGATGATTGTAGCCGATAAAAAGCCGATAGAAGAGATCATTGATTATGTCAAAGATTATCAAAGCGTTCTCGTCTTAGGTTGTAATGAATGCGTAACGGTTTGCGAGGTCGGCGGGAAAAAGGAAGTGGGGCTGCTGGCCTCGGCTCTCCGGATGCATTTTTTACAGCAGGGGCGGGAGGTCAATATTGGCGAGAGAACCCTCGAGCGCCAGTGTGATCATGAGTACCTGGAGGAGATTCGGGATCTCATCGATCATTACGAATCGGTGGTGTCTATCGCCTGCGGGGTCGGGGTTCAATTTACCGCTGAGAAGTACCATACCAAACCGGTTTATCCCGGGGTGAACACACTGTTTATGGGGGCCAACGAAGCCCGGGGGGTTTGGTCCGAACGGTGCCAGGGTTGTGGTCAGTGCCTGCTGGCCATTTCGGGGGGCATCTGTCCGGTTTCCCGTTGTGCCAAACGGATCCTGAACGGACCTTGCGGCGGATCGACGGCCGGAAAATGTGAAATCAGTAAGGAGGTCCCCTGCGGCTGGCAACTGATCATTGATCGACTCAAGGCTTTGGGCCGGATGGATGACTATGAAAAAATAACGCCTGTCAAAGACTGGTCCAGCGAAAGGGCCGGCGGACCTCGAAAGGTGATCAGGGAGGATTTGAAGCTATGAAGGCCAAGACCCCAAGTAAACTGGAAAAAATTTTGGTTTCCGGACAAATGGCCGTCACTTCTGAATGCGGTCCACCCCGCGGCAGTGATCCCGAAGTGATTATCCGTAAGGCCGAAATGATAAAAAATCATGTGGACGCCATCAATATAACCGACAATCAGACCTCCATGACCCGTTTGTGCAGTCTGGCCGCCTGTATTCGGCTTAAGTTGATGGGCTTGGAGCCGGTTTTGCAGATGGTGACCAGGGATCGCAACCGAATCGCCATTCAAAGCGATATCCTGGGCGCAGCCTCATTCGATATCTTCAACATGCTCTGCCTTTCCGGGGATCACCAAAGTTTCGGGGATTGTGCCCAAGGACAGAATGTTCATGACATCGATTCGATACAACTCATTCAGACGGTACGGCATATGCGGGACGAGGGCAAGTTTCTGGGGGGAGAGTCGATCCAGCGTCCTCCCCGGATGTTCGTCGGGGCGGCGGCCAATCCTTTTGCGGATCCCTATGAAATTCGTGTGCCCAGGCTGGCCAAGAAGGTGGCCGCCGGGGCCGAGTTTATCCAAACCCAATGTATCTATAACCTCGACAAATTCGAAGATTGGCTGAGCAAGGCCCGGGACCGGGGTTTGACCGAACAGGTTTATATTCTGGCCGGGTTGACCCCGATGAAATCCGCCGGGATGGCCCGCTACATGAAGAACCGGGTGCCCGGCATGGATGTGCCGGATGCCGTTGTCAAGCGTCTGGCGGATACCCCCAAAGAAAAACAAGCCGAAGAGGGGGTCAAAATCTGTATTGAATCCATCCAACGTCTGAAAGAAGTGAAAGGAGTGGCCGGATTTCACATCATGGCCATTGAATGGGAGGAGATGGTCCCTGAAATCGTCGAGAAAGCAGGATTGTATCCGAGACCGAAGGTGGATTGATAAAAAGGATTCAAGGATTCCAGGGGCCAAGGATTCAAGGCTTGCGGCGAGCTCAGACGAGTCGTGAAAAGCGTGAGAAAGAAAATTCTCGAATCTTCGAATCCTTTACGCCTGAGTAAATAACCTTTTTGTCTAAGAGATTAGGAGATGATCATGAATCAGCAAAAGAGGGTTTTAGTCGTAGACGATGAACCGGATTTCGCAACCATCGTTCAGAATAATCTGGAGAAAGAAGGTTTCAAGGTCGAGGTGGCTTATAATGGAGTGGAAGGCCTGGAAAAGGTTCGTTCCAATCCGCCCGATGCCATTGTGCTGGATGTGATGATGCCCGAGAAGGACGGGTATGCGGTCTGCAAAGAACTTAAAAAAGATGATCAATACAAGGATATCCCCATAATCCTGCTGACGGCCGTGGCCTCTCATGTGACCTCGACACGCTATTCCCACTACGACGGCATGGCTACGGAAGCGGATGACTATATCAGCAAACCGGCTTCAGCCGAAGAAATCACTAAAAGTATAAAGAGGTTGCTGGGGCTGTAACACTAAAAAAGGGTTCAAGGGTTCTAGGATCCGAGGGTTCAGTCGCTCGACTTCGTCGAGCTTTAGAAAAGGTTCCCTGTCCGACTCCCAAAGGGAGTCTCCCCAAAAGATCGGTCCGCTCGGCTCCGCCGAGCTTTTAAAGAGGCCACCATTCGGTGGCCGAACAGCCGATCGGCAGGGAACCGTGGGTTTTAACTTCCATGCCTTTCACTTGACCCCTTGACCTCTTGAATCCTTATTCAAGGTATTTTACTAATGAAAGTCTTCTGTATCCTCAGTGACGAACGGGCGGGACAATTAAAATCCCCGATTATGTTTTCCCGGGTCTTGAACCGCCAGGGGATTAATGGGACTTATGTTCCTTTCGTCGTCAAGCCTCAGGATCTCGGACAGGCGGTGCAGAGTATTCGGGTACTGCATATGGCCGGAGCCAGCATCACCATCCCCTATAAGGAAGCCGTCCTTCCCATGCTGGATGTCCTTTCCGAAGGCGCCAACATCATCGGAGCCGTTAATACCATTGTCCTGGATGGGGATCGATTGAAGGGATACAATACGAATGCCATCGGTGTTATGGATGCGCTCAATGAGGCGGGATTTGAGGTAGAAGGGAAGGCGGCGCTGGTGCTTGGTTCCGGCGGTGCAGCCCGGGCTGTGGTGTTTATTTTAAACTGGCTGCGGGCGGCCACTATCTTTGTCGCCGGACGCAACAGGGATAAAACGAAGAAGATCGTTGATGCCTTAGGCGGGGAGCTGCTGGAGTTTTCGTCCTTATCCGAACGCTCGATACCCGTGGATATTGTCATCAATGCCACGGCCGTTTCCAGCCGCGATGAATCTCCTGAAATGGCCGATCTGGCAAGCCGGCTTGACATCCCCGGTTGCCAGTTGATTTTTGACCTCAATTATGGCCGGCCGAAAAATTATTGGGAAGAGTTGGCCCAGGCCAAAGACATTCGTTTCCTGGACGGGTTGTCGCCCCTGGCCTTCCAAGCGAGAAGGACCTTTGCTTTGTGGACCGGAATGCAGGTCCCACCGGAGGAGTTTCTGAACGCTTTACAGGAGAACGGGGGGTAAGGTAAAGCCCCTTTTTAACCCTGTTGGACCGGAAGCAGGACGGTGAAGGTGGATCCCTCACCCGGGGTACTGGTTACCTCTATGATCCCTCCCAGTGAATCCACCAATCCCTTAACGATGGGCAGTCCAAGACCGGTTCCGGTAATATAACGGGTTCTTTCATCTTTAACCCGGTAAAATCGATCGAAAATTTTATTGATGTTTTTTTCGTCGATACCGAAGCCGTTGTCCGTCACTTTAACCCTGATATTGATTCCGGCCCGGTCTATTTCAACGCGAATGCGGCCCCCTTCCTGGGTATAGGTGATGGCGTTGGTGATCAGGTTTCCGAAAATACTTTCCAGCGCCAAGGGATCGGCCTTGATTTCCGGCAGGTCG
The DNA here is from genome assembly GCA_964609705.1 of uncultured Thermodesulfobacteriota bacterium. Taxonomy (GTDB): domain Bacteria; phylum Desulfobacterota; class RBG-13-43-22; order RBG-13-43-22; family RBG-13-43-22; genus RBG-13-43-22. The sequence continues at coordinate 8,753 of CAZSTT010000080.1, forward strand.
GATGACGAGACTTGGAGGGCAAGGGTTTGGTTTTTGGCCGAGGCCCTGATCGACAGGAAATCAACGATGCCTTTTAATAATTCTTCCAGCCGAACCGGTTTCGGTTCCCGTCCGGTGATTCCTTCCTCGATGCGTGATAAGTCGAGCAAATCCCCGATCAAAGAAATCAATCCCTGAGTTTTTTCCTTGGCCCGGGACAACAGGTGCTGGTGCTGCTGGGGCTGACTGGTCATCAGGTCGCCGACAACCAGGGCGATTTGTTCATGAATGGTGGAAAGAGGAGACCGCAATTCATGGGAAACCTTGGCCACAAATTCCGACTTGAGCCGGTCCAGGGTTTTCATGGAGGTGATATCGAGAAAATTGATAATGGCCCCCAGACATTCTTTTCTTTCACCCAATACCGGCTGGGCAATAGCCCGCAGATAAGTCCCATCGGTCAGGCTGAACTCGTGTTCGGGGATATCCCCATAATCCACGTATTTCCCTTTGGAAATATCCAGGCCCAGTTTGCACAGGGCTTCATCTAAGACGTAGTCTTGGATAGGCCGGCCGGCCACGGTGTCGGGGGCCAACCTCAGCATATGTTTGCAGGAGGGGTTGATCAGCACCACCTGACCGCCGGTGTTGGTGACCATGACGCCGTCCGGCAGGGATTCAATGATAGTGCGAAGGCGGCTCTTTTCAGCGTCCAGATCGGATAAGGTCCTTGCTTTTTCCTGTTCCAGTTTTCGGGCTTCCCGGGTCAGGCGGATCTTATCCGCCGCCCGATTGACGACGATGCGCAGTTGGTCCGGCTCGAAAGGCTTGGAAATAAAATCATAAGCGCCCTGTTTCATGGCCTCAATGGCCGTTTCGACCGTGGCATAACCGGTGATGACAATCACCAGCAAGGCAGGGTCCTTTTCCCTGAGGAGTTTTAGAACCTCCATCCCGTCTATCCCCGGCATCTTTAGATCAAGCAGCACAATGGCCGGGTGGGCCTCTTCAAAGATCTGGAGGGCCTCCTCCCCTCGTTTAGCCGTAAACAATTGAAAACCGAGGCGGCTTAAGATACGTTCCGAACCTTCCCGGATGTCCCGTTCGTCGTCCACCACCAGAATTCGTATTTTCTCGGCCTCTCTATTCACTGCGGCTTCCTCCGTCGTCTTTCGGCATAATGGGCAGGTCGATGATGAAGGTTGCTCCTTCACCCGGGAGGCTCCGGGCTTTAATTTCCCCCCCCTGATTTTGGACGATCCCATAAACCAGGCTTAAGCCCAGTCCGGTACCCTCCCCCTCCTGCTTGGTGGTGAAAAAGGGGTCAAAGATTTGGGACAGGATTTCATTGGGAATACCCGGGCCGGTATCCGAAATTTCGATGCGGACCTGTTCCTTTTCCGGAAGGAATTGGGTTTTAATATTCAATCGGCCCTTTCCCTCCATGGCCTGGGCGGCGTTTAAAATAATGTTCATAAACATATGGTTCAATTGCTGGATGTCGCTGTGTACGGGAGGCAAAGCCGGGTCCAGGGTTTTGTCGATGATAATGTTCTGGAACAGCGATTGGTTTTCCAATAGAAAGAGTGTTCTGGAAATGGCCCGGTTAATATCGTGAGGCCGCCTGATATGTTTGGTCTGACGGGCGAACTCGAGCAGTTCCTTGACGGTGTCCCGGCAGCGTTCGGCATCCTCCATGACCCTCGACAAATCTTTTCTGGCGCCCTCTTCCAGGTTGTATTCTTCCATGACCAGTTTGGTGAACAGGGTGATGCCGGACAGGGGATTATTGAGCTGATGGGCCACCCCGGCCGCCAGTTTGCCCAGAGAGGCCATCTTTTCCGATTGAAGCAGTTGCATCTGGGTTTTCTCCAGTTCCGCTTTCATGCGGTTGATGCCCCGCTGGTCATGAAAAAAACCGATGGTGGCCACTTCCTTGTCCCCTTCATAGACGATGGAGGCGTTCAGGTTGATGGGGATTTTTTCCCCGTTCTTATGAACAACCTCCACTTCATAGGAACGCAGTTTGCCCCGTCCCCCGTAATTATCACTGCGCAGGGCTCTCATGACCTCCAGTTCATTATGGGCGGGATATATGTCTCGGATGTCCAGACTTTCCATGGCCTCCTCGACGCTGTAACCGAAAAGCTCAGCGGCTATGTCGTTGAAAATCAGGATCCGGCCCTTTTTGTCGGCGGCAATGACCCCATCCACCGCGCTGAGGATCAGGTTGCGAAGCAGGGCGTTCGAACTCCGGGACTTATCTGCAAACGCTCTGCCGGCCGGCAGATCGAAATCCAGGCTGACGAAAGCTTCGATACAATCCTCATGGCCGTCCCGATTGAATATCGGATAGACATAGAGGCAGGGGATTTCCGTCTGATCGGCGTAATCTCCTGTTTTGGGCTGCAGAGCCGGGCGTCCTGTTTCTTTGACTTTTTGAACCGGACAGGTGAGGCAGGGTTCCGGGCGATTATAAAAAATTTGGTGACAACTCTTCCCGATAGCGCTTGAATGATCCAAGCCCTCTCCGGGGTTGTTGACCGCCAAAATTTTAAAATCCGGGGAAATAACGAGGAATCGCCGTTTAAAGGCCTGAACGGCTTTTAAAAAGTACTTGTTTTCCGTTTCTGAACCCACTCGCCAAACTCCTTTTGCAGAAAGAATCGAGTACGGGGGACTGATCGGCAGGACCCACCCTTTGAAGCGATCACCTTTGTTAAAGTCTCGAAGCAGGCATGAGTATAAAATAAGAAAAAAAAGGGGTCAAGGGGAAAAAGGGAAGGCTGTAGCCGGAATCCCCGGCAGGACCTTTTCCCCCGTTAATCTATATCTGCCCCACCAGCAATCTTCGGGTACGTTCCAGCCGTTTAGCAATCAGAACGGATAAATTCTGCATGACTTTAAATCCCAGAAGGGGATGTTGGGGAAAAAGCCTGCTCAAATCCTTCCGGTTGAAAAAGACGGCTTTGGTATCCTCCAGACAAATGGCCGTGGTCATATGCTGATAAGGTTCGATCAGGGCCGACCAACCAAAAGGATCGCCCCGTCTGGTAATCATTTCATAGGTGATTTCCAATCCGTTGGTCAGGGCGGTTTTCAGGGCCACCAATCCACCTTCCAATAAATAGACCTTTTCGGCCTTGGAGTTTTGAGAAAAAATAGTGGACCCGGTGATAAAGTTTTTGGGGTAGGAAAGGGGGATCAAGGGCTTCAACTCTTCCACCGGGATTTTTTTAAATAAGTCACTTTGTTTCAATAGGGACAGGACCATCGGTCATCCTTTCTCCGGGAATGGACGGGATTAGAACCTTGAAAGTGGATCCTTGATCCAATTGGCTTTCCACCTGAATAAAACCCAGGTGGGCTTCGACCAGTTGTTTGACAATAGGTAAACCCAGTCCGGTCCCGACGATTTTGCGGGTTTTTTCACTTTTCACCCGATAAAATTTGTCAAAAATCCGGTTAAGATCTCCCTGAGCGATGCCTATTCCGTTATCGGAAATCCGGATAAGCAGGTAGTTGAATTCCGGCTTCAACAGAACCCGGATGGCCCCTCCTTCCGGCGTAAACTTGATGGCATTGGAGATCAAATTAGTCAGTATTTCCTCCATGGCCAGGGGATCGGCATTGATCAGGGGAAGGTCCGGTTGGGTCTGCAGCGTCAGCGTCTGATTTTTGGCTTCGGCCTGGGGTTGCAGGAAGGCCACGGTTTTTTCCGCCAGGGGAAAAAGATTCAGGATTTCCTTTTGTTGAAAGGATCGGCCGGTTTCCATTTTTGAAATATCCAGCAGATCCCTAATCATATCCAGCAACCCGTCCACCCGTTCCTGGGATCGGCCCAACAGTTCCTGCTGTTTTTCGGTTACGGCACCCGCCAGGCCCTGGAGAATGACCGAAATTTGCTGCTGGATCGCGGATAGAGGGGATCTCAGTTCATGAGAGACCATCGCCACAAATTCATTTTTCATCCGATCCATGGCTTTTAAATAAGTGATGTCCTCGATGACCGAGACCGACCCCAGGATTTCCCCCTGATCACCGGTAACGGCTGCGGTGTGGGCCCGGAGATAAACAGGAACCGGATCCTCCAAAGCCGTCTCCTGAGAAATAGTCCGGGGACCTTCCTCCTTTAACACCTGGGCAATAGACCCGGTCAAATTTTTCAATAATGGGTTTTCCGGAAGGGGTTTCCCGACCAAAGGATCCCCTGATATCTTTAACAAGTGAGCCAGGGCCGGATTATGGAGGACCACGATCTGGTCTCGATCGGTGACCAAGACCCCGCTGGCCATGCTGTGGATGATGGTCTGGATCCGGCTTTTTTCCATGGCAATATCTTTGAGGCTTTTTTCCCGTTCTTCCCTCAACTGGGCGGCTTCCAACTCCAGGGCTCGTTTGTCCAGGGCGCGACGTACCGAGAGCCTCAGTTGATCCGGAAGGAAGGGTTTGGTGATGAAATCATAGGCGCCGGATTTCATGGCCTCCACGGCCGCTTCAATGGTGGCATGACCGGTGATCACAATGACCATCTGATCCGGGTTTTTTTCTTTGATACGTCTCAACAGTTCCATCCCATCCATTTGGGGCATCTTCAGATCGACTAAGAGCAGATCAAAAGGGTGTTCTTGCACCGCCTCCCAGGCCTGCAGCCCGTTTTCAGCCGAGTCAATCTGAAAATTCTCCCGAGAAAGAATCCGTTGAATCCCTTCCCGGATGACTCTTTCATCATCGACGATCAGGAGAGAAAAGGGTCGGTTCATAGGATTGCCTGGTTCATGATTTTTTTACCCACCGCTTTAGGGAACGGTTTTTTTGATAGTTTCCATTCGGAAAAGTTTTTTCCGGATGAGAACTAGATGGGGGATAAACGAGACTAGTGATTCTCCCGCCCCATTCGAAAATCCCTATACTATATTACTTGGAATTTTGGGTCTGTCAACTAGGATGATCCAATTAAATCATAATCAGTTTCCATCCGGAAAGGTCCTTCCGGATGAGAATTAATTAACAGGATTCAATTCGGGATAACCTCATTCCTTGATTTTTATCTTTTCCCCATAGTATAATTACATGAAACCCTTGGGCTTGGGGACAGAATCCTTTGTTCCCAGCCAGGGCAGGAGAATAGCCCGTGTATCCCCGGTGGACGGGCAAAGAAACGAAGATCTCTTAACGCCTCATTTTGTAAATCTGAAGGGTCGAGCATGTCCAAAATAAAAATCAGTGCTGAATTATCCCATCTTTGTCCCTTGGCAGAGGTCATCGAACATGCCAGGGTTCTTGAAGATAAGGGGTTTTACCGGGTCTGGGTCCCGGATACGGCTGTGTCGCCCTGGGAGGCCTGGCTGGTGGCATCCCAGATTACCCAGAATACCTCCAGGCTGAGAATTGGATTGGGGGTTACCAATCCCTACACCAGGCACCCGGTAGTAATGGCCCAAATGGCCGGCACACTTCAGCTCTTCAGCCAAGGAAGATTGACTCTTTCCATCGGCAAAGGAATCGGACGCTTTTTGGAAAAAATCGGGATAAACCAGCATGAAAAGGCCCTTGAAGAATGCGTGACCATTATTCGCCACTTGACCAATGGTGAACGGACCAGCCTTGCAGGGGAGGTTTTTCGGCTGGATGCCCTCCGGATCAGGGTGGAGCCCCCGGAAAAGAAAATTCAAATATACCTGGCTGCTATCGGCCCTTCGGGATGGGAAAAGGCCGCTCGGGTTGCCGATGGTGTGTCAACAATCTGGGGCGAGAGGATTAACGAATTGCGTCAACGATATCTGGGCGGCCACCCGCTTCCGGTGGCGGTGTTGGTCCCCTTTTCGGTAACCCGGCCTGATTTTTTTCCGAATCAGGTTCAAACCATCGAAGCTTTGACGGGACGGATGTCGGAACTGGAAGGGGCGGGGGTCGATGAAATCATTATTGCCTATGGGGATATGAAGGATCTGGAATTGATTGCGGGCACCTTGGGGGAAAAGTGATTTCAGTAACCGTTCGGCCCTTGGGAAGTGGGGGCGTCTATTTCCACGATCCTGATGCTTAAAGAAAAAATGAGTTGATAATTGTCAGATAATATGTTAACAAGATATCTGTTAATAATCAGAGAATCGGGGGATTAAAATGCGATTTGTTTCAGTCAGAGAATTAAATACCAAGTCTAA
>CAZSTT010000081.1:0-1174 GCA_964609705.1 uncultured Thermodesulfobacteriota bacterium
GAAACAAAAGGTTGTAAAGAGTTGATCAGCGAGGTTATTGAAAAGAACCTGTGCTGTCTGTGCGGGGCCTGCGCCGGCAGCTGCCCTTACCTCACTTCTTACCAGGGCCGGATCGTTCAAATGGATAGTTGTACTCTGGCCGATGGGCAATGCTATCAATACTGTCCGCGGACCGCGATTGATATGGATGCCCTGAGCCGACAGATCTTTGGCGGTCCTTATGCAGAAGATGAAATGGGCACCTTCCAAAAGGTTTTCATGGCCCGATCTCAAGATCCGGTCCTCAGGGAAAAAGGGCAATATGGCGGCACGGTAACGACCCTGCTTGCTAACGCCTTGGAAGAGGGGTTGATTGACCGTGCCCTTCTGACCCGGACCGAGAAAGACAAGACCCCGAAGCCCCTGGTCGCCGGAAACAGGACCGAGGTTTTGGAGGCGGCCGGCTCCAACTATATGGCCTGCTCCGTGCTGGAGGCTTATAACCGCCTGCCTGAGAACAACAGCGACCGGCTGGCCCTGGTCGGTGTGCCCTGCCAGGTACTGGCCTTCGGCAAGATGAGACAGGAACAACCCCGGCACCGCTGCAGCACCGACCGGGTCGCCCTGGTGATCGGACTTTTTTGTACCTGGGCCTTATCCCCGTCCGGCTTCCACGATTTTTTGAAAAAGAGCCTGGACCTGTCTTCAGCCATCCGCTTTGATATTCCGCCCCCGCCGGCCAACCGGTTTGATGTCTATACCGCCTCGGGAAAGATATCTTTACCGTTGGAACAGGTCAGGGAATATGTAATGCCGACCTGCGCCTACTGCCTGGATATGACCGCCGAGTTTGCCGATGTTTCGGTCGGCTCCGTGGAAGGGGTCGAAGGCTGGAATACGGTCATCATCCGAACCGAGGCCGGCGCCCGGCTGATGGAGACGGCCCGGTCGAAAGGAAAACTGGAGATCCGGGAATTGCCGGGCGATAAACTGGCCCATCTGAAAGAGGCCGCGCTGATCAAAAAAAAGCGGGCCTTGAAACAGATCGTCAACCGGACCGGGGACAAAAAGGACCTGCTTTATGTCGGTTTGTCAACGAAGGTGGCTGAGAAACTTTTATCCTGAAGGAGAATTCTCAGTTGCTGGTTACTCGTTTCTCGTTTTAACCAGCAACCAGTAACCAGCAACGAGTAAC
>CAZSTT010000081.1:1274-14850 GCA_964609705.1 uncultured Thermodesulfobacteriota bacterium
TGCTGGTTACTCGTTTCTCGTTTTAACCAGCAACCAGTAACCAGCAACGAGTAACTTTCTCTGTTACTGGTTACTCGTTGCTCGTTCCTGGTTTTAACCAGCAACCAGCAACCAGTAACGAGTAACTATCGGTCGTTAATTTTTATCAGAGATAATTTTAAATACGGAGGTAATGTGAAATGCCGGATATTGATTTGGATGCACCGGGAAAAACCCTGATGCTGATGGGCAATGAAGCCATTGCCCGCGGCGCCCTGGAGGCCGGAGTGGGATTTATCGCTTCCTATCCGGGTACGCCCGCCTCGGAAATCCTGCCCAGACTGGCGGAGGTCGCCAAACGCCGGAACCTGTACGCCGAATGGTCCATTAATGAAATCGTCGCCCTCTGGAACGCCAACGCCGCGGCGACCGCCGGGATCCGCTCCATGGCCTCGATGAAACAGAACGGCACCAACGTGGCCATGGACGCCATTGCCAACCTGATGGAAAGGGGACTGCGCGGCGGCGGCGGAATGATCCTGGTTAATGCCGATGATCCTGGCCGGAGAAACAGCCCCAACGAACAGGATACCCGGGGGATTGCCAAGATGCTGGATATCCCTCTTCTGGAGCCGGGAGATTTTCAGGAAGCCAAGGATATGATCCCCTGGCTTTTCGACCTGTCCGAAGAACTGGATCTCATGGTCATGTTGCGGGAAGTGGCCAAGATCGGTCACACCCGGGGGAACGTCACCTTAGGTGAGCTTCCCAATCGAGAAAAGAAGGCCCGTTTTGACCTGGTATCGAAGATTCCCACCTTTGGTCAACCCAACCTCCACGGCCGGGTGCACGAGAAATTGAAGAAGGCCCTGGACCGTTTCGAGACGGCCCCCTTCAACCGCTACATCGGCCCCGAGACGCCGGAATTACTGGTCATCAGTTGCGGGGCCTCTTATCTCTATACCATGGAAGCGGTCAGCATCCTCGGCTTGCAGAGCAGGGTAGGGGTCTTAAAACTGGGGACCCTCTGGCCCCTGCCGGAAAAACTGGTGGAGAAACATCTCCGGAAAACGCAGCAGGTTTTGTTTGTCGAGGAAGTCCATCCCTTTGTCGAACAGAGCGTCATGGAATTTACCGCCAGCCTGGGACCGGAGGGACCGCGCCCTTATTTCTACGGCAAGCGATCCGGACATATTCCGGACTACGGGGACTTGACCCCTGATAACCCCCTGAAGGCCATCGCCGCAATCTTGGGGATTTCCTACCAGTCCCGGGACCCCGAATATGCCCGAAAAGTTCAGGCCGCTTCGCGGGATGAGGTGATCACCCGCCTCGGTTCCCTATGCGCCGGTTGTCCCCATCGGGCCAGTTACTGGGCCCTCCATCGGGCCCTCCAGCTTGACGGACGAAACGGTTTCGCCACCGGCGACGCCGGCTGCATGAGCGCCGGGTTCGGACCCGGCGGTTACTTTGTGGCCAAGATCGGCAACTGTATGGGAGGCGGGGCCGGAATGGCCGACGGCTACGGCAAGTTGAAGCAGTTCGGTTTCAATCAACCGGTGATAGGCGGCGAGGGGGATTCCACCTTCTTTCATGCCAGCATTCCGGCTCTGCTGAACGCCGTCTGGAACCGGTCGAATTTCACCCTGGTCGTTTATGACAACAGCACCACGGCCATGACCGGCTTTCAGCCCCACCCCGGTGTGGGAATGACCGCCATGGGAGACCAGGGGAAAACCGTCTCCATCGAAGCCGTTTGCCGCGCTTTCGGAGTCCGGGTGGAGATTTGCGATCCCTTCGAACTGGAAAAGACCACCCAGGTGATGCTCGATGTCCTGCGGGACGAAGACAACGGTCCCCGGGTGGTCATCATGCGCCATGAGTGCGAACTGCAAAGAGGCCGGCGGGAAAAGAAGCCCTATGAGGTGATGGTCAATCCGGATAAGTGTCTGGGAGAAAGCTGCGGCTGTGACCGATTATGCGTCCGGGTATTCCGCTGCCCGGGACTCCGCTGGGAAGAGCAGACCGGCAAATCGGAAATCGATGACGTAATCTGCAGCGGTTGCGGATTGTGCACCGACATCTGTCCCCAGGGGGCGATTGAGAAAAAAGAAATAGGGGGGAGGTAGAACAGATGAAAGAATTGATGAAAGACCCGCTCAGTCTGATTGTTATCGGTGTGGCCGGCCAGGGCAACGTGGTTACCTCTCAACTGATCTGCGACGCCCTGGTCAACGAGGGCTTTCGGGTGACCTTCGGGCAGACCTATCCGGCCCAGCAGCGAGGCGGACCGGTGATCAACTACATCCGAGTGTCCAAAGATATCCAGGCCAGCCCGATTATCCCTGAAGGACGGGCCCATGTGATCGTGGCCATGGAACCGGTGGAAGCCATGCGGATGTTGAACCAATACGGCAATCCTCAGGTCCTGACCATGGTCAATCCCCGGCCGATCCAGGCCCTCGATATCACCGGGTCGGGGACTAAATACCCTTCCATGGAAAAGCTCATGAAAGACATTACCGATCTGTCCGCCAAAACGTGGGTGGTCCAGGCCACGGAGGAAGCCCGGAAGTTGGGGAATCCCATTATGGCCAATGTGATACTGGTCGGCGCTCTGGTCGGCTCCGGTGTCCTTCCGCTGGACCGGGAATCCATGGTGCCGGTGCTTCGGGAGCGGTTTTCTAAAAACCTGGATATTAATTTGAAAGCCCTGGATAAGGGCATAGAGCTGGTGAAAGGACAATAGCGTCGTTCCCTTTAAACGGATCTAATAAATTGCTTGACTTTTTTTAGAAGTTACTTTATGTTAGGAGAAGTTATTTGAAAATTAGAGGATAGGCATATCCGATTAAAGTGACTTTTTACTGACAACCTTTCATCGAAGGAGTGTCAATGTAAGAATGAGGAAACCCCCATACTCAGGAGAGAATTGGGGGTTTTTTATTTTTTTAACAAATCCTTTCAAAGATTTTTCCCACTTAATTATTGATTAGATCGCTCGAAAAGTAAGAGGAAAACGCCTTTTCCTCCTCCTTGGGAATTTTTATGAAGTGCCAGGATTGCGGCTTCGAAAATGCCTATAACGCCAAGTTCTGCAATGAGTGTGGGACTAGCCTCGAGACCCCATGTCCAAATTGTAAAACACAAAATCCATTCGGCAGTAAATATTGTCTTGATTGCGGGCAAGCGCTCACGACGTCGGACTCCATTAAACTTCTGAATCTCTCCTTTGATGAGAAAATCTCAAGAATTCAAAAATACCTCCCCCCAGGGTTGACAGAAAAGATACTCTCACAGCGGGAAAAGATCGAAGGAGAGAAGAAGTATATTACGGTTATGTTCTGCGACATGGAAGGGTATACGTCTTTAGCCGAAAGGCTGGGACCGGAAGGGACATACACCCTTATGGACCAAGTCTATGAGATTTTAATTCATAAGGTGAGCGAGTACGGTGGAACGGTCAATGAGCTCATCGGGGATGGTGTCTTAGCTCTCTTTGGTGCCCCCATCGCTTTGGAAGATTCTCCCCAGAGGGCTATCCGATCAGCCTACGGCATCCATAAAGAAATGGTTAAATTCAGCGAGAAAATGAGCCGGGAGATAAAGGAAATATCCCAGCTTAAAATGAGGATTGGAATTCATAACGGACCGATTGTGGTCGGTACTTTAGGAAATGACCTCCGGATTCGCTTCAAGGCGGTTGGGGATACCGTTAACCTGGCATTCAGAATAGGAGACCTGGCCGAGCCTGGAACAACCTATGTCACTGAAAATATATTTAAATTAACGGAAGGGTTCTTCCGTTTCGAAGCCTTGGGCGAAAAATATATCAAAGGAAAGGGGGCGCCCATAAAGGCATTCAGAGTGATCGCTCCCAGCCAGCGAAAAACCAGATTTGATGTCAGCGCTGAACGGGGATTGACCCCTTTTGTAGGACGGGACAAAGAGCTTGAGCTTATGCTTGACGGTTTTATGAGAGCCAAACAGGGCCGAGGTCAGGCATTTTCAATTATTTCGGAAGCCGGGGCCGGTAAGTCGAGGCTCCTTTATGAATTCAGGAAGGCGGTGCTGAATGAAGATATAACTTTTTTGGAGGGGAAATGCCTTTCCTATAGCCGAGGAGAGGCCTATCATCCGGTCATCGACATATTAAAATCTAATTTTGATATTAAAGAAGATGACGGGGAATTGGAAATACGGGAAAAAGTAACCAAGGGGTTAGAGGCCTTGCAGGTTGTTGAAAAGAATATTTTTCCGTATCTCTTAGATATTCTATCGGTTGAAAACAGCGGCCTTGAGAGCATGTCTATGAGCAATGAGGCACGCAAGGACAACCTTAGTCAAGCGATCCTTCAAATTGTACAAAAAGGATCCGAGATACGGCCGCTCATCATGGCTGTAGAGGATCTGCACTGGATGGATAAAAGTTCTGAGGAAGTTTTTAATTATCTCCTGGACAACATTTCGGGATTCAGGGTTTTGTTGATCTTCACCTTACGTTATGAATTCAGACCCAGTTTCCGCTCCCGGTCCTATCATCAACAAATAAATCTGAACCCGCTCTCCGCTAAAGAGTGCCTGCAGATAATCTATTACCTTCTGGGAACGGAAGAGGTTGATGTCTTCCTGGAGGAATTGATCCTGGAAAAAAGCGAAGGCATTCCTTTCTTTGTTGAAGAGTTTGTAAAATCATTAAAGGAGCTGAAAATTATCAAGAAAAAAAACCACAGATTTCAATTGATGGAAAAAACAACTGATGTTCCATCCAGCATACAAGAAATTATCATGGCCAGGATTGATGCTCTTCCGCCGGAAGCCAAAGAGGTGCTCCAGACCGGATCAGTCATAGAAAGGGAATTCAGCTTTCAACTCATTTATAGAGTCAGCGGCCTGACGGAACAGAAGCTGCTTTCCTGCCTTGAAATCTTAAAAAATTCAGAACTGATATACCAGAGAGGAATTTTTCCTGATTTGACTTATATATTCGAACATGCTCTGACTCGTGAAATAGCCTATGATTCCATTCTGACCGAAAAGAAGAAAAAAATTCATGATGAGATCGGCAAAGCCATAGAAATTGTGTATCGGGAAAATCTAGAGGATTATTACCCCCTGTTGGCCAGTCACTTCATGAAAAGTGAAAACTATGAGAAAGGAGAGGGGTATTCAAAGTTGGCGGCGCGGAATGCGGAAAGGTCCTCTTTTTTCAATGAAGCCATTGCCCACACCGAGAGAAGAGTGAAATGCCTGGAGAATTTACCCCGGTCGCCCGAAAATCAAAGAAGAATCATTAATGCCAGAACCGCCCTGGGGTTTTATTTCTTTCGCATGAATTATTTTGTCGAAGCAAAAGAGGCCATTGATCAGATCTATGATTTAACCCTGAAAGAACAGTATGTCAGAAAACTCCCTCTTATCTACACTATTGACGGAACTTATTATTTTAACATCGAAGAAAATTTTCCCAAAGCGATAGAACTCCTTGAAAAGGCTGTCGGGCTATCGGAAAAGATAGAGGACGTCGTATTTTTATTTTTTTCAAACTTATTTTTAGGCGTTGTGCTCTCCTGGGATTGTTCGTTTGAAAAATCTTCACAGTATATTCAGAAAGCACTTGACCTTGTGCCGCTGTTTAACCAGCCCTGGAACATTTCCACCCTGAAAAGCAATCTGAGTTATTACTCTTATAATTATCAAGGGAAAATCAGTCTCGGATATAAAACCAGCCAGGAAGCCCTTGAGATGTCAGAGCAGAGCGGAGACATTTTTTCAAAGGCACAAGCGTATACGACCCATGGCATTTCCACTTTCAATAAAGGGTTTTTCGAAGAAGCGGAGAAATATCTTATGAAAGGACTGGCGCTTTCCGAAAGGATTAAGCTTCATTCCTATTGCGCGGTCGCCTGCCATTATTTGGGTTTTACCTATTTTGAAATGGGGAGATTAAAACCTGCATGGGAAAATTATCAAAAAGCTATTCGGTTTAGAAAGCTGACCAAAGTAGTCCCTTCCGGTTTGAATATATTGTTTGTCGCCTCAGCCAAAGCAGAAGTATTTGAAGGAGGCCATGAGATAGATCTGAACCTGCTTTATCGTTGCCTGAAAGAAAATAAAGTCAAGATATACGATGGTACGATGGCCAGATTTATCGGGGAGATTAAACTGAAGATGGGAGGGAACCATAAAAACGATGTGGAAGATTGGATCAAAAGAGCCATAGGGTTACATACCGTTTATGGAATGAAGTGGCATCTGGCCTGCGACTACGCGGCCTATGCCGATTTTTTCATTCAGGGAGGTGATGACATCCAGGGAGAAGAAAACCTAAATCAGTCGCTTGAACTATTTGAATCATGTGGAGCCGAGGGATGGGTAAAACATATCAAAAACAAATTTTCAAGAAAGTGATTCCAGTTAGTTCTCATCCGGAAACTGATATTTCCGGTTGGATTTTCATGTCGGATCAATTCATTCCAAAAGGAATGAACCAGGGTTAGAATACGGTATCATTTTTGCCTTACCAATAATACACAAAAGGAGGAGTCGTAATGGCTAGACCAGCAAGTATAGAGGAGTCCCCCCTGACTTTGGGTCAAACCCCTTTTTTTGCAATTGTTAAATGGGAAGAACCCGCTGATGATGAAATGTACACGAAATTAAAGGTAGCTTTGAAAGAGTTAAATCCTGTTGCCTATGGATTACCGCTCATCACCTGGAAACTTATTGATGCGTATTATGCTGATGGACAACGCCGATTGTTACTTGTTGGAAACGGGACGGAAGAAGAGAGAGAAAAGGTAATTAAATATTTTTCTCAAACAGGGGACAAACAAAGTGGAATCACAATAAAAATGTATCATAATGTCATCGCGGCTGCGGATCTTAGAAAAAGAATACCACCTTATCAGCTTCCCAAGTTACACAAGTCTTCAAAGCCAGATGTAGACTGATAGGGGAAAAGGCTCTTTAAAAAGGGAGAGATCTTACCAATTTCTTGACCATTAGAACGATTGGTTTGAATGATGTCCTCTAAGTTCCCAGGAAAAAACAGGGAGAGACAGGCCCTTTGTTTTTAATCTTATAATCTGGAGAAGGAGGATCCAATATGGCTGCACCACAAAAGATTACGACCCATAACCTGAATGGGAGCGCAACAGCTTTTCTGGTAATTGTTGAATGGCCCAATAACCTTACTGCAGACAACTTGATGTATGGGAAGTTAAACTCGGCTAAGACAACATCCGCGGGAGGGATCAATTGGCTAACGGTAGATGCTTATTATTTAGGTTTTGGCACTCGCAAATTGATACTTATCGGAAATGGTGACGGAAATTTAAAAGACAATGTGGTGAGATTCTTTGAGACAGAGGCCGACATGAAAGCCGGAATTCATATAACAATGTATAGAAGTGTTATGCCCGCTATGAATCTTAAGAGCCCATGAAGTGGCTGAATAGGAAGCCAAGTGGGAGGGAAGCCATTTCCCTCCCCAATTTTATCCTTTGATTCAAAAATCCTGATTCAACTCAAAGTTTCGGTATAGACCATAAGCCGGTGTTCGGTCTTATAAACTTGTCCACTGAGAAAAAAACAGGATAATGTACGCTGAGTTCCGGGGTCAAACCAGGCGCAGCGCCGTTTACTTCGACACGCGAATTAAATTCAGCAACCTGATTATTGAACTCATACAATCAACCCAGAAATCTGAATTATAGGACCCCTGCCCATAGGGCATCCCGGCTCCCGCGAATTACGGCGTGAAGCTCCTGGGCGGTTTCATTCCAGGCCAGGGCAGGGGCGGAGAGGATAGCCCCTGGAAGGGGTGTCCAGGCGTTAAAGGTCCCATTCGATTCCATTGTGCCGGACCAGATAGAGTCTTTTAA
The DNA here is from genome assembly GCA_964609705.1 of uncultured Thermodesulfobacteriota bacterium. GTDB lineage: Bacteria > Desulfobacterota > RBG-13-43-22 > RBG-13-43-22 > RBG-13-43-22 > RBG-13-43-22. Next base: position 9,140 of record CAZSTT010000081.1, read on the forward strand.
TCCACGAACGACGATCTGCATCCTTGCGCCTCCCGGAGAGGCCGGGTTCCAAATCAGAGCCGGGCCGGAAAGGATGCCTCCGGGGATCTGCGCCCAGTCATTCTGAAAGGCTCCGGTTGAATCAATGGTGCCAGTCCAGATCGAGTCATCCAGGCCCCGAACCACCATCTGCATCCTGGCACCGCCCGGGTACCCCGGATTCCAGGCCAGGGCAGGCGCCGAGGGTGTTGCCCCGGAAAGCCGCGTCCAATCCCCATTAAAGACTCCGTTCGAATCAAAGGACGCTTTCCAGATGGAGTTATCCATGCCCCGAACCACCATCAGCATTTTATTGGCGGGCGCCGGAATCCAGGCCAGATCGGGCTCGGACGGCGTTACTCCCGTAAGCCGCATCCAGTCCCCATTAAAAACCCCGCTTGAATCAAAGGTGGCTTTCCAGATGGAGTTGTCCATGCCGCGAACCACCATCAGCATCTTATTGGCCGGTGCCGGAATCCAGGCCAGTCCCGGCCCGGACGGCGTTGCTCCCGTGAGCCGTATCCAATCCTCATTAAAGACCCCGCTCGAGTCGAAAGTAGCGGTCCAGATCGCGTTATCCTGGCCGCGAACCATCATCTGTATTTTTGGGATAATAGGGTTCCAGGCCAGTGCCGGCGCAGAGGGCGTACTACCGGGAAGGGATCGCCAGGGGGATAATGAATGGTTATAGGCCAGCATCTCCCCCTCGATCTTGGTGACTTTATCAACCATGATTCCGCTGTCAGGATTATACAGACTCCCGCCATTGATCACCTCGCGGGCACTGGTAAGCCACTGATCAATCCCGGAAAAGGTTGGAAGGTGCCTGGGGTTGGCGGTGATCGGATAGAAGATATATTTGGCCGCCCAATAATCCAGGGCCACCGGATCCTGGCTGGCCAGGATCTGGTTGGCCCGATGGGTGGTCGTGGAAGGATATCCGGTGATCGAAGAAAATGAAACCCAGGTGGCGTCGATAATATTGAGTACCGGTGTTCGGACTGAAAGGACCATCTTCCCGCAGGTCTGCCCCAGGCCGCTGTAATGACGAAAGGCGCTTTGACCATCGGCCATTGAAACCAGGCCATAGAAATGCTTGAGGGAGGCGGTAATCTCCGAGCCTCCGGTGTCGTGATATTTAAGGACCGGGACATTGATCAGCTTGAGGTTCTGACCGTAGCCGCTTCCTTGCCAGATGCCTTCCCGTAATTCCACCCGATGGTTTCCGGCCGTTGTGAAGCAGGGATAAGAGACATTTTCATACCTCCGATAACCCTGGCTGCTATGGTCATCAGCCGCAATAAAATTAAACCGGATCGGATCCAGCAGAAAAGCGGAAACCCGGGGATCATTGAAAATTACCTGGACCAGGTAAAGAAAGCTCTGATTTTCATCATTAGCATTGGCGTGAACAGCGGGATCTCCCGAATAGGCTGAACTGGTATCGCAATTCAGGCTTCCCCAACCCTGCCCGTTTTCGAGGATCACCACCTCGCCATTAAAACCATCCGGGTGGTCAAGAATGGCCTGGATCAAACCCCGGATCAGGTCGCTGTTCGTACAGCCCCGGTATTTCCATTGGGCATTGACTTTGATCAAAACCACATCGTTGGGTTGGATCATCCCCGAAGGTCCGCTGACAGCGGTTTCCTGAGAAGAGCGGTAAAATTTAAGTCCGTGGTCTCCCATCAAACGAAGGAGGGCATCGGTTCCGACGTGGTCGTTGCCGCTTCCCCCGGTGCAGAAAGGGTAGTCAGGGATGTCCTTGACCCAGAAGAGGGGGTTATCCGGGGGGGCCCCTTTGGCGGTACGATTAAAGGGAGGGAGGAGAGTAAGACCGATCCAGGCCAACGTGCCTTTGAGAAATCCCCTTCGACTGAATTTATTTTTCCAAAAAAAAGTTTTCATCGAACGATGTTCCTTTTCCAGTGGACCCGAAGACTTGAACGAAAGAGCAGTGCCAAAAGATTGATCCGCTCAAGCCGCCGTGGCCGACTGTTTAATAAAATCGATGATCCGGTTATTGGCCTTATCAGCCAGAGGGATGGGAAAGGCATTGAAGGCATGGATCCCTCCCGGGTAAACCGCCAATTCGGCCTCATTGCCGGCCGAGATCCAGCGGGCGGCCATGAAAAGAGAATCGTCGAGCAGAGGATCGAGGGTCCCTACACTGAAAAGGGCCTTGGGCAATTTCTGCAAATCGGCATAGAGCGGAGATACTTCCGGATTTTTCCAAAACTCCCGGGGAGCATAGTTTTCGTTAAACCATTCCATCGTCCTGGAAGTCAGGATCAGCACCCTTTCCTCTCCCCAGTTAAGAGAACTGGGGGTCCCGGAGAGATCATAGACCCCATAGGTCAGGCAGGCCCCGGAAAAACCGGTAAAGCCCTGCCGATCCCTCAGCCTGAGCAGGGTGGCCACACTCAAATTGGCCCCGGCCGATTCCCCGCCGATTAAAAGGCGGTCGGTGCCGAATTCTTCTTTCATATGCCGGATCACCCAGAGGGCCGCCGCCTGGCAGTCATCCAGACCGGCCGGAAAGGGATGCTCCGGGGCTAAACGGTAATCGACGCTTACGGTGGCCACATTGCAGGCGTTGGCTATTCTGAAACAGGGTTCATCGGAATGATGGGCCCGTCCGAGCATGAATCCTCCGCCGTGAATATGGAGATAAACGGCGTCGATCTTTTCCGGGACATAAACCCTCAGCGAGATTTCGCCTTCCGGGCCGGGGATGGATCGATCTTTGACCTCCTCCAGGCGGTTCGTTGTCCAGAGTCCTCCCCCCTGTTCCCGCGCGTCGCGGATGGTCTGGGGGGGGAGGGTGTAGGTGCGGGGAAGAGCTGAAAGCATTTCTTGAATACGGGCATTCAGGGCTTTTGTTTCCGGATCAATGAATTCATCCAGAAAGTTTTTCTTATCCGGAACTAGATGAACGGCCATGGTTCCTCCTTCTGTACCGATTGGATACTATATTCTTTTTAAGTATTCTTTGGACTTGAAGTCAATACTTTTCCATTGATGTAAAAAGCAGGTCCGGAATTTGGAGAAAGCGATGGAAGATTAGAGGTCCTTGGATATCGCGTCATTTCAAATATAATAATTTTTTCACCACTCCGGGGACTTCCCCCGGGCTTTCGGCTACCGGGACCCCGTGGTCCCGCAGAGTCTTGATTTTGGTTTCAACAGACCCCAGGCCCCGGGTGGCGATCGCACCGGCATGTCCCATTCTGACCCCTGGAGGCGCCGAACGCCCGGCTATATAGGCCACCACCGGCTTGGTCATGCCCCTGATAAAGGCCGCGGCCTTTTCTTCCTGGGTTCCGCCCACCTCTCCCACCATAACGACTACCTTGGTTTCCCGGTCTTCTTCAAATAATTCTAATAACTGGACCAAATCCGTTCCCACCACCGGGTCGGCCCCCAGACCTACGACCGTTGTTTGGCCTATCCCGACGGCTGAAAGCCTCCCCCCGATCTCATAGGACAGGGTCCCGCTCCTGGAGATCAGACCTACCGGGCCAGGGGAAAAGAGATTGGCCGGCATGATTCCGATTTTAATTTTTCCCGGACAAATAATACCCGGAGTTGTCGGTCCGATCACGGTGACCCCGCACCTTTGGGCCCTGGCCCGAATCCGCATGGTATCATGAACGGGTATGTGTTCGGTGATCACGACCAGAATCGGCACCCCGGCATCCAAAGCCTCGAAGCAGGATTCTTGGGCGACCCCGGCCGGAACAAAGAGGATGGAAGCGTCAATCCTGTGCCCGGCTACGGCTTCCTTAACCGAATTGTAAACCGGTCGACCCAACACATTCATTCCTCCCTTACCCGGAGTGACTCCGGCCACGATATTGGTTCCGTCTTTAATCATCAGTTCAGTCTGAATCCGGCCGATCCGGCCGGTTATTCCTTGAACCAATAGACTGGTATTCTCATCTATCAGGATGCTCATCGATTCATCTGCCGAAAGAGTTCTTCCACGGCCCCCTCGGTATCAATGGTTTTAATCACAGTCACTCCGGCCCGTTCCAGGATTTCCCAGGTTTCTTCCTGAAAGTTTCCCAAGGCTTTGGCAACGATGGGAATGGTCAGGCCCGCTTCCTGAATGACCTGGGCCACCCCCTTGGCCCCTTCATGAATGGGATTGATGCCTCCGTAGAGATTGATCAGGAGGCCTTTCAAACCGGGTTTTTTCAGGACCAATCGCATGGCCCGGGCCATCAGTTCGGCGGTAATCCCCCCGCCGGTTTCCAGAAAGTTGGCCGGCCGCCCCCAGCGGCTGATGCAATCGATAGTGGCCATTCCCAACCCGGCTCCGCTGCAAATCAGACCTACGTCTCCGCCCAATCCCACATAGGAGACACCGATGGCTCGTCCCTCCCGGGCTAAGGGATCGGAAATCCGTTCCAGCTCCGAACCCTTGAATTCGGGATGATGATAGAGGGCCGAGTCGTCTATTTCCAGGACGGCGTCGGCCGCCACGACCGATCCTTCCGTCGTAATGACCAAGGGATTGATTTCAGCTATCAGGGCGTCATATTCCATAAAGAGATGGTATAGGTTATCCAGGCAGGAGGCCACTTGGACGCCCACGGCTCCTTTAAAACCAATAGCGTTGACCATCTTTTGGGTTTCTTCAGGCTTAAGCCCCTGAAGGATATCCGGGGAAAGGGTCGTCAGGTGATCCGGAAAACGGATGGTGGTTTCCTCTATATCGACTCCCCCTTCCGGACAGATCATCAGCAGCGGAGATCCCGTTGCGCCTTTAACCGTGATTCCCGCATATATCTCGGTTTTAATTCTTAAACGTTCCTCGACCAGGACCTTCATGACCGGATGCTCTTGGATGATCGTACCCAAAAGACTTCCGGCGGCTGATCCGGCTTCCTGAGGGTTTTCAGCCAGGAGAATCCCTCCGGCTTTTCCCCTTCCCCCGGCCAGGATTTGGGCCTTAACCACAACGGGTTTGCCGATGGTGCGGGCGATCTCTTCCGCCTCCTCTTTTGAACCGGCTATCCCTCCGGGGGGAGTCACTATGGAGTGTCTCCGGAATAACTCTTTGCCTTCATATTCATGCAGTCTCATATACTTGAACCATAATGAAATCAACTTGGTCTGTAAAGATAAAATTGGGCGCAATAATTTGAATCAGAGCGCTCAAAAAGGTTTCCCGTTCCTGTTGCATTCTGTTGGGATTGAGGCAGTTTTAGAGAAACCTTGAGGGCTTCTTCCTGTAAGTCTCAAGCTTCCATTTTTGGAAAAAGACAAGAGCAAATAATAATTGCTATAATCTGTAAAAATTAATCTACTGTCGAACTAACCAGAGATCCCATCCAAACCATTAAGGCCTTGATATGTGGGCAGCGTAGACCAAAAAGAATTTAAGCTGATTTTGAAAAAGACCGATAATATGAAGAAAAAGTTTCAAATATTTTTGAAAAACGTAAATGGGGGAAAAATATAAGGCCGCTTGGGAATTAATGACGAAGATATTCGGCCTCTTATCCTATTGTTAATCCTGCTGGAAAATAGTACCCGATCTTAAGGAGGGTAAAAGACTGATTTTTCACACTTAGGAGACCATTGCAGAAATCATTGCGAGAAGTCTTGTTGAGAGGAACGACGTGGCAATCTCAAGAATATTTAAGGTGATATGAGAATGTTTCGCTTCAATCGCGGTGACAACA
>CAZSTT010000082.1:0-3842 GCA_964609705.1 uncultured Thermodesulfobacteriota bacterium
GATCTTCCAAGCTCAAGCGGTTATTCTGGCCCTGGGGGGAGCGTCGTATCCCGGCACCGGTTCGACCGGGGACGGATACCGGCTTGCTCAACAGGCGGGACATACGATTGTACCCATCCGGCCCTGTTTGATCCCTTTGGTCATTAAGGAAGCTTGGGTTAAGGAGCTTCAGGGGCTATCCTTAAAAAATGTCCGGGCTTCGATTTATATAAACGACCGGAAGGGGCCATCGGAATTTGGAGAGATGCTTTTTACCCATTTCGGGATTTCCGGCCCGATCATCCTCACTCTGAGCGGAAGCGCTGTCGACAGGCAAAAAGAGGGCCGGGTGGAAATTTCGATTAATCTTAAGCCGGCCCTGACCCCGGAACAACTGGATGAAAGACTGAAAAGAGAATTGAAGACTCATCATCTCAAGGGATTACAGGCTATTTTAAAATGGTTATTGCCCGGCCGGATGATTCCTGTTTTTTTGAAGTTAACCGGAATCCCCGGGGAAAAAAAAGGGAACCAGATTTCGGCTGAAGAACGGCTGCGGATAAAAACCCTTTTAACCGATTGGCGAATAACCGTGACCGGGGCCCGGCCGCTGGAAGAGGCTATTATTACCGCCGGCGGGGTTCACCTGAAAGAGGTGGATCCCAAAACAATGGAATCAAAAATCGTCAGGGGGCTTTTCCTTTGCGGCGAAATTTTGGACATCCAGGGGAAGACCGGCGGTTATAACCTCCAGGCCGCCTTTTCCACGGGCTGGGTGGCCGGGGAGAGTGCAGCAATCAAAACTAAAATTCAGGAGTCAGAATCCAGAAGCCAGAATCCGAAATAAAACTATATTACTATTCTAATCCATGTTCCCGCCCATTCTGAATTCTGACTCCTGGATTCTGGATTCCAAAAATTTTCTTTGAGCTTTTTATATGACCTCCAAAATCGACCTCCGAAATTTGACCATTGTGGAATTACAGGAATGGATCGCCGCTATAGGATTGGAACCCTATAGGGCCGAGCAGCTCTCCCGCTGGATATTTCAACCGGATATTCTGGGATTTGATCAAATGACCAATTTATCCAGGAAATGGCGGGGTCTTTTCCAGGAGCAGGCTTATCTGAGCCGGCTGACCATCTTAAAGGTTGAAAACTCTTCTGATGGAACCCAAAAATTTCTCTTTGAATTGGAGGATGGGGAATATATAGAAAGCGTTCTGATTCCGGAACGGGGTCATTACACCTTATGCATTTCTTCCCAGGTCGGTTGCGCCCAAAAGTGCCGCTTTTGTTTCACCGGCCGGATGGGTTTGAAAAGAAACCTCAAGGCCTCGGAAATCATCAATCAGATCCTGGCGGTTCAGAGGACTCTGTCTGAAACAGACCCTCTTCTGACCAATATTGTATTGATGGGTATGGGAGAACCGCTGCACAACTTTGAAAACACCGTCCGGGCCTTAAAGACCTTGATTTCTCCCCAGGGCCTGCAATTCTCTCATCGCCATGTAACTCTGTCCACGGCCGGTTTGGTTCCGGAGATGAAAGCACTGGGAAACCTGCTTCCGGTAAACTTGGCGGTTTCTTTAAATGCCGCTGATGACGCAACCAGAAACCGGCTGATGCCCGTCAATAGAAAATATCCTCTGGAAACCTTGATTCAGGCCTGTAAGGTCTTTCCCTTACCGCACAAGAAAAGGATTACCTTTGAATACATCCTGATCAAGGGGATCAATGACTCACCCAAGGCTGCCAGGGACCTGGCCAAATTACTAAGAGGGGTAAAGGCCAAAATCAACCTGATTCCTTTCAATGCCCATCCCGGGTCAGGCTTCCAACCGCCGGAGGAAGTGGAACTGATGAAGTTTCAAGATATCCTGATTCGTGCTCAATACACGGTGATGATCCGCAGGAGCAAAGGAGCCGATATCTCAGCCGCCTGCGGCCAGCTTCATGCTGATTGGACCTCTCGAAAATAATTTTTTGCAACCGACACTCACCGACAAAAGACGGATAAAGGCCTTTCTCTCACAGAGTTCTCAGAGCCGCAGAGGCAACCTAATTTATTGACAGTCCCGCCGTCGGCGGGACTGTCAATAACCAGCCATCGCCTTTCAGCGAAAAGATCCCCATAGGATATGGTGAGGCCCCGGGTGATTGTAGGGAATGACAGAGAGGAAAAAAGGCGCCCATAGGGTCCGACGGGAGGAGGAAGACAAGTCGTCTTCCTCCTGTCCTGAATTTGTCTGCGGCAAAAGAGAAAAGGTTTTTATTATAAACCCAATAAGGCAGCGGCATTCCCGCCAAGTATCCCATCAATCTCTTCTTTGCTGAAACTGGTCCCCGCCGGTGCCTTTTCCGGCAAATCCTTTAACAATCTAATCAAGGCTTTTGTGGGTACAACGGCGGAGTTCATGGGGTTGTCCGTCCCGAAAAGAACTTTTGATTTTCCGGCATAATCGAGAAGATCACGCAGGTCCCGGCAAAAAAGATGGTAACGGGTGAAGGCATAGTGATCCCACATGGCCAGATCACCGTAGAGGTTCGGCTGACGAGCGGCCAGGGAAGCCCAGGGGCGCCAGTTGATCATGCCCATATGGGCGGCGATGACTTTAAGATCCGGAAAATCAACGGCCAGATCGGACAGCTCGAGGGCTTCGGCGTATTTGGATCGGGAGGGTGGGCCCAGGGGGCTGGTGTGGGTCAGCAGGATGCCGTTATATTTAACCAGGACCTCCAGGAGCTTATACGATTCCGGCCCGCAGGGGTAGTAGCCGTCATCCGGATGGTATTTCAATCCCCGAACCCCATACTCCTCAAAACACTGCTTCAACATATCCGGAGCTTCAGGTCTCCTGGGATCTACGCCGGCCAGGGCCATGATCCGACCGGGATATTTTTTGGCTATATCACCGATGATCTTATTACCCCTTTGTATGTTTTCCGGTTTAATCTGGGCAATACCGGCATTGTCCACCATGCAAATTAAAGTCAGGTCGATACCGGCATCTTCCATGATGGCCAGAACTCCTTCTCCCGAAGGGTCCGCCCAGGTTAGGGTTGCCTTTTTAATCAGTTCTTCCGGATCGACTGCTATCCCCATCTCCTGGGCCTGGTGGATAGCGGATCGGGCTAAATTTCGGACAATTCTTTCTGAGACTTTCGGAAATAAATGATAGTGAACATCGATGATCATCGGTCTCTCCTTTTTTAGGTCTTCTTCCTTATCTCTTTGGCCGGGACTCCGGCGGCAATCACATTATCCGGAATATCCTTGGTGACGACGCTGCCGGCACCGATAAGGCAGTTGTGTCCGATGGTTACCCCATTGACTGAGCAGGATCCGACCCCGATAAAGGTGTCGCTATGCACCTTAACGTAACCGGGCAAGTGAACCCCGGCCCCCATGATCACATTTTCCTGAATGACGGTGTCATGATCAATGGTCACCGCACTGTTCAGGATGGTGTGATCCCCGATTTTCGCTCCGGGTCCGATAATGACGCCGGGACAGATCAGGCAGCCCCGGCCGATTTCAGCGCTTTTGGAAATAACAGCCGAGGGATGAATAATCGTAACCGGGTTCAGAGAAAGGTCTTTAATCTGCCGGATCCTTTCCTTTCTTTTTTCCATAGGGCTCATGGCGATAATGACTTCAAAGGAGCCCATCTGGCTTTGGACCTCTTCAGGGAACTGGTTTCCGGAAAAAACCGGGAACCCGGCCGCATCCCCAATGAGAAATTTACGGCCTTCCCCCCATTCAACAAATCCAATTAATTCCAGGTCATTCAGGGCTCCCAGGATATCCGGGATGATCCGGGCCTGGGGATCGGCCCCCAGCACTACTATTTTTTTCATGA
>CAZSTT010000082.1:3942-5308 GCA_964609705.1 uncultured Thermodesulfobacteriota bacterium
ATCACCCAGTTGAAGACTTCAGATCCCCAATCCCATTTTATCCAACCTTCACTGGCCCCTTTTTTGGCGGTTTCGGCCAGCCATTCCAGGAAGGCCTTGTTGGTCCGTATTCTCTGATGGTCCTCGGAAAGGGGACGTTGCTCCTTTCCCTGGACTTTCAGAAAATAGATGCCCTTGACCGTATTAAGAGGCGGGGAAACCTGGCCGATGGGAAGATGGAAGGCAATATCATCAATTATTTTTCCCTGGGGTGTTTTCTCGATCAGTTTTATGATCCAAAACCCTTCCGAAGTGCTGATCGGGTGGCTGACATCCCCCGGATTTAAGGCATAGGCTTCAGGACCAAAAGGTTTCCCTTCCTGGAGGCCAGCGGAAACCCAGCCTGTTTGACCCCCTCTTTCCCTGGTTTCTGAGTCCAGACTACGGGTCCGGGCCAGTTCTGCAAAATCCTTTCCAGACAGGATCTCTTCCCGGACCTTTTCGGCCTCCGGTTTGGTTTTGGTTAATATCCCCAGGCCTCGGATTTGCCCCGAGGTGATCATTTCATCCACCCCCTGGGGGATCCAGCCGATCTCCCCGCCTTTTCGGGCCGATTCAAGATCAATGGAGTTTTCTCCGGCCAGACGGCCAAAATCCTGACCTTGTTGCAGTTTAGTCCTGATTGCTTCGGCCTTGTTCCCGACGCCGGATATGATAGCCAGCAGATGGATGTGCTCGGCATTCCCGGGTGCTTTTTCCAAAAAGGATTGAAACATTTTCCCTTGATAGATATCCATTTCAACCCAGGACCGGTATTCTTTTTCTTTCAACCCCAACCTTCTGACCGTGGCCCCGTAACGGTCTTCAAATCTTTCCTCACCGGGAGCCGAGGCCATGACCCGACGCTGGATTTCCTGATTCAATTCCTTTTCCGAGACCACGATCTTTCGCTTTAAGGCCTCCTGCCGGATTAATTCCAGATTCATCATCTGTTGAAGAACCTGGGTGGCCGATTCGAGTTGATTGGTTCCTGTTTCCGGCGGTTTTAAACGCAATCGCTTGATAAGGTCCTGGGTGGTAAAAGAGGTTTTGCCTACCTGCAGGATGGTCCGATACCGGGGGGCCAGGATATTCAGGTAGTAGGGAATGCCTATGATAAGCAGTACGATAACAACATAAACTGCAATGGTGACCAGCAGGCCTTGGCGCCCCAGGCGGGCCGGCTTTTCAGGAGGGGAGGCGGTATTTTCAGGATTTTTCAACTCGGGATGCTCCATAGTTAAGGTCAAGGGAACGTTTTGATGGATTGGGTTAATTCTTCTTTTTGTGGTCGACCGGCCGCGGCGGTTCCAGAACCAACCGCTCCAAAACTTGAAAAAAGGTACTA
>CAZSTT010000082.1:5408-9612 GCA_964609705.1 uncultured Thermodesulfobacteriota bacterium
GACCGGCCGCGGCGGTTCCAGAACCAACCGCTCCAAAACTTGAAAAAAGGTACTATGAATAAGATAGACCGGAGAATTGTTCTTCAGTTTAACATAAACATGGTCTTCCCCGGGTGTCAGGGCCCCAAAGAGGATCTCCAGGGGGTTTTCCCGCCCCCTGACGCCAAGGAGCACGACCATCCGGGGCTCGGTCAACCCGTACTCCTCCAGATCTTTCACCTGCTCGGCGATCATCCTTTTAGATTTTGGTCCGGAGACTAGAGCGACAATGCCTCCCCAGCGTTTGGGGTCAACCGATTGCCGGGTCTCATCGTCAAAACGCCAGCGCTCCTCCTGGTCCTGAAAGAAGGCGATTGTTTTTTGGGGGGGGTGAAGCAACCGGACCGTTATCCGATGAATCTTTTCTCCATCTACCGACCATATTTCCGGCCGTTCTTCCTGTTTTTGAACTGGTTTGGTCAGATTAAAATAATAAGCGACACCGACCAGCAGGATCAGGACACCGGCCAGGATCAGAGTAGATTTATAGCTCAAGACCTTCCCCTACCTTTTTCTCCACCAGATGATCCCCCCCAGTAATAAAGTGAGCAGGGGCAGAAGTACCAGGCTGGAATAACGGATGAACCGAAGCTGATTATTGTTTACCAGAAGCCTTCTAAAGGAAGAAGGTTTGGGTCGAATGGAGATCAGGTGTTCTTCTTCGGCCAGCCAGTTGACGGAATTCAAGAAAAGATCTCCGTTACCGCCATTCCCGAAATGGAGGTTCGAGGTAAAGTCCGAATCGCCGATGATGATCAGCCGGGTCAATTTTTCTTTTTTTTCAGGTTGGGGGGGGTGGGCCCCGGTAACCACAGGTCGGCCGGCGATGATCATGGCCCCCAGGGCCTGAGGGCTGCGGGTCTTTTCCGGTCCCTGGGATTTGGTTTCTCCTTTTTCCATCCAGCTTTCGGGCGTGGTCAGGAGTACCGGGAGGATCGCCAGGTTCTGATACTGGACGGCCCTCAAAGGCCATCCGGCTTTGACCTCTCCCTGTTTTTGCATGGTCTCCAAAACTGCGCTGAGGTCCTGGGCCAGGTCGAAAGATAGGGCCCCCGGGAAATAAGTCGTATCCAGACCGGCGGTGACGACCACCGGGGGGTACTGACCCTTGAAAATCGCGGGAACGGCCATGTCCGGAGCGACGTAGGCACCCGGATCCATGACGCGTCCTTCTTTGACCGTCAGACCCCAATCGGAAAGGAGTTCCTTCACCTCCTCAGGAGGATTCGGGTCGATCAGCAGCAAAAGCTTGCCATGTTTTTCCAAAAAGGTCCTGATGGTTTTTTTGGCTTCGGGCGACAGCCCTTTTTTCGTTCCGGCCATAATTAGGACCGCGCAGTCCGGGGGGATCTCCCGGATCAGATTCAGATTCAGGGTCTGGACTTGATAGAGATCCCGGATCAATCCCAACCGGGCCTCACTATAACCATCCGGATCCCTGCTGGTAATGTCGTGCTCGCCGTTGCCGGTTGATAAGTAAACTTTTTTAACCTGAGTCCCGGAAACTTCGAGAAGGGCACTGGTGAAAGTCTGTTCCGTCGGTGTTAGAACAGCTTTTTGCCGGATACCGCTTATAAAGACGATGGTTCCATATTGTCTGACCTTGTATTGACGGGACAGGGCCGGTTGCGATTCCGGGTCAATAAAACGGAAACTAAAATTTTTATTAATATATTGATATTCCTCAAGTAAATCCTTGGCTTTTTTCTTGGCGTTTTCATGTTCCAGATCATTCGGGAAAAAGCAAAGGGCCTTGAACGGTTCCTTAAACCCTTGGACGACTTTCACCGTTTGCGGAGTCAGGGTAAACTTACCGGTGGCGGTGAGGTCAAAGCGCTGGTGCTTGAGTATCCCTAAATAATTGGCCAGGATCATGAGGGCCATGAAAAGGATGATCATGACCAGGGTGTTCAATCCGTAGCGAAAACGTTTACTTCGATAAAAGGCCATGATTTCCATCCCGGCGCCGAGAATCGAGACCAGGAACAGGATCAGACTAAAAATCAACAGACCCATAACCGAGACGGTCAATTCCGGCAGAAAGAACCGGATCAACAGGGCCAGGAACAGACCGGCGACTCCCAGAACCGCGGCCGGTCTTTTAAACAAAGATAAAAAGGGAAGAAGACGTTTCACTTATCTCCATCTCCTTGATTCCAGCGATCGGAGGGTCAGGAAAAGAAAAACCATGACCAGGCTCAGGTAATAAATAACGGCATTACTATCGATAATCCCGCGGCTGAAGGCCGGGAAATAAGTTGAAATGGAGATGAGTTGAAATATCCGGAGGGCCTGATCCCCGGCCATGCCTTCTAATAATCCGATAAACCAGAGGATAAGGATCAGCGCACTGCCCATGACAAAGGCCACGATTTGATTGGAAGTCAGGGAGGAGGTGAAAAGGCCTATGGACAGAAAAACGGCTCCCAGCAGGAATAAGCCCAGATATCCGCTGAACAGAGGGCCAAAATCCGGATGACCAAAGCCATAGAGCAGGAGGGGATAAAAAAAGGTTAAAAAGAGCATCAGCGCTAAAATGCCCAGGGCGGCGATGAATTTCCCTAAAACAATCTCAAGGTCCCGCAGGGGCGCGGTCATTAGAAGTTCCAGGGTGCCCAGTTTTTCTTCCTCGGCGAACAAACGCACGGTCAGGGCTGGACCGAGAAACAGAAAGAAAAACTGGCCCCAATCCAAAAATCCCTGAATGGAGGATTCCATAAAAGTGACCGGGGACCAGCCAAAGCCGTAACCGGAAATAAACAGAAAGAGGGAGATGATGATATAAAACGAAGGCGCGCCCAAATACCCTCGAATTTCCTTCCCGGCGATGGCAACGATATTTCTCAAGAGGTTACTCTTTCCCTTTGGCGGTCAGTCTAAGGAAAATATCTTCCAGACTCATTTCCTTGGACTTTAAGCCCAGAAGGCGAAACCCCCCGTTCTTGACGGCCGAAGACAATGCATCCCGAAGGTCCAGACCCGGTTGGGATTCCACCAGATAGTGTTTGGTTTGCCCTTCTTCTTTGATCTCGATTGTTACCACACCCTTGACTCCCTTAAGGCAGGTCAGGATTTTTTCCTTGGGCCCGGCGACCTCGATATCATAGATCCGCAGGTCTCCAAATCCGGCCGAAAGATTTTCAGGGCTGTCCACGGCTACGATTTTACCGCGATCCATGACGATGATTCTCTGACAGACCAGGCTGACTTCCGGGAGAATGTGGCTGCTGAGTATGACCGTGTGTGCCTGGCCGAAAGCTTGGATCATCTGCCGGATATGAACGACCTGCCGGGGATCTATTCCGATGGTCGGCTCATCCAGAATCAGGACTTCCGGTTCATGGATGATGGCCTGAGCGATTCCCACCAGCTGCCGGTATCCTTTGGACAACTTGTCGATCGGGGATTGGGAATAATCGTCGAGACGGCAGTTATGAATGATCTCCGTAATACGGTCTTCCCTTTTTTTCCCGGTCATCCCGCGGATGGTGGCCAGGAACCGGAGAAAGGCCGTTACCGTCATCTCTTTATAGAGAGGTACGTTTTCCGGGAGATAACCGATCCGCCGGCGGACCTCGATGGATTGGGTTTGGATGTCAAAACCGGCCACCCGGACGGTCCCGGAAGCGGGGGGGATAAAACCGGTTAAAATACGCATCGTGGTGGTTTTACCCGCGCCATTGGGGCCGAGAAAACCGACAATTTCTCCCTTTTCCACCTTGAAGCTTACGTCCTTGAGGGCGTGAAAGTTACCGTAATATTTGTTCAGGTTTTCAGCTTCAATCATTTCCAGTCTCTTCTTGATTCAAGAACGGGGATTCTAGGAAAAAGGCACATGGCAGGCTACTTTATGACCAGGGGATGATTCCTGCAATAAAGGAATTTCTTCAAAGCATTTCTTTTCCGATACCGGGCAGCGGGTGTGGAACCGGCATCCGGGAGGGATGTTCAGCGGGCTGGGCACTTCTCCGGCGAGAATGATCCCATCTTTCCGGTCATCAGGGTGAGAGGGCAGGGCCGCCGACAGCAGGGCCTGGGTATAGGGGTGCAAGGGGTTGCGGTGCAACTCCTCACTGCTGGCCGTCTCCACCAGCTTTCCCAGGTACATGACCCCGATCCGGTTGCTCATGTGTTTGACCACCGCCAGATCGTGGGCGATGAGCAG
>CAZSTT010000082.1:9712-12666 GCA_964609705.1 uncultured Thermodesulfobacteriota bacterium
GGGGGGAACCTCCAATCGGCAGATATTCTTGACTTCGGAACATCGGGGAGCAAAGCTGCAGCCCGGAGGCAGCTTTCCAAGGTCCGGCGGCTGACCCTGGATGGAAGGGAGCCTCTTTAGGTTTTTATCCAGCCTGGGCAGAGAGTGCATCAGCGCCCGGGTATAGGGGTGCCTGGGATTGTTAAAGATCTCCCGTATGGGGGCTGTTTCAACCATTTTACCGGCATACATGACGGCCACCCGGTCGCAGATTTTGGCCACAATACCAAAATCATGAGTGACGACGATCAGGGCTAAATTAAACTCCTTTTGTATGTTTTGAAGTAATTGGAGAAACTGGGCCTGGATGGTCACATCCAGGGCGGTGGTCGGCTCGTCGGCGATCAGCAGATTGGGTTGGCAGCTCAAGGCCATGGCCCCCACAATCCTCTGTCTCATCCCGCCGCTCATCTGATGGGGATACTCACTGACCCGGATTTCCGGTAAAGGGATCTTGACCCGGGTCAGCATTTCTTTGGCCTTTTCCCAGGCCGATTTCTTGTCCAGCCCCTGATGAATCATGATCGGTTCCGATAATTGATTGCCGATGGTGAAGACCGGGTTCAAAGAGGTCATCGGGTCTTGAAGGATCATGGAGATCGCCCCCCCCCGAATTTTTCTCATCTCCCTGATACTCTTTAACAGGAGATCTTCCCCGTTAAGGATGACCTCTCCGGAGACGATGCGTCCGGCCGGCGGAGGTACGAGCCGGAGGAGGGATAAGCAGGTCATGCTCTTCCCGGAACCGGATTCTCCGACAATCCCCAGAGTCTCCCCTTCGGCCACATGGAAACTAACCCCGTCAACGGCCTTAACCACGCCGCTTCGGGTAAAAAAATGGGTCTTCAGATTTTTTACTTCAAGGGTATTGTTATTCAAAGCTTTCCTTCCGTATCAAAAAAATAATCATTGGCACGCTTAAAAATAACTGTCACTCCGGCGGAAGCCGGAGTCCAGACTCCTTAATATCAACTAAACCTCCTGGATTCCGGCTTTCGCCGGAATGACCCGTAGTGCGGGTTATTAAGACAAAAGTACTTTTAGAGGCGTGTCTGCCGAAATTTAGGATCCAACCGGACTCTGAACCAGTCTCCCAGAAGGTTAAAGCTTAAAACGACCAGGAGAATAGCGATCCCGGGCCAGAGGCTGACCCACCAGGCCTGGCCGATATAATTTCTGCCTTCGTTGATCATGGAGCCCCAGGCCGGATCCGGAGGGGGGATGCCCAGGCCTAAAAAACTCAAGGAGGCCTCGGCAATAATGACCACGCCGAGACTGAGGGTGGCCAGGACGACCAGGCTGTTGACAATATTGGGAAAGATATGGCGGAGCATGATCCTGGATTTGCTGCATCCGGCCACAATGGCCAGGCGAATGAAGTCTCCCTCTTTGAGCTTGAGTACTTCCGAGCGGAGTACCCGGGAATACCAGGCCCAGGATACACCGGCCAGGATAATGATCAGATTATATTTGCTGGCCCCCATGATGGCCGAAAGGGTTACCGCCAGGATCAGGAAGGGCATGGAAAGGACCATATCGACCAGCCGCATAATGAACATATCCGTTTTCCCGCCGAGATAGCCGCCTAATATGGCCAGGGTGGCCCCCAGTAAACCGGAAAAGACAACGACCATAATCCCGACTTCCAATGAGGCCCCGGCGCCGACAATCATGCGGCTCAAAATATCTCTTCCCAGATGATCCGTGCCCAGCGGATAGGTCCAAAGCCCGCCGTTCATCCAGCAGGGAGGGGTGAGGGCCAATCGAAAAGAAGTTCCGGTCGGATCATGAGGAGCGATAAACTTCCCGAAAAGACCACAGATGATAAAAATGATGATGGTGAAGACGGGAAATCGAGGGGCCTGTCCAATGTTGGAAATAATTTTTCTGAAAGGAATCTTTTGAATCATTGCTAAGATCCCGTTTGGTCTTTCTTCATCCGACAAATTAAATCCTCTCCTTCCCGTAGACTTGTTGACCGGATCTTTTTATTGATACCGGATCCGGGGATCCAGATAGGCATACAGGATATCAACGAACAGATTGGCAAAGACAAAAAAACTGGACGATATCAAAACGCACATCTGGACCACCGGATAATCCCGTCCAAAAATAGATTCGACCACCAGTCTCCCTAAGCCGGGCCAGTTAAAAACCGTTTCAATGATCATCGTTCCGTTCATCAGGGCTACGAATTGCAAGGCCGAGATGGTAATCACCGGGGCGGCGGCATTCTTGAAGGCATGTTTCAATATTACTTTATATTCGGCCACTCCTTTAATCCGGGCCATTTTCAGGTACTCGGCATCGAGAACATCCAGCATGGCCGACCGGCTCAGGCGGGTCAGGGCCGCCATCGTGTACCACCCCAGGGTAAAGGCCGGCATAAGATAGTGCTGCCAGCTTCCCATGCCCGAAGTAGGCAAAATCCTGAAGTAGGTGGAGAAAAGAATGATCAGCAGGATACCCACCCAGAAACCGGGCAGGGCCTGACCCATCAAGGCGAATGTCTTGCCGAAATTGTCAAATTTTCGACCGACCGTTACTGAAGAGTAGATCCCGATCGGAATTCCGAATAAGAGGGCAAATCCCATGCTGGCGATGGCCAGCTTCAGGGTGTTGGGAAAACGGTCCCAAAACATCTCGATGGCCGGCATATTCCCCCGGATGGATTTTCCAAAATCACCCCGTACCACCCCGGAAACATATTTCCAGTACTGGATATAAATGGGTTTGTCGAAGCCGTAGTCGATCCGGATTTTTTCCAGATCTTCTTTCGTGGCACTTTGCGGGGCCATAAGAGCCACCGGATCGCCGGTGAGGTGGGTTAAAAGAAAGACGATCATCGATATGCCGACGATCGTTATCACGGCCTGCCCGAGTCGTTTAAGAATATAACGTTTCATATATTCCTT
>CAZSTT010000082.1:12766-14712 GCA_964609705.1 uncultured Thermodesulfobacteriota bacterium
GTGCTGAAACCATTGGGGTAACCGGCCTGGGCCAACAACTTTTTGGCCTTCTCCGGGTCATAGGGATCCGCCTTGACGGTTGAATCCCAGCCCAAAGTGTATGGAGAGAGGGCCTCGCCATAAGGCTCACTTCCTCCAAACAGGACCTTGTCGCAGATCCCCTTGCGGTCAATGGCCAGGCTGGCCGCTTCCCGGACCCGGATATCCAGGAAGGGACTTTTTTCATCCGGGAAATTGATGTCGCAATAAGCCAGGGTTTGGCCGATAATATGCTTGACTTGAACGAGTTTGAATCTCGGGTCGGCCTTGATCTGGGGGATGTGGGGGCCGATCAGCTGGATGATATCGGCTTCCCCGGCCTGGAGCATGGCCAGCCGGGTGGCATGGTCAGGAACAAAAACAATCTTCAGCGTTTTAAATTCCGGGGCTTTGCGGTGATGGTTGGGCACGGCCTCCATGGTGTAGTATTGATCCTGCTTATAATCCACCCATTTGAAAGGTCCGGAACCGACGGGCTTGTCGGCAAAACCGGCATCCCCCACCTTTTCCCGGTATTTCTTGGGCATGATGGCCCCGTTCCACCAGAAACGTTTGATTAAATCAGGGGCGGGCATTTTTAGATTAAAGCGAACCTTGTAAGGACCCAGGACTTCGATATTCTTGATCCGGGCATTATAAGTGACTCCCAGGACCTGTTTCAGTTCCGGACGCATATGAGTTTCATAACTGAATTTGACATCTTCAGCGGTCAGCGGGTCTCCATTATGGAATTTGATCCCCTGGTTAAGCTCAAAATCAATGTAACTCCAGTCATGGGCGATTCTCCAGGATTTGGCCACGGCAGGGAGGGTCTCCAGCCTGACCCCCATATCGACCAGGCCTTCAAAGACGGTGGTGCCGATCAGCGGTCCGTTTCCGGCATTATGGGTGGCCGGGTCCCCACCCTTTTGGTAGAAGATGTTGTAACTGGTGGCATAGGTTATCTGTCCCTTGGGTGCGGCCTGTCCGGTAAAGGGTAACGCCATTGCCAAAAGAAGAAAACCCACTAAAAACCTAAATTGCTGCTTACCTGTGTTTCGCTTCATCCAAACCCTCCTCGCCTTTTGCCATGACCCTTTTGGGTTTCTTCTGCGGTCACAGCCGGTTAAATTGTTATGGAATTAATTCGGATGGGACACTATTTCCTACTATTACAGTATAGGAAGAGAGAAATTGGCTGTCAAGAGAAATACCTAACGAGGAGAGGGAAAACGGGGTCAGTGTTGGTGTCAGAGTTTCAGGGTCGGCACCTCCGGGCTTAAAGAGGAACGGAAAATAACCCGGAGGTGCCGGAGCTTTGCTTAGTCTTTTACCTTCATATACTCAAAACGGGTGGACGGAACAGATCCCAGTTGTTGATCCCATTGGAGGATCCGTTTGTTTGTGGCAAAATTGGCGGAATTCGACCAGAGATGGATGTTGACCCGACTCTCCCGGATAACCTTTGAGAGTTTCCGCCCTAATTCGGCCGCCTCTTTATCATCTTTAGCCCTCATGGTCTGTTTGAGGGTATCGCTGATCTCCTTGTTGGTCACATAAGCCCAAGGCCCTTCTAACGCATAGGCGTCTTCCAGGTCAGCCCCGGCGTTTTGTTCGGCATCATACCATGAATTTCGCACAATAAGGCCACGCAGTTTTTTGCCGGGATAGGCGGCCACTATAGCCGCGGTTTCCCATATTTTTATCTCGGCTTTTATACCGACATCGGCCAAATTGGCAGCAATGGCCTCGATCCAATACCGGGTACCTGCGGTAGTATTGAGAATGGTCTGGAATCCATTGGGGTAGCCGGCTTCGGCCAGAAGTTTTTTAGCCCTTTCCGGATTATAGGGATCGGGTTTGACATTGGGATCCCATCCCATGCTGTAGGGTGAAATTACCTCTCCATAAGGTTCGGCTCCTCCGAA
>CAZSTT010000083.1:0-2108 GCA_964609705.1 uncultured Thermodesulfobacteriota bacterium
TTCCATCCGGAAATTGAAATTTCCGGATGGAAACACCTGGATTTCCGTACGAAGCTCTGGCCAGAAACCCTTTTTCAAAGGGTTTCTGGCCATAAATGAAGGCCGGTATCGGAGTGTATTCATCCGGAAAGGTATTTTCCGGATGAGTACTAGCTATAAAAAACCAAGGGTAAAATAACGCCTTCTTATAGTATGAAAAAAAAAAGGAGTCAATGGCTTTTGATGGTTTGGATCGGTTAAAAATTATTTTTTTTATGCCGGAACCTGTTTCCTAAATGATTTAACCAAATCCGGGCCTGGGAGAGTTTTTCTTATTTTTCGAGATTCCTTAATAAAATTATAATTTTTTTTTAGTAAGTTGCTCTGAAATAAAAAAAGATTAAACACTCAGGATGCCTTCCAAATATTATTTTTAATATAAAAGACAGCCTCTTAGGTTAAAAAAGTTCCGGGTACAATCGATCTCTGCCTTAAAAACAAGATTCTTTCTTTGAATCGGCTAAAATCCGGCC
Source organism: uncultured Thermodesulfobacteriota bacterium (assembly GCA_964609705.1). Lineage (GTDB taxonomy): Bacteria > Desulfobacterota > RBG-13-43-22 > RBG-13-43-22 > RBG-13-43-22 > RBG-13-43-22. The sequence continues at coordinate 513 of CAZSTT010000083.1, forward strand.
TCTTTTGAACCAATCCTTCCGGATCTAAAGAAATAGAGATAAAATTACAGGCGGTTATTAAAAATAAGTTGACAAAAAATTATTTTTTGTTATATTAATTTTTTTATTTTTCCAAAATATTGCTATGAAGCTATTTATTCATATATTCCCATTAGAAAGGGGTGTTATAAAGAATGTCCATCAATGTGTTTGTCAAAGACAACAACATTGAGGCGGGCATAAAGCTGTTACGGAAAAAAATGCAGATGGATGGCCTGAAGAAAGAACTTAAACAACGAGAGTTCTATGAAAAGCCAAGCGTCAAGAAAAAACGAAAACAGCGGGAAGCCGCCCGCCGAAAAAGGAAGGCCAATCTCTATAATAGATGATTGAGCCGTGCTTTAACTTCAGGTTTAGCCATATGTAAATTTTTTGAGCCGGAAACCTTTTTCCCTAACCCATCTTATGCTTCTATCAGGGTCATTGGACGAGCGCTTTTAATAATATTCGCTTTGCTCAATTCGGCTATTGGGCAAAAGAGGATTTTTTCCTAAGCACTTGCGAATACGGCATAAAAAACCTTCCTAACTAACCTGACCTCCTCGGCATTTAACCTTTGAGTAAGCCAATGATTGACTGTCCGCCTGAAAGGTTCCAATGGCTGGTCCCCAGAGACCTGGCCGGAACCGTTCGGGTGGATAGCTTGATCAATCAGAACCTGCCTGTACTTTCCCGCCGGGCCAGAGAAGAATTATTTTCAAAACAGGCTGTGCGCATCAACAACCGGCCAGTAGCCAAGGGATTTAAGGCCTCCGCCGGGGACCGCCTGGAAATTGAAATCCCCGGACCTCTAAGTCCCTATCCGATTCCCGATCAAGCCCCTCGCCCTTCCATTCTTTTTGAAGATCAATCCCTGGTTATTGTTGACAAACCCGGTCTGATGCCGACGCACCCCCTCAATCCCTTTGAAACCGGGACCTTGGCCAATATTCTGGTCTCTCACTGGCCGAAGATCGCGGGAGTTGGAAACAAAGCCCTGGAACCGGGGCTGGTTCACCGCCTGGATAAGGGAACCTCCGGTTTGCTGGTCGTTGCCCTGAAACGACCGGCCTGGGAACAACTAAAAAAAGACCTGGCGGCCAGAAAATGGGAAAAGACCTATCAAGCCCTTATTGAAGGGGTCTTTCCCAATCCAATGACCATTTCCCTGCCCCTGGCCCATGATCCGAGTGATGATCGTAAAATGAAAGTCATCCGCGGCCCCGGAGAAAAACGACGGGGTCGGATTTATCAGGCCCTGACCCAGGTCCGCCCCTTAAAAAGGTTCAAAGAATTCACCCTGGTCGAGGTCCGTCTGATGACCGGGGTTACCCATCAGATTCGAATCCACCTGTCTTCCCAGGGTCATCCGCTGGCGGGAGATATCCTCTACGGCTCAAAAAAGGGGCCAGCCTTGGAATTGCCGTTAAACCGGTTTTTTCTCCACGCCTGTTCTCTTACTCTGCCTCACCCGATCACCAGAAAAAAAATCGCCTGCACCTCTGAATTGCCCGAAGACCTGCAACAGGTATTAAGCGGACAGGAGTAAAAAAGGATTCAAGGGGTCAAGGTTTCAAG
>CAZSTT010000083.1:2208-14541 GCA_964609705.1 uncultured Thermodesulfobacteriota bacterium
CTTGCCCCCTTGAACCCTATCTTCTGGTAACAAAATATTCCTTAATTTCTTTTTCAGGCTGAGGGGAAAAAGATTGTAGGAATTTTTGTTTCAAGGTCAGAATACGCCAAAGGCTTTTCTTAAACCTGTCTTCAGAAATGGTTCCTTTTTTTATTTTATTTAACAAGTAAAAATATCCCCTTTCGATTTTTTCCGGGCTATGACAGATCATTAAGCAATCCACTCCGGCGGTAAAGGCCAGAAACAGGGCCTCTTCAATATCATAATGCTTACCGATCGCCCCCATTTCCAGGTCATCGGTTACCACCAAACCATCATACCCCAGGGTTTTACGAAGGAGTCCGGAAATGATCGATTCGGAAAGGCTGGCCGGATGCTTAAGATCGTAAGCCGGATATCGGATATGGGAGACCATAACCGCTGCAGGTGAAATTTTAAGGGCCTCTCGAAAGGGGACCACTTCCACCCTTTCCAGTTCCGTCTTATCCTTCAGTTGGATTGGAAGGTCTTCATGGGAGTCCAGATCAGTATCCCCGATACCGGGAAAATGTTTGGGACAGGCCATAATCCCGTTTTGCTGAAATTCGCGGATACACAAAGCCCCCAATTCAGACACCCGATAAGGATCGGACCCGTAGGACCGGGAGGCCATTATTCCTTCGGGACCCCTGAGATTGATATCCAGGACCGGGGTCAAATTCATATTGACCCCCACCAGCTTCAGTTCCCGGGCCTGGGTCTGAGCAAAAAGACGAACCTTTGCTTCCGGCTCATCCGAAGAAGCCATGGCCGATTGGGATTCAAACTGGGTAAAAGGCGGCCCCAGTCGTGCCACCGTGCCCCCTTCCTGGTCGATGGCTATAAAAAGCGGAATGGAAGATAGTTCCATGGCCTTTTCCTGAAGGGAGCGTGACAGTTCGGCCAGTTGGAAGGGGTTTTCAACATTCCGCCTGAAGTAAATCACCCCGCCGACATGCAATTTTTTTAGAAAATAGGAGAGGTCAGAATTAAAACTAGTTCCTCCGAACCCTACCATAAAAAGCTGACCGACCAATTCTTCCAGAGACTTTTTGCGAATAAGACGTTCCAGCACGAATAATCCTCCTCTTTTTGTATATCATGTCGATTTGCATGAAATTCTTTTTAAATTTTCAGGCGAAGAAAATAATTTGTCAAGATAATATTAACCATTTATAATAGGTTACAAAGAATCTAAGGGGTTGAATATTTGATGAGAGGGTGTCCTGGGAGGACGGATATTTCAAGAATTTCCGACGAATGTACTTTGAAGGGATTTAACATACCCACTAAGTTTAAAACGACTCTGGAAAACAGGTTATACAGAGGTGGAATTTAAGTGGTTTTGATCAAAAAGAATAAATTATTATTAGGAGAATCGATGCCGACCATTTCAATGTTTTTCGGAATTATAGTTTCTATTTTCTACGGAGATTCCGAAGTACACCATGCACCTCATATTCATGTTCGATACCAAGGGAAAAAGGCTTCGATAGCCATTGATGATGGACAACTTCTGGCAGGTGATTTTCCACCTCGCCAACTTCGAATGGTGCAGGTCTGGATTGATATCCACAGGGACGAATTAATGGCCGATTGGGAACTTGCAGTGGCCGGTGAGGAACCTTTTCGTATCGCACCGCTTCAATAAGGGGAAAAGCATGGAAACATTGCATGATGTTATCAGCGTGAAAAGTCATGAAGACTATACCTTAGAACTTGTTTTTGAAAATGGGGAGAGACGAATATTTGACATGAAGCCATTTCTTGATAAAAAGCCTTTCATCAGACTATTTAATTCTCCACTTTTCTTCAAGGCTTCTGTTGGGTACGGAACCGTAGTTTGGCCTGGAAATATAGATATTGCCCCTGAGACATTATGGGAACGATCCGAGCCGGCCTAACCAAGACGTTCCATGTGCGGTGGTCTGATACTTAACCTTATTTGGTGTTCCAATCCCAGAGGAGTCTAAGAGTAAAAACAAATAAAGACATAACCAAAGACACACCGTAAACCATCATTATCGTTTTTTTATAATCCGCCAGGGTAATCTCCGAACGATCATCTCCCCAAAAGGGCTTGTCGTACTTCTCCCCATCATAAAAAGCCGGTCCCCCTAATTGAATCTGTAAGGCCCCGGCCAAAGTCGCTTTTGAGATGGAGGCATATTGCCTCATGCCTCACCCCTCACGCTTTTATTCCAGCCGAAAAGTCACCGGAATCTCGACCCCCATCTCGATCGGTTGCCCGTCTTTTTGAGCGGGAACAAACTTCCAATCTTTAACGGCCTTCAAGGCTGATCGATCCAGGATGGAATAACCGGAAGAACGCTTGATTTCAAGAGAACCGACCGTTCCGTTTTTTAAAACCAGGACCTTCAGCAAAGCCGTCCCCTGCCAGCCCTGTTCCCGGGCCGCGGCCGGGTAATAAGGTTCCCGGTTCTGTCCGTAGCGAGGCACGGCCAGGGGGGAACCGGCCCCGGACCTTTCGGCCGAGGAAAAAGAAACCAGGAGTTCTTTGCCGATCCCGACTGAAGGGTTTTGCCCGCCAGGACCTTTTTCTTTTGAAGTATTTTCGGGCTGGCTGACCCGGGATGCGGAGGATACCCCTGTCCCGGTTTCCTTTTTTTCATTCAGGTCTTCTGCAAGAGGGGTCGGGCTACCCCCCACCACAGGCATTGGCTCCGGAACCATCGGATTCGATCCGGCCCGGGGTTGGGGTTTATTCTTATTTTCAACTCTCCGGGATGAATTTATTTTTTGGGATTCTTGGAAAAGAGAAGGAGAAGACAAATCCTGGGAAACCAGAGAAACCTTGATGATCCGGCTCTGGTCGAAGGAAAAAACCGATTGGGCCAGAAAAGGCCAGGAGAAAAGCAAAACTCCCAGCACACCCCCATGAAGAGCGATGGCCCAAAGCATAGATTTAAAAAATCCCTTAGGCATGTCTCTCCCGCCCGCCCAGCAGGGTTATCCGGGGGGTCCCGGTAAACGGGTTCTCATCCACCACCACCCGGGTCTTAAAAACCTTCTCGATAATTTCCTCCTTAATCACTTGATCAGGAGGCCCGATGGTTTCTATCTGTCCCTGACGAATCAGAATCAGCCGCTGACAGTATTGAGCGGTCAGGTTAATGTCATGGGAGGCAACCAGGATGGTCAAGTCCTTTTGGAGATTCAAATTGGAAATCAGATCCAGAATACCGACCTGGTGCTGGATGTCCAGAAAAGCCGTCGGTTCATCCAGGAGGAGCACTTTAGGTTCCTGGCAAAGGGCCCGGGCCAGGTAAACCCGCTGCCTTTCCCCGCTGGAAAGCTCAGCTAAAGATCGGCGTTCCAAGTGCCTTATCTGCGTCCGGTCCATGGCCGCCTCAGCCAGGTGGTAATCCCTGGTGCCTTCCAGTTGAAACCGTTTCAGGTAGGGATAGCGTCCCATGAGAACCGTTTCCTGAACCGTGGGAGCAAAGATCAGTGAGGATTCCTGAGAAACCAAGGCCATGTTTCTGGCAATCTGGTTCTGGGAGAAACGGGACAGGGATTGTCCTTCCCATAAAATCCTCCCTTCCTGGGGAATCAAAAGGCGGTCCAGGCATTTCAATAAAGTTGTTTTTCCCGATCCGTTCGGTCCAATCAATCCGATCAGCTCTCCAGGGGCCACTTCAAAAGTAATCCCACGTATCACCCATTGGTGATTATAACGATATCCGACCCTGTCCACCTGGATTAAAGGGTCCATGGTCTTCTCCTTAAATACAGCAGGTAAAGGAAAAAAGGGGCCCCGAGAAAAGCCGTGACTACCCCTACCGGAAGCTCACTGGGAGAAATAATGGTCCGGGCCAGCAAATCGGCCCCGATCAGAAAGGAAGCCCCGAACAACCCGGAGGCCGGTAAGAGAAGGCGGTGGTCGGGTCCGAAAGCCATCCGCACCAGATGGGGAACGAGTAAACCTACAAACCCGATAATACCGCTGAAGGCCACAGTGACACCGCACATCAGAGAAACAACAATCAACGATAGCCATTTGGCCCGTTCCACATCGACGCCCAATTGGGCGGCCACTTCTTCCCCGGAAGCGATCAGATTAAAGGACCGGGCCATCCCATAGACAAACACGGATCCGGCCAAAACAACCGGAATCATCACCCAGAGATCGAAAAAACTCCCCCGGCTCAAATCCCCGTAAAGCCAAAAAAGGAGGGAGTGCAGCTTATCCCCGGAAGCGGTAGCCAGGGCAAACATGATCAGGGCGGCAAAAAAGGCATTGATGATAACCCCGGTTAAAATCAAGGTATTGGGATCGATGGTTCTGGCCCTCTGAGCGATGACCAGGACCAGACTGATCGTGATCAATGCCCCCAGAAAAGCCATCACCGGGATTCCCCCCCAAAACAAGACCCCGAAGAGGATCCCGGCCACAGCCCCCACGGCGGCACCGCTTGAAACCCCCAGGAGGAAGGGTTCGGCCAGAGGATTGCGCATCAAGGCCTGAAAAACCACCCCGCCGGTGGATAAGGACCAGCCGACAATCCCGGCCAAAATGACCCGTGGCAGACGAAGCTCCCAAAGGATGGCCCGGGAGGTGGAATCCAAACCGGCCCCCAGGATTCCTTTTAAAACCGGTACTCGAACCGAACCTAATCCAAGTCCTAAGAAAAAGGCCGCCAGGAGGATGAGGAATAGCAACCCGAGGATGGAAAAAAGTTTTTTATAGGTTATCAAGTTCTTTCCATTCTTTCATTTATACCGAATTTACCTAAAACAGGTTTATCCCCTAAGCCCCACCGGTCGATTTTCAGATAGGTCAGGTCGTCTCTGATCCCACTGGAATGCTCATTTATCTCTATCCGTTTATCGAAACCGGGACCGTCCAAAACCAGGGTATGATATTCCCCCTGCTCTCCGCACAGATCCAGGCCGGTCTCCCTTCCGAGGACCTTTAATTGCTCCAGAGAAGATTCGGTCATCTCCCGGCCCAGCCAATCTTCTGTCAGCCACGGTTTCTTGACCCCGGAAAAGATCACCTGGAAGCGAAGGGAAAGAAGCCTCTTCAGAATCGTTCCCCGGTCTTTCTCCCAAAGAGGGGTAAAAACCTCCATCCCTGAGGGACGGCTGCATACCTGAATCCAATTAGGAAACCCATCCACCGGAGAAATATCTCCGGTAACCAAAGTATCCAATTCATATTCTGTTTTGATGAAAGCAATGGCCTTTTCATAATTTTCCCGGAAAGGTTCAGCGATCGTTAGGGTCCGGTGAGGAAGATTCAGGGCCTGAGACTGGGCTTCCATCATAAAGAGAGGATGGGCCAGAAAATCCGCCCCCTCCGGAATAAAGGTCACCAGGTTAACGATAGTAAAGCCTGCCAACCGGGCTTCATAAAGGGCCAGGGCGGAGTCTTTGCCGCCTGTCCAAAGAACCGCGGCTCTGGGAGAGAATGTCATCATTATTTTTTCTCCAATTCCGGATGAATGGCCCGGGCCAGGGCTTCCAGTCCGTCCACCAGGCGGGGCGAAGGCCGGTCCAGAAGATCAGAATCGAGGATATGGATCCGGCCCTGTTTGACGGCAGGAATTTGCCCCCACTGTCTCCAGCGTTCTTTTTTCTTCTCCGCCAAGGCCCCTCGTTCCATGGAAGTAATCAGCAGGACATCAGGCTTGGATCGAATCACCTGTTCCAGACTGTATTTCGGATATTTGATGGCGTCGTTTCCACTGATATTGATCCCACCGGCCAGGGTAATCAAATGATTATGAAAAGTGTCTTTGCCCACGGTGATCAAAGGATGCTCATTGATCTGCAAAAAAACCCTGGGCCGGGATAAGGGTAAACAGGCTTGAATGACCTGATCGGCCCGTCTCTTCAATGAACGAACCATGATTTCAGCCCGGTCCACTTGTAGGGTGATGCGGCCGATGGTTTTTACGGTTTCAAAAACGCCATCCAGATTTTTGGGGTTGGTGATCAGGACCGGTATTTTGAAAACAGCCAACCTTTCCACCGATTCTTTTTCATTACCATCAGCGGTGGCAATCACCAGATCCGGTTTCAAAGCCAGAATCTTTTCGATATTCAGATCGATATAACTGCCCACGCTGGTTTTGGTCAGGGCCCCTGCCGGATAGTTACAGTGTTTTGTCACTCCGATGATCCGGTCGCCTAATCCCAGGGCAAAAAGGATCTCGGTAATACTCGGGGCCAGGGAAACGATCCGTTGGTAATCTTTCGGAACCACCTGCCGATTATAAACCTCGAAATCACTTGCCGCCCATGAACGGAAAGGGAGAACAAAACTCAAATACAATAACAATAATAGGCCCGACAGGTTAATACTGGATTTATATGAATTCATAAAATGAATCTACTCAAGGGGTGTCAGACCCAAGTTATAAGGTTCGGGGTTTTCCCTGAACCTTATAACTTACACTTGGGTCATGACTTACCTGAGAACATTAACTTAAAATTTGTAATTCACCCCGGCTATAATAGAACGACCCGGTGCCGGATAGCCTTGATCGGAAAAACTGGTCCCCGCTTGCTCCATATAGCTCCCGTCAGTCAGATTCAACAAAGATAAGGTCCCTTCCCAATGATTTCCAAAGGGATGAGTCACCTTGAGATCCAGGGTATAATAGGACCCGATCTTTTTTTCCAATTTAGTGACCGCGGGAAAGGCACTGTAATCATCATAATAAATCACCCGGTCTCCCAGAAACCTGGCGAGCAAATTCAGGCGGGTTTTGCAGGGGGCCAGATAACCGACGGTCAGCCGGGCCTGATGTTCGGGAACGGCCATGGCCTTTCGTTCCACCAATGCCAGGGAATTGGTCAAGGCATTCTGTAATTCCAGATTTTTCTGTTTGGAATTCAGATAGGTGTACCCCAGAGAAAAAGTCAGTTCCTTAATAGGATTCCATTGAATCCCGGCTTCCCCGCCCCAGGTATTCTGTTCATTCACATTCTGAGGCTGCCAGTTTCCGCTGGCATCCGGGACCCACTGAATCTTATCTTTGACCTCCCAGCGGAATAGACCGGCGGAAAAAACCGCTTTATTATTACTTAAAGCCTGATCGAAGTTGATTTCGTAACTAGTCCCTTTTTCCGGTTTGAGCCGGGTATTTCCGGCCCCGGGCCAGAAGAGGTCATTAAAGGTCGGGGGCCTAAAAGCTTGACCGTAATGGAGCTTGATGTTCGTCCGTTCCAAGGGGGAATAAATCAACCCCAGGTCCGGACTGACCTCTGAACCATATTGGGAAGTTTGGTCATAACGAAGTCCCCCGATCAATCGTACCTGGGAAAGGGCCTGCCAATGTTCCTGGGCAAACAGACCCCAGATGGTATTGTCCGGCGTCCATTTGGTGGTTGTTATGACCGAGGTTCCCAGGTCTTTCAATTGTTGTTCCCCTTCCAGAGACTCCTGACGAAAATCAGCCCCTAAAGTCAATTTATGATCTTTAAGGAAACCCCAGCGGGCATTTAAAGCGCTGCCATAAATTTTGGCCCCATAGGTCGAATGATCTTCAATGGCCGAGGGGAAACCCAGGTATCGTTGTCGATATTTCAGCTCACGAAAATCCTGAAAGGCCAGCCAGTGGACTTGAAGGTGGTCCAGAGGTTCCCATTGTGCCTGGAGGGTGTTATTAAACAGTTTCCCGTCTTGATGATCAAACAGACTGGTGACCTGGTTGTTCCCGAAGATCGGGGAGGACCCGGCCGCCGGTTTAGGACCGGGAACACCCAAATTGTCCTGGTGGGCTAAGGTTAATAGACTTAAAGATAACCGGTCCCGTACCTGGTAAGTCAGCTTGGAAGAAAAATCCTGGGCTTCATACTTGGAATTGTCCCGATGCCCATCCGAAGATTTAGAGCCGGCATTTAATAGATAACCGAACCGGTCCAGGGTCTGTCCATGCTCGGCCTGAACGGTCAGGGTATTGAAACTGCCATAGGAAACTCCGGCCTTCAACGAGGGGAGAGCCGGTGGTTTTTTGGTGATGACATTGATGACCCCTCCCATGGCATTGGCCCCATAGAGATGGGAAGTAGGCCCTTTGACGATTTCAATTCGTTCAACGTGGTCCAGGGGGATTTCACTTAAATCGGCTGAACCAAAGGTAATGGAATTGGTGGGCCGGCCGTCGATCATGACCAGGACCTGGGAAGAACTGGAACCTCGGATGCTGACCGACTGGGCCGAGCCCAGGGAGCCATATCCGGTTACATCGACCGAGGAGGTCTCTTTTAGGAGTTCACCCACATTTTTGGCCGAGGAAGCCGCCATTTCCTGGGCACCCAGGACGACCATGGCATTGGGGACGTTCTTGATCTCTTCCCTGGTCCGAGTGCCGGTGACCACCACCTCATCCATTGGCACCAGGGGGCCATCGGCCCAGATGAAGGTTAAGTTAAACAACATCAAACCAGTGAACAAAAAACCGCAAAAACTCCACTTCATTTCTTTCTCCTTTCCCTCGAAAGAGGTTTGCTTATTTTGCCGACCCAGTATCCTGACTGACGGCACCCTACTTTCCTCGCCTTCCCATCCCCGATCCTGGGGGACAGTGGCCTGCTGGGATTTCGTTCCGTCTACAGTTGCGGGGCAGTGCTGGTTTTTCCAGACTTCCTGGGCCCCGGCAATTTTAAAATCTCGTTACTCGTTGCTTGTTACTTGTTGCTCGTTAAAGTCTTTCCTTTTTATTTTATTCCTCTCGGTAGATTCATCGACGAAAGACAAACGACGAACGCTTAACGTTCTTTCCCGTCACCCGTCACTTGTTACCTGTCACTTGTAAAAAATCCCATTCATCAACATTACCCTGGCCCCCGTCTCATAATATTCGATAATATTTAAACAGGCATAACCCTGGGCTATATGAAAAATATTCCGGTACCGCAAACCCAGGGACCGGGCCAGGAGGATCCGGTTGACACCGGCATGGGCCGCCAGCAAAATATTTTTCCCCTGGCCTTCCCTGAGCAGAATTTCTATTCCTTTCAAAACCCGGGTTCGAAACTGAGACCAGGTTTCCCCGCCGGGGAAATAAAATTTCTTTAAGTTATAAAAATACCCGGGGTTGATTTCAGAATTTTCCAACTTGATTTCCTCCCAGGTTTTTCCGTCCCAGTCCCCCATATTCATCTCCCGGAAGGCAGGACGAGCGATTGGTTTGACCTGCCGGTCCCGGCAGATAATCCCGGCAGAGTCGGTGGCCCTTATCAGATCGCTGGCATAGGCCTGATCCAATCGAACACCTTTTAGGTAATCGGCCAGACCCTGCATCTGTTTTTTTCCTCGGAGACTCAGCCCCAGATCGGTAAAACCTAAGAATTTTCCCTGACCCTGCCGGACCACTTCTCCATGACGGACCAGGAAAAGACGGGTCGGTTTTTTTAAATCAGGCATAACTGGTCATCCCCACGATATAGAGCATAGCCCAAACCTCACTGGTTTCTATGACCGCCCCCAGGATATCCCCGGTTATCCCCCCCACTTTTTTAAAAAAATACCAGCCGCACAGTAAAATCCAACTCATAGTGACCAGTATTAAACCCAAACCATAAAAGCCGGATAAAACCAGGATCGGAACCCAGGCCAAAAGAGTAGCCCAGAAGAGTTCTTTTTTCCCCGTTCCGCTGACCAGGGCCTGACCCAGCCCCCCCCCCGGCCGGGCATACTTAAAGAAAAAAGCCAGAAAGACCGGGGTCCAGCGGCTAACCGCCGGTATGAGGATGATCCACCCCCACAGGGAAGGAAACGACATGATTTCTCTCAAAAGCAGATACTTGATCCCCAAAATCAGGATCAGGCCGACGACCCCCATGGTTCCCAGGTGAACGTCTTTCATGATGGCCAGGCGTTCTTCCCGATTGGTTCCCCCGTAAAGACCGTCCAGACAATCGGCCAGGCCGTCCAGGTGCAGGGCCCCGGTCATGAGCACCCCAAAAATCACCAGCAGGCCGACAGAAACCGGAATGGGGAATAAACGATCGGTTCCATAATAAAAAGCCCAGGAAAGTCCCCCGATAATCATCCCGATAACCGGATAATATTTCCCCGCGGCAACGATTGAACCGGGATTGACCTCTCCCCGGTTTCCCAGAGGGATAACAGTCAAAAAACGAAGGGCCAAGAAAAATGAGTTCAATTCCTGTTACCTTTAATGACCAGGGGGATACCGGCCACCATCAGAATCACCTGATCGGCTATTTGGGCGATCTCCTGCTGCAGACGCCCGCTCAGGTCCCGAAACCTTCGGGCCATGGCATTTTCCGGAACAATCCCCCACCCTACTTCATTACCGATCAAGATCACCGGGGTCCGGGTGTTCTTCAGGACTCCCAGAAATCCATTCATCTGGTTTTGAATTTCCTGTTCTTCTTCCATCATTCCCAATAAATTATTGACCCATAAGGTCAGACAATCCACGACCACAACGGAACATTGCCGCTTTATTTCTTCAAGGCAGGTGCTCAAAACCAGAGGTTCCTCTATGGTTTGGAAATCCGAACCCCGTTCTTCGCGGTGTCGGCGAATCCGATCGGCCATTTCCGCATCCAGGCCCTGGGCTGTGGCGATATAGGTTCTGGGGGAAGGAAAGTTTAAGGCCCATTGTACGGCCAGGCGGGTTTTCCCACTCCGTACCGGTCCGGTAATGAGGGTCAGGCGGGCTTGTTGATTTATTTGTTGATTTATATTGGGGGCCAAAATAAAAAATCCTTAAGTCCAATGATTGAACTTAAGGACGGCACCCAGTTTACTTGATCCATTAAGTCGAAACCCCTCATGTCCAACGCTTATCGGGGATTCTGCATAAAGGCAGGTCTTCTGACTTCCGGATCATCCTACTTTCCACACCTTCCCGTCCGTCTTAAACGGACAGTGGCTCTTGCGGATTTCGTCCCCGGTCACAGCGGCGGGACCGTGACGGCCTTGAACCGTCTTCCCTTTTAAACCGGTTTTGGTACCTTTATGCGTTAGTTAGAATTTATCTGAATAGCCGAAGATAGTCAATATAAAAAGTAACCGACAAAATGATATTTAGAGACAATTCGAATTCATTCTTCAAAAGGCTTAAAAAATATGATATTGTTTTATGAAGATTCTTGAAAATGAATTAAAGGATTCAATCGGATTTTAGGTTTAATTCGAAATCCCGGAAAACTGGATTAATGGATGCCGGCTGAAACCACTTATACCCGTTTTGCCCAATTCTATGATGCCTATGTCGGGAATTACGCCCGGGACCTGCCTCTTTATTTGGCATTGGCCGCAAAAACCCAGTCTCCGATCCTGGAAATCGGCTGCGGTAGCGGAAGGATTCTTTTGCCCCTGCTACGAGCCGGCCACACTGTCACCGGCGTGGATATCTCCAATGAGATGCTCCGATTAGCTGATGAAAAGCTGGCTAAAAACCATTCACAGGCCAGATGTATTTTATTGAACCATAACTTTGTGAACCAGGCCCTGCCCCGAACCTATGGTCTGGCCCTGGTCACCTTTTATACCTTTAACTATCTTCTTTCCCTGGAACAACAAAAAACCTTTCTGGCTCATATAGCTGAGACCTTGCTGCCGGGCTCAGCCATCGCCCTCCATTTGTTCTATCCCAATCCCCTGCTCCATCCCGAAACCTCCGGAAAATGGATAGAAAAAGGACAATACCAGGTGGCCGGGGAAACGGTTTTACTCCAGGATTTTCGCCGCATGTCAGACCCGCATCTGGAAGAACGCAGACAAGCTTTCATTTTCGCATCCGGTCGTCGGGAAGAAATCAGCACCCTTCGTCGTTACGTTGCCCAAGCCGATATCTATCGACTGTTATTGGACTCCGGGTTCGAAACACCGGTCTTAATTGACGATTTTAATTTACAAAAACAGACCCTCCTGACCTCGGACGCGATAAGCCATAAAGAATTCGTGGTCATGGCCCGAAAACAGTAGGAGGAAAAACGATGGGTAAACTATTTGATTTATATGGGAGGTAAAAGGATGACTGATTTAGTGACTCTAATAAAGGATGAAGGAATTGCCACCTTATGGTTGAACCGGCCGGAGGCATTCAATGCCTTTAACCTGGAAATGATCGAAGGTCTTGCCGGCCATCTCATCACCTTGTCGGCTGATCAGGAGGTTCGGGCAATCATCATCTCCGGAAAAGGAAAGGCCTTCTGCGCCGGAGGTGATCTGAAGTGGATGTTGGGCTTTGCCGAAGGAGCCCCCGCAGCCGTTCACGAGCTGGCCGCCCGGTTCCATCTAGCCATCCTGGAGATCCGTCGGATGGCGAAACCGGTCATCGCCGCCATCAACGGCATTGCCGC
>CAZSTT010000084.1:0-4976 GCA_964609705.1 uncultured Thermodesulfobacteriota bacterium
CGATAGCCGGAAAGCTTCAACTGGTGGTGAGAGGAATGGACAATGGCCTCTATGAATATGCCTTAGTGCCGTATTGATGAGACCTTTGGGCTTTGTTCTTGGTTCTTACGCCCTGTAATTCATAAGGAGTATGAGGTCTGCCCGGCTGAAACTGTTCCTTTGGTAACGGTGTTGGCTTTATCATTAATCCTTCGAATGAACACGGGATAATTTTTCCCTACGAGCCGGTCACTTTTAGATAGGTCTTCTCGCGGTTTTAGGAGCAATTTGGGGTAAGATATTTTTTGGAAAAAATGACCGGACCTGAGAAACACTTCTCCAAAATCCTTCCTTTTTTCGTTTGGTTTCAGAAAGTTCTTCCAAAACTCTCCTGCGGGGACGCATCTTCCCTATAGATATCTACCAGTCTCATAACCCAGACGACAAGGGACAGGATTTTGACTCATTGCTTCTTGGACTTTTTCCCAAGTTCAAACAGGGTTTGAGCTTTGAACTTGACCTTTTTTAGGATATATTATTATATTAATCCTGCCCATTCCACCGAGTCACTAACAGACCGATAATATTTTTTAAAACAAATTTCCCCCGTTCTATTTATGAAGGGAATAAGGGAATAAAAGAAAAGGAGCCAATCCTAATGAAAAAAGCGGTGTATCACGGCATCCGTGATTTGCGGATTGAAGAGGTGCCCGAACCTGAACCAGGACCGGGAGAAATAAAAGTAAGGGTTAAATATTGTGGTATTTGCGGATCGGATTTGCATGAATATCTGCATGGGCCCTTTCCTCAAAGCCCTTTTGGCCATGAAGCTTGCGGCCAAATTGTGGAAATTGGGCCGGGGGTGAGCGGATTTCAAAAGGGGGATTCGGTGTTGGCCTTCCGAAAGGGGGCTTATGCCGAATACCTGGTTTTGCCGAAGGAAAGGGTGATCAAAAAACCCGAGGAAATGAGCTGGGAAAGGGCGGCTGTGGTTGAACCTTTGGCCGGCGCTGCCTACGCTATTGAAAAAGGAGGCATCCGATCTGAAGATACTGTTCTGATTGCCGGTTGCGGGCCGGTGGGGCTAATGGCCCTGCTGGGTCTCAAGGCCATGGGAGTGGAGAAAATTTATATGACGGACCCTTCGGAGGCCAGGAGGAAAAAAGCGGAAGAGCTGGGTGCCACCTTGGTCCTGAATCCCCTGATCGACAAAATCCCACCTCAGGTCAAGGGGCTTTCCGGCGGCCGGGGTGTGGACGTGGCCATTGAGGCGGTGGGTATCGAGGCCACTCTCAAGGATTGCCTGGCTTCAGTCCGCACCCAGGGGAAGGTCATCGTTCAGGGAATTTTCACCGACCGGGCTTCAGTGCATATGCTCGGATTTGTAACCCGGGAGACGACCATGCTCGGTACGAATTCCATCAATCCTTCTCTGGCCATGGCCTGGATCGAGACCCAAAGGATCCGGCCGGAGTTGATCATCACCCAAATTCTACCTTTGGAGAAGATCACCGAGGGCTTTGAGGCCCTGGCCCAACAATCAAAGGAGCAGATTAAAATTTTAATGGCTCCCTGATCATTCCAGAAAATTTAGGGATAATTTTTATTGACATTAAAATAAAAATAAGAGAGAGATGTTTCGGTTTTATTTACAGGATCATTCCTTTTCAAGGTTTCCTTAATGATTTAAATTTTAAAGCACAAAAAAGTTTAGGAGAAAGATTATGATCAGAAAAATGAAAAAAGGGGTTCTTTTGTTCTCTGCTTTATGGGCTTTTGCCATCCTTGCCGGTCCCCTCATGGCCGCCGATTTCCCCACCAAACCGGTGACATTGATTGTCCCCTGGACGGCAGGGGGGTCAACGGATGTGGTTTTGCGGACTCTGGCAGAAACAACCGCCAAACATCTGGGGCAGCCGATAATCATAGAAAATAAACCGGGCGGAGGAGGGACCGTAGGTGCGGCCACCATGGTGGCCACCGCCAAACCGGATGGCTATACTGTGGCCCAGATACCGATCACGGTATTTCGATATCCGTTGATGATGAAAACCACCTGGGACCCCTTAAAGGACTTTTCCTATATTCTTCATCTGACCGGGTACACCTTTGGCGTGGTTGTTAAAAAAGACGCCCCCTGGAAGACTTTTAAAGAGTTGGTCGCCTATGCCAAGGCCAACCCGGGCAAGGTGACCTACGCCACCCCGGGGGCCGGAACTTCATTGCATACCACCATGGAAATGCTGGCCATTAAACAAGGGTTCAAATGGACCCAGGTCCCCATGAAAGGTTCGGCGGAAACGGTCCCGGCAGTTTTAGGCGGTCATGTCTCGGCCACGGCCGATTCTTCGAGCTGGGGTCCGCAGGTTGACGCGGGGGAACTTCGGCTTCTGGTCACCTGGGGAAATCAACGGACCAAGAGATGGCCTGCGGTACCCACATTGAAGGAGTTGGGCTACGGCATAGTTTCCAATTCTCCCTTCGGGATTGCCGGCCCTAAAGGAATGGACCCCAAAGTCGTCAAAATACTGCATGATGCTTTTAAAAAAGGTATGGATGACCCCGCTTTCCAGAAAGCCCTGGATAAATTTGATATGGAACCTTACTATATGAATACGGAAACCTATATTAAGTTTGTCAAAGAAACCTATGATGATGAAAAAGAGACGGTGGAAAAACTGGGTATGGTAAAGAAATAAATCCAAACAGGTTTTTTAATTGGAGGGTGATGAAGGGCAGAGACATCATCAGTTCTATTTTTTGGATGGCCCTCGGGGCGGGGATCTGTTACGGCGGTTATGACCTGGAAGTGGGAAGCTTAAACGATCCGGGTTCGGGGTTCATGTTTTTCTGGGTGGGGCTCCTCATGATCGGCCTGTCGGTTGGAATCCTTATCCGGGCCATCAAACAAACCGCTGTTCCCGGGGAATTAATAAAGGTGTTCTGGACGGAAATCAGGGTGGCCAAGATTATTTCTGTCCTGGCAGCCTTAGGTCTCTATGCCTATGTCTTCAGCTTTTTAGGATTTATCCTGAGCACGGTTCTGCTCCTTATCTTTTTGTTTAAGGTGGTTGAACCCCAAACCTGGACCAAGGCCGTTCTGGGAGCGGTAATCAGCACCTTAACCGCTTATGTTATTTTTCACCTTTGGCTGGGGAGTCAGCTTCCCCAGGGCCTCCTGGGCGGCGGGTAAGACATGGAACTTATCAATTATCTGGGGATCGGGTTTTCCGTCGCCCTTCAGCCCGTGAACTTGTTTTATTGCTTTATCGGGGTGTTTATCGGGACCCTCATCGGGGTATTGCCGGGGATCGGTCCTGTGGGGGCCATGTCCTTGCTGCTGCCGATTACCTTCAAAGCCACTCCGGAGGCGGCGGTCATCATGCTGGCCGGGATTTACTATGGGGCCATGTACGGGGGATCAACCACTTCCATACTGGTCAACATTCCCGGTGAAGCCGCCTCGGTGGTCACCTGTCTTGACGGATACCAGATGGCCCGGAAGGGGCGGGCCGGTCCGGCCTTGGGCATTGCCGCCTTCGCCTCTTTTATTGCCGGGACTTTATCTATCATCGGCCTGATGCTCCTGGCTCCTCCTTTGTCTCAAATCGCCATCCGGTTCGGACCTCCGGAGTATTTTACCCTCATGGTCCTGGGGTTGTCCATCCTGATCTACCTGGCCCACGGATCCATGTCCAAGGCCTTGATCATGGCCGCCTTTGGGATTGTCCTGGGGTTGATCGGCCTGGATTCGATCAATGCCCGCCCCCGTTTTACCTTTGACCGAATGGAATTGATTGACGGAGTGGGACTGGTTCCGATCGTCATGGGCCTATTCGGAGTTTCAGAAGTCTTGATTAATATTGAGCAAACCATTAATAGAGATATTTTCAAAACCAGGCTGAAAGGGCTTTTACCCACCGCTAAGGACTGGAAGGACAGTTCCGGACCCATCACCAGGGGATCACTCTTAGGCTTCTTTCTTGGGATCCTGCCCGGCGGGGGCGCTGTTATTTCTTCTTTTATTTCCTATGCCCTGGAAAAACGGCTGTCCAAGCATCCGGATCGATTCGGGAAAGGAGCCATCGAGGGGGTGGCCGGTCCGGAAGCGGCCAACAATGCGGCCACAGGCGGGGCATTCATTCCTCTGATGACCTTAGGCATTCCCCCCAATGTCATTATGGCCATGTTATTGGGGGCTTTTATGATTCATGGGGTTACCCCCGGACCTTTGATGATGAAGCAAAACCCGGGTCTCTTCTGGGGGGTCATTACCAGTATGTACATCGGGAACTTCATGCTCCTAATCCTCAATCTCCCGTTAATCGGGATGTGGGTCCAGGTATTAAAGATCCCCTACAAAATCCTTTTTCCCTTGATCCTCCTCTTCTGTCTGATCGGCGTCTACAGCATCGGCAATGCCGTGTTCGACATCTATATCATGATCCTTTTCGGCATTGTGGGGTACCTGATGAAAAAATTTGAATACGAGGGCGCTCCATTGGTTTTGGCTTTCGTCCTCGGTCCTTTGTTGGAAAATAATCTCCGTAAGTCGCTGATCATGTCCCAGGGGCATTTCTCCATTTTCTTCACCCGGCCCCTGGCTGCGGCCTCTCTGATCGTCGCCTTGATTCTCCTGATCTCTCCATTCATCCCCTGGATGGGCAAAAAAAGGGAGGAAATACCTAAAGAAGAAATTTCATAAGGTTATTGCGGTTTAGCTTTGACATCTTTTTTCTTTTTGCTAATCGATACTTTCCCCCTTTCCGAATAAGGTCCGAATAAAATCTTGTTGACTTTTCGACTTAATTTATATTTGATGGAAAGATAGAACTCACCTCAGACAATTAAATATTTTAAAAGGATTTAACATAATTAAATAAGGAGGAAACATGAGAACCAAAGAACAGTATATTCAGGGTCTGTCCAAGATGAAGAGGAATATTTATTTTGACGGACAATTGATCGACCGCACGGACGAACTCCAAATGGACTGC
>CAZSTT010000084.1:5076-14441 GCA_964609705.1 uncultured Thermodesulfobacteriota bacterium
GCCGATCAGGAGAATCCGGATGCTTATGTACGGATCAAAGAGAGAAGAAGTGACGGCATCGTGGTCAGCGGCTGTAAGGTTCACATTTCAGAGGCTTCAGTGGCCGATGAGGTGCTGGTGCTCCCCACCCGGGCCTTGCGCCCCGAGGACAAGGACTATGCCGTAGCTTTTGCCATTCCCGGTGACTGGGACGGATTGAAACAGGTAACCACTATCCATAATCTCCGGTCCCGGGAACATTTCAAACGGGGATTTGTCCCGGGGGCTACCGATTCTTATATGATCTTTGACGACTGCTTTGTTCCCTGGGAAAGGGTTTTCCTGGCCGGGGAATGGCAACATGGAGGGGTATTGGCCCTGCTCTTCGCCCTGTTCCACCGTCATTCCTATTCGGGCTGCAAGCCGGCCATCGGGGATGTCCTGTTGGGCACCGCGGCCCTGGCCGCCGAAGTGAACAATATCCATAAGGCTTCTCATGTCCGGGAGAAACTGGCTGAGATCATCATGACCACCGAATTAGGTTATGCCGCCGGATACACGGCCTCCGACCTTGGAAAACCGGAGGTTTACATGCCCGGTGTGGGCTTTGTTCCTTACGGCCCTGGTTCCTACATCCCCAATTCGATCTATTGCAATGTCGGCCGCTGTTTGACAGGCGAAGCGGTTTTTCGGGAAACAGAGATTCTTTGCGATCTGGCCGGAGGTGTGGTGGCTACTTTCCCACATGAGAATGATTTTGTGAACCCGGATATCAAAGACCTGCTTCTCAAGTACACCAAGCGTAATCCTAAGATGGATGTGGCGGATCAGTCCCAATTCTGGCGTTTCCTGGGGGATTTGATGTGTTCGGCCAGCGGCGGGATCACTAACATAGGTAACTACCACGGAGGCGGGTCCCCGATCATGGAACAGATCGCCATTACCACCCAGTACGACATTGAAGCCAGGAAGAAGCTGGTGAAATATATCGCCGGTATGAGCGGGGGTGACCGCGAGGCCTTAAGCAAGCTTGGGAAAAAGTAACCTTTTCGTCGCCATTAATAAATTGAATCTATCAGACTAGGTTAGCGTGCCCCTTACCGATTTGTTCGGTAAGGGGCATTTTTTTCTTATTAGACTGAAGACAATAATTTTCTAAAGAGCTCATAAATGTTTTTTCGATATCCGACATAATGAATTCGGATAAGTTTTTTTTCATGATCGATATCATATAAGACCCGGAATTTATTTATTCTCAGGGAATAGAAACCTGATAGCTCCCTCTCCAGCGGTTTTCCTAAAAAAGGGCTTTCTTTTAATTCTTCAATGTGCTTTTTTATTAAGGGTTTTAATTGAGGATGGGGCGTTCTGATTTGTTTGCCTGATGTTTTGGAATAACGGAGGAGGAGAGGCATTATTCTTTCCAAACCTGTTCATGATCCAAAACCTTACCCGCCTTAAAATCTTTCTGCGAGGTCTTTAAAGCCGTTAATATTTTTCTATCACTTAGAATTTCGATGGTTTCCATAAGCCCTTCATAGCGGGACAGGGACATCATAACTCCGACCGCCTCGCCGTTTTTGGTCAGGGCAATAGTTTCCTCTTCCAGTTCCATGTTTTTAAGGATCTCCAGGAGGTTTCTTTTGGCTTTGGTGACCGGCAGGATTTTTTGAAAATCGTCCATAGCGTTTCCTTTTGTGAATTTTAATGACCATTATAATATACAAATGGAATTTGTCAAGAGAAGCGAAAGGGAATCCATTGATAGACCTCTTTCAATAATTTGCTTGACAAATTATAAGGTTATGTTACCTAAACCGTAATAAGCCTAAACTTTCAAATCACAATTAAATGTCTCTGAAAGGTGATCGGATCCAATAGGGAAGACGCGGTGGCTAGGTTTCTTTTTGAAGAACAAAAGAATGATCAGGGAAGGAGTGCATGATGTCTGAAAAACCTCGTTTTGCAGCGACGATGATGGGGGCGGTGCCTTATCGGGAAATGGATCGGGCTGTCGAAATAATTCTGGAATGTTTTCCGGAAGCACCTAGTCTTCCGATTATGACCCGGAGCACCCGCTGGATGCTGGAGGGGATCCCCTGCCTGGTGTTCGACCGGGAAAGACGGATCGTTTATTTCGACCTGTCTACGGAAAGGGAAGGGGAAATTTTGGATTTCTATGACCATATTGAGGCCGATGATTTGGAATATTTTGCCACCACCGCCAAAACCGCCCCCTTTTTTCATGATATGATCGAGCGGATTAAGTGTTCCCGGCCTTCTGAATTGAAATGGGTCCTGTTCCATACCTCAGGACCGTTGCTGTTTGGGGATATGCTTAAACAGGCGGACGGCACCCCTTCGATCCACAATGAAACTTTGCGGGATATCCTGATCAAGGGACTGAACGCCAAAGCCCGCTGGCTGGAAAAAAAGATCAGGGCGGAAATTCCCGGCGTTGAGGTGGTAGCCGATCTTCCGGAAACCACCCTGGTCAATTTTACCTCCTCGGCCGGAACCGGTTCCCGGGAAGAGATTATCGAAGCAGTCAACTTGAGCTTTGCCGATGTCGGCGGCCTCTGCTGGGTCCATTGTTGCGCGAATATCGACTGGTCTCTTCTTTTTGAATCCAAAATTCAGATCGTCAATTTTGACGCTTACCAGCATGCCGAACAGGTTGCCCTTTACACCCAAGAGATCCAATCCTTTTTAAAAAGGGGGGGAATGCTGGGCTGGGGTATTGTCCCGGTGGTCAGCGATCATCTCCGGGGAGAAACCGCGGAAAGTCTAACCCAAAGGCTGGAGGAGGGGATTGATCGACTGGTAAAGCGGGGGATCGATGAAAAAACCCTGGCCGAGTCTTCCTGGGTCCTGCCCTCTTGCGAGACGGTATTGCTTACCCCTGAAGAATCCGATCGGGCTTTAAGAATCACCAGCCAAATTTCCCAGGCGATGAAAAAGAAGTACGGCTTCGAAAGTATCGGCTCATAGCTCATAGCTGACAGCTCATAGGAAAAACTTAAGATTGATCCATTTACTCTAATAAGTTTCCATTCTGGGTTCTTCCAAGAGTTCAAGTGACCGGATGGGAACAGGGGGAAACTATGTCATTCACCCAAATCGAATATGAAAAGCGCGGGGCGGTAGCGATTATCCGATTCAACCGGCCCGCAGTACTCAACTGTATCGGTCCGACCACCCACCGGGAATTGGTTCAGGCCTGGTCCGAATTCCGTGAAGATGAGGAAGCCTGGGTCGCGGTCATTACCGGCCGTGGTGACCGGGCTTTTTGTGCCGGAGGGGATCTTAAATCCGATGGAGATTTGGTCCCCACCTCCCCCTCGGAAATCGCTGCCCATAACCGGGGCGAGCGCCCGGGAATTCTCGGGCCCAGCCGGTGGACGGACATCTATAAACCGATTATCGCCGCCGTCAATGGTGTGGCCTATGCCGGGGGACTCGAGTGGGCCTGCTTCGCCGATATCCGTATAGCCGAGGAGCACGCCTCTTTCGGAGTGACCTGCCGGCGATGGAATATTGGATTGGCCGACGGAGGCACCCAGCGGCTGCCCCGGATCATTGGTATGGGCCGGGCCATGGAACTCATTATCACCGGCCGGGTGATCGATGCCCAGGAGGCCGAACGAATCGGTCTGGTCAGCGAAATAGTCCCTAAAGGCAAGTCCCTGGAGCGCGCCTTGGAGCTGGCTGAATTTATTTGCAGTCTTCCCCAGCCGGCGATCCGAACCGACAAGGAGGCCGCCCTGCGCGGTTTCGGACTTCCCCTTTCCGAAGGGCTGCGGATCGAAGCCGAATGCTTTAACCGCTCCATTCACCATCCGGCAACCCTGGAGGGATTGCGGCAGTTTACCCAGCGGGATCACCCTGATCGCCGGCGCGATCAAAAAGCACAGACACCGGGTTTGGTCAGGGATAAGACCTCGGACAAGGCTTCGGTCTAACCTCTGGAAGAATTGGGGCTGGGAGAGGATCTCGAACAAAAAGGAATTTGAAGGATTGGGAGGGGGGACGGATCGAACTAAAGATCCGCCCCCCAGACGAGACAATAAGATCTATTTGTTTAAAATATCCATTGCTTCCTGGCGGTAGGAATCCATCAGATAGGGGATGCCCGTTACCTTGGCGCATTCCTCCGTCAAGGACATGAGATCCTGACGGCCGACAGAGGCCACATTAAAGCATCTGGCCCCGGCCATAATCTGCTGCAATCCGACCTGGAGCTTATTGGCATAACTGTAAATGCCGATGGCTCCCAGGGGGATATTCTTGATCTCATTTTTTCCAACCAGATCGGCCACATTTTCGTAACAAACAAATATCTCTTCCGTAGTGTTCCCGAATTCGCTGACCGTTTTGGGCAGGTCCTTCTTCTTGATCCATTGATCAATATTCTTCCCGACCATGCCAGGAATCATCAGTGCCCGCCCCATGCAAATCGCTTTAACAAAAGGAGAGCCCAGGGCTAGGGCCTTGAAAATACCATCCTCGGAACTGAAACCTCCGGCAAAGGCCAGATCAGGCACCCTTTCGCCTTTTTTAGTCAGAATCTGGGCAAACTCGGAAGCGGCGGAATGGAGATACAGGGAAGGCATACCCCATTCTTCCATCATCCGCCAGGGACTCATGCCCGTTCCACCCGGGGCCCCGTCAATGGTCAAAAGATCGATTTTGGCTTTGGAGCCCCATTTGATGGCCATGGCCAGTTCCCGCAAGCCATAGGCCCCGGTTTTCAAGGTGATCCGCTTAAAGCCCAGTTTGCGGAGTCTGGCTACTTCGGCATAGAATCCCTCTTCATCGATAAATCCTAAGCGGCTGTGGCGTTCAAATTCTTTGATGGCTCCGTCCTTGAAGGCCGCCTGGCTGATCGGGTCCGATGGGTCCGGAGTGACGATATAGCCTCTTTTTTGAAGTTCCAAGGCCCGTTCCAGAGAGTTGACCTTGATTTCTCCGCCGATACATTTGGCTCCCTGGCCCCATTTCAGTTCAATGGTTTCGATCTTGTGTTTGTTGATGATATATTCGGCTACGCCCAGACGGGTATCTTCCACATTCATTTGAATCAGGATTTCCCCTAATCCACGGTAGTAACGGCGGTAGGCCTCGATCCTTCGATCCATATCCGGGGCCTGGACGGTTTTATTGTTTTTGTCCAGCACCAGACCGGGATCGATACCGCAGACGTTCTCCCCGCAGACGATGGTCACCCCGGAGATGGCCGCGCCAACCGCAAAATGCTCCCAGTTTTTCCTGGCGATTTCAGTGGAGCCCAAGGCGCCGGTAAAAATCGGCATGGCCATCTTGACCTTAATGTCCCAGCCATATTCGGTTTCGGTATTCACAGAGGGGAACCGGGCCGTGTCCGGATTGCCTTCGATACCGGGCGGCAGTCCTTTGGCCCCTAAGGCATAGCCGTGAATATTCAGGTGGGAGTAATCAATGGGATAGTTCTTGTCCCCACCAGCGGTGATATCGCCGAAGGGCCCGGGATAGATCAGTTCCCGGCCCCGGAAAGTGGCTTTGAAGACTTCACAGTTGCCCCGACAACCGTCAATACATCTCGAACAAATGCCGCTCATGGGGACCACGCTTTTGGATCGATTGAAAGTCCTGGTGGCTTCATTAGAATTAGGCTGTTGCAGATTCATGTTTTTTCCTCCTTGGGTTGTTTAAAATAAAAAAAGGCGTCTTCCTCTTAAAGAAAGACGCCTTTGTCCTTGATTTTTATAAATATTTCAAACGCCTTTGTCTGGAATATTTATTGTTACTTTTTTAAATAGAAAAATATTAGCCAAACTTATTATTGTTGTCAATAGTTTTTTACTTACTTGATGTGAAATTTATAAGTATAGCTTAATGTGAGGAAGGGTATATGAGTTAAAGGAATGAAGTCATCGGGGGTTAAAGTTCTTCGGAAAGCAGAATGGCTTCGGCCACTTCCCGCATGGATTTTCGAGAATCCATGCTCCGTTTTTGAATCCAGCGATAGGCGTCCTCGCCGCTCCAGCCACGGCGCCGGATCAGGACCTCCTTGGCCTTTTCAACTAATTTTCGGGTCTCCAATTCTTCCTGAATGACTTTGGATTGGACCATCAGTTCGGTATTAAAAATGGCCACAGCCGCCTGATTGGCCACGGTAGTAAAAAGATTTTGTTCGGTCTCGGTGAAATGATGAGGCACAGAGGTATAACAATTGATAACGCCGATAACCCTTTCCCGGACGCTCATGGGGACGCTCAGCATGGAAACCAGCCCCATTTTTCGTGCCAGGGTCTTTTCTTTGAACAGAGGATCCTCCAGAACATTAGGGCAAAGGTAAGGTTTGTTATCCCTGGCCACAAGACCCACTACGCCTTCCCCGACTTTAAGGGAACGCTTCTTTAGATATTCTCTGTTAATGCTTTGGGTGGCCCGGATGGTCAGGGACTGGTTTTTGTCGTCCAACAGCCAGAGAGAACAGACCTGGGAATTCATGGCCTCGGCTGTAACCAGGACAATGAGCCTCAAGATATCCTCCAGATACTGATCGGAGGTAATGGCCCGGCTGATAATCGTCAGGGCCTCAATGGTCTTATCGTAAGACTGAGAGTCCATATAGTCGCCAAAAATCTGAGGATTTATCTCTAACTTTCGATACTAAGGTCCAAGGGGGTCTTATTTTTGGGGATTGTCCAAAGGGTAGCTCATCGCCATATCCCGGCCCAAAAGCTAAGTTCGTTAGGAGCAGGGCGTTCACCCAAGCCTGTTTCCGGCTTTTGTGAAGGCCTGCCTCTGCAATAGTTAAAATATTGGGCCCGGCAAAGAAGCAAATGGCGTCTAAGTGGACAACCCCAAAAATAAGACCCCCTTGGACCTTTTTAAAACTTCAAAAATGTTTATTAGATTTATTTTAATCCAAACCGTTCCCGAATTCTGACCGAAAGATTTCGGATCATTTGAAAGGCCTTTTCCACTGTTTTCTCCCCATCCGGGTTGACCAGGCAACAGGTGGCCGGAGACAAGAGACTTCTGGAAAGCAGGAATTCCCGGTCAAGACCTTTTTTATCTAAAAAATCCCATAGACCTAACAGGCGGTTTTCCAGAGAATCCAAATGTTCTTTATCAAAGGGCTCATAATTGGTGGGCACAATTCCCCAACTCAAAACCCCTCCCCTGTCGAGAAATTTCTGTATCGATCGATGGTAGGCGGAAAAGACTTCCCCGTTGGTATAGACATCAAGAGAAAGGATATCCAGATCCAACCCCAACAGGAAATCCCAGTCGGGGTTTCCGCATAAATGGACCCCTCGCGGTCTTTCGATCAGGGAAAAGAAATACTCCATATCCGATCGAGCCGCCTGATCCCCATACCCGGCCATGGCACTGAACAAAAACTGCAATCCCGGTTCATCCACAAACATAAAGGCATTGGCATTCTTTTCTTTTAAACGCCTTAACTGGGCGTTGACCCGCTTGGCCATGAACTCGAGTAAAAAAGGACGGACCGTGTCATCGAAAAGGATGGGACGCCCTTCCTCATCCGGCACATTAAACCCGAAACTGATGGGGCCTTCAATCTGACCACGGATGGCGGGCCGATCCGACAAATCGATTTCCAAAAAACGGGGATAGACTACCGAATATTTCGAACTGATATCAAAATATCCCGGTTCCTCAAAATGGCTCAATGTTTCCTCCAATTCGAGGGCAAACTTTTCATGGGAAAAACGTAAAGTCCGCTTTTCCAGATCGAGCAGGATACCAGGGAAATGCTCCGAAGCTTGGACATACATGTCTTCAAAATAACTGACATGAGGCAACTGGGGCCAGAAGGGAATATCCAGGGATAAGGCAGTGGAAAGGGCCCGGTCCACATCCCGGTGGGGCATAACGGCCATGGCCGTGGTCAATAAGTTTCCTGGAATAGGCATAATATAAACCTCAGGGGGAGGATCGTTCCACCAGAGGTGGAACTTGAGGATCGTTTCACTTGAGGCTCAATTCCAGTGCCTTAAGCCTCGTGCCTCAAGCGATAGCGGGCCTCGAGCGCAGCGGTCTTCCTGATTGTGGGCCAACCCACAATCAGGAACTGTGCCGGATATGGACAATTTCTCCATCCCGGACCACATACTCCTTGCCTTCCAGGCGCAGTCTTCCTTTTTGTTTTACCTGATTCAAACCTCCCAGTTCGATCAGTTCTTCAAATCCAACCACCTCGGCTCGAATAAAACCTCTGGCTAAATCGGAATGAATGGCCGCTGCGGCCTCCAAGGCCGTGGCCCCGCGCCTTAGGGTCCAGGCCCTGACCTCGTCTTCTCCGACAGTGAAAAAGGATTGCTGGCCCAGCAGATCGTAGGAAAGCTGTAATACCCTGTTGCGGCTTAATTCAGTAATGGCGTATTCCTCCATAAACATGGCGGCATCGTCGGGGGATAATTCCGAGATCTCCTTTTCCAGCCGGGCAGACAGATGGACCACGGCACTGGCTTGATGGGAGTAGTCAATTTCCGGGCCCTTCCCTTCGTCTCCGGTGTTGACTACCACTAAAACCGGTTTAAACGATAAAAATCCATAGCCCCGCAAAGGTTTGATTTCCTCGGGGCTCAGGCCCAGATCCCGTAAGGGTTTTTCTTCTTCCAGGGCTGCCTTCATGTTTTCAAGAATTATTTTCTCTTTAAGGGCCAGGTCCCGATCGACGGCCCCTTTTTTCAGACCCTCGATCAGCCGGTCATACCGCCGTTCAACGGTCGTGAGGTCCTGCAATAAAAATTCGGTATCGAGAAGGGCCAGATCCCGGACAGGATTGATAGATCCTTCGCTAGGGGCAACTGCCGGATTCTCAAAGGCCCTCAAGACATGGACAAAGGCATCCATCTGACCCAGGAGATTGATAAAAGCCCCGGGCAGGCCTTTTTTGCTGATCCCTTTATCCAACCCGGCGATATCGGCAAAGGTAACCTGGGCATAGATGGTCTTCTTGGGGTGAAAAATTTCGGTCAGCCGGTCCACCCGTAGGTCGGGAACCTGGGCCACTGCGGTGTGGATTTCCAACTGCCCGGAGGAAAAAGCGGAGATCGCTTTTTCCCCTCCGGCCAGGGCCTGGAAGAGGGTGGTCTTGCCTGTTTGAGGTAGTCCGATAATTCCAATTTGCATGATTAACAGTATGCCTTATTCAGGGGCGGGGGTCAAGGGAAGTTGTTTTGGATCCGGGTCCTTTTTATTTGTTTGATATTATTCCAATAAAATAATCGATTCCGATCAATTTGTTCCCAGGTTTTAAAATTCTTTACAAAAACCCCATCCGATGTTATAGATCTATCGTCGGGATGTGGCTCAGCCTGGTAGAGCACAGCGTTCGGGACGCTGGGGTCGCTGGTTCAAATCCAGTC
>CAZSTT010000085.1:0-2398 GCA_964609705.1 uncultured Thermodesulfobacteriota bacterium
GAAAAGAAAGGACGGTCACTCTGGTCGGGGCCCTGCTGTCCATGTTCATGAGTTCACTCAACCAGACGGTCATAGGCACAGCCATGCCTCGTATCATTATTGAGTTGGGAGGATTCGCTCATTATACCTGGGTGGCCACCGGTTTTATGATTACCTCAACGATCACGGTGCCGATTGTCGGAAAATTATCCGACCTGTACGGCCGAAAACGGTTTTATCTCATCGGCCAGGGAATTTTTATTGTGGGCGCCCTGCTTTCTGGTTTCAGTCAAACCATGACTCAACTCATATTGTTCCGGGGGTTTCAAGGCATAGGAGCGGGGATGATGATGGCCAATACCGTGGCCATCACCGCCGATCTCTTCCCTCCTGCCGAGCGGGGGAAATATTCCGGCATGATGACCGGGATCATGGGGATATCCTCTATAATCGGACCGACTTTGGGAGGATTCATCACCGATGTGCTCTCCTGGCATTGGGTTTTTTGGGTGAATATTCCCCTGGGGTTATTGGTTATTATTCTTATTTTTTTCTTTTTTCCCGATCTGCGGCCGAATGATCTAAAACCCCGGGTCGATTTTCTAGGTGTGGCGGCCTTTATATCGGCTCTGGTTCCGGCCATGCTGGCTTTGTCCTGGGGCGGAGTGGAGCAGCCCTGGATTTCATTGCCCATCTTGGGCCTATTAGCCTTCTCCCTGATCATGGCGGTCCTTTTTCTGGTTATTGAAAGCAGAAGTCAAGAGCCCCTCATTCCTTTATCGCTTTATAAAAACCAAATTTTCAAGATTTCCCAAATCATCATATTCCTGATGGGCATGGGGATGTTCGGAAGTCTGATTTTCATCCCCCTCTTTTTCCAAGGGGTACTAGGGACCTCGGCCACGATCAGCGGGAGCTTCATGACTCCCATGATGCTGGGCCTGGTGGTGGGGAGTTTTACCTCCGGACAGTTTTTATCCAGGGCCGGGGGACATTATCGCCTTCAGGGGCTGATCGGACTGGGGGCCATGGTTGTCGGAATGGGATTACTTTCCGGAATGACGCCCCAGACCGCTTTTTCGGGGGCGGTTATGAACATTATCCTCACCGGCGTGGGCATTGGGATCATTATGCCCTGTTATACCATAGCCGTCCAGAATTCGGTTCCCTATCATCTTCTCGGGATCGCGACCTCTCTCATGGTTTTTGCCCGGTCTATCGGAGGGACCCTGGGTCTGGCCGTTTTTGGGGCGGTCATGAACAACCGGTTTCGATTTCATTTTCTGCACCATCTTCCCCCGGCTGTTCAGGAGTTGATCCCTTCGGATAAGTTGGCGGCTTTGGCGAAAAACCCTCAGGTTTTGGTCAGCCCCAAGGCCCAGATGAGATTGAAGGCTTTTTTTTCAGGTCTTGGGAATCAAGGAGTGGCAGGGTACGACCAGGTTATCCAGGCTTTGCGGCAGTCCCTTAGTTTTGCCATTTCACAGGTTTTCACCATCGCCCTTGGTCTTATTCTTATCGGATTCATCGCCAATTTTTTTATCAAAGAAATGCCCTTGAGGAAACAGCATGATTTTACAAATCCGGGAGGACAAAAAAATAACAGGGATGGAGTATCAGCGTTGAGCCCGGATAGGAAAGGGATCTAAACAATATGACCGACTCTTTTCCGAAAGATCAGTCCCGCTGGGTCTGGGGAAAACAGGCCGTCCTGGAGCTAATCAAAATTCATCCCCAAAACGTCCAGCAGGTGCTTATCAGCGCCCCGGACCAGGATCGGCAAAGGCAGGAAATAGCCGCCTTGTGCTCCAGGGCCGGTATCCCTTTTTTTATTAAAGACGGAAAAGAGCTGTCCCGGATTTTGCCGGTCCCCGTCCATCAAAAGGTAATGGCTCTGTTAAAAGCCGAGTCACAACCTTTTGTCTCTCTGGAAACCCTGATCGCCCAAATCCGGACTGATCAAAAACCCCCGCCCATCCTGCTGGCCGTGGATCACATCAACGATCCCCAGAATTTGGGGGCCATGATCCGGACTGCTTTTAGCACCGGTGTTCAGGGGATTATCCTGCCCAGGGACCGGTCCTGTCCGGTGACCGGTTCGGTCCGCAAGGCCGCAGCCGGGGCCCTGGAATACATGCCCCTGGTGCAGGTCACCAATCTGGTCAGGACCTTGGAGGTCTTGAAAGAAAAAGGCTTCTGGGTCCTCAGTCTGGAAGCCGATTCTCCGGTCTCCATCTATGAGCTGAACCTTCAAGTGCCGCTGGTGGTGGTCGTGGGCGGTGAATCTCAGGGAGTCAGTGCTCTGGTTCGGAAACGCTCCGACTGGTTGGCTTCCATTCCCATGAAGGGTTCTATTTCTTCCCTTAATGCCTCGGTGGCCTGTGCCGTGGTTTTGTATGAGATTTTCAGGCAAGGGCGT
>CAZSTT010000085.1:2498-8483 GCA_964609705.1 uncultured Thermodesulfobacteriota bacterium
TTATGCGTACTATTTTTTATCCTGAAAGCATAGCGGTGATCGGGGTTTCCCTTTCCCCGGACAATTTGGGACTGGGAATCATCTATAACCTCACCGAATTCGGTTTTCGCGGGCTCATTCATGAAGTGGGACCCAAAGGAGGGGTCATTTCGGGAAGGCGGATCTTTAAATCCGTTTTGGATATTCCCGATATGGTGGACCTGGCCGTTATCCTCACCCCGGCCCGGACCGTGGCCGATATCCTGGAAGAATGCGGTCAGAAAGGTATCCGTTGGGCGGTAGTGGAGAGCGCCGGATTTCGTGAGTACGGGGAAGAAGGGAAGAAGCTTGAAGAAAAGGTGGTGCAGGTGGCTGAGAAATGGGGCATGCGTTTTGTCGGCCCCAATTGCATCGGGGTGATCAATAAAGAAAACGGCCTTTGTACCCCCTTTACCCCCCTGAATCCCAATGTCCGACAGGGAGACATCTCCATCATCTCTCAAAGCGGAGGGGTGGGCATGTCCGTGCTCAACCTGATGGGGAACGAAGGTCTGGGACTGAATAAATTCGTTTCCGCCGGGAATATGCTCAACATTCAGACCGAGGAGTTCCTGGAATATTTTATCGGGGATCCGGCTACCCAATATATCTACCTCCACCTGGAAGGCATCCATAACGGCCGCAAACTCATGGAGGTGGCCCGCAGGTCCCGTAAGCCCATTTTGGTCTCCAAGGCCAACATCGGGCAGTTCGGCAAATCGATTGCCTCTTCCCATACGGCCTCCCTGTCCAGCAATGACCGGGTTGTTGATGCCGCCTTCCGCCAATGCGGGATCATTCGGATCAACGACGGCACGACCCTGGGGAATGACCTTAAAATTTTGCATTTGCCGCCGATGCGCGGCAAGAACCTGGCGATCATCTCCCGTTCCGGAGGCCATGCGGTGATTGCCGCCGATGCCTGCGAATATGTAGGATTCAATCTGGCCCAGTTCCCCCAGGCCTTTATCGAAGAGATCGAGAAACATTTCCGGGCCTCGGTCATCAAGCTGACCAATCCCCTGGACCTGGGAGACCTTTTTGATATGGATATTTTCCTGCGCATCATCGAAAGGACTCTGGCTGAGGACGGGGTTGACGGCATCGTCTTCCTTCATACCATTATCCCTTTGATCGAGGGGGCGAAATCCCGGGAGCTTCTGGCCCGGATAAGAGAGCTTTCCCAACAATATAAGAAACCGGTGGCCGTTTACGTTTCCACCGAGGATCAGGAAGTGGCCTGGCTCAAAAGGAACCTGAACTACCCGATCTTTACCCAGGTGGTAGAGACCGTTCGGGCCCTGGAGCTGAACTACCGGTATTATGCCGGAATCGAACAGACCCGGGAACCTCGAAAAATCGTCTCTCCCGACAAGAACCAGGAGATGGCCCGGTCGCTTCTCAAAAAAGCGCAGGAAGAGAAACGGGATCTTTTTCTGCACGAAGCGGTTGAGGTCTTGAAGGTTTATGGCCTTCCGATGATCCAGGGCCTTCCGGTTACGGATGAAAAGGAGGCGGTCAAGGCGGCCGGACAATTGGGTTTCCCGGTAGCCATGAAGATCATCTCCAAAGAAATTTCCCATAAATCCGATGCCGGCGGGGTGCAGTTGAACCTGCGCAACGAAGCCGGTGTGGCCGATGCTTACCGGGACATGCTCAAACGAATCCATAAGGCCTACCCGGAGGCCAAAATTGAAGGGGTCTTGATTCAGCCTATGGCCACAGGCGGACGGGAGCTCATTATCGGCGGCCGGCAGGATGATCAATTCGGACCCGTAGTCCTGGTCGGGTTGGGAGGGATCTTTGTGGAAATCTTCGGGGAAGTCTCTTTACGGGTAGCCCCGATAACTCCCCGGGAGGCCAGGGAGATGATCAACGAGCTTCGAGGCATAGCCATGTTTAAAGGGGCTCGAGGAACCAAACCTTCTGATCTGGAGGCGGTGGCCGAGGTTCTATTGCGGCTTTCCCAACTGCTCTGCGATCTTCCCGAGATTCGCGAGATCGATATCAATCCCCTGCGTGTATTCCTGGAGAAGGAAGGGTGCCTGGGACTGGACGTTCGGATGATATTGGAGAAGTCTTAAGGGGAAAGCCTGTTTTAAGACCCGGTTAACTGACCTGTTAAAAAATACATCCTCTCCAGACTGAAAATACAGGTTTTTCCTTATTCAGTTCTCGTCCGGAAATGATATATTCAAAGGACAGCTATCAGCGATTAGCGGTCAGCTTTTAGAAGAACCCTTTTAAAAATGTTATTGCTGACCGTTTTTACGCTGATAGCTGTCCGCTTAATTTGGAGGATCAAGAGAAAGGAAGGTAAGATGTTAAAGAAATCGACTGTTGGTATAGTAATGGTTTTTATGGTGTTGGTAATCTGGGTGGTTATGGCGGTTGCTTTGGAGATTCCCAGAATCAGCAAAGAAGAGCTCAAACCAATGCTTGGAAATCCGGATGTGGTGGTTATTGATGTCCGGGCCATCCCGGACCATAACAAGAGTGTGAAGCAAATCAAAGGGGCGGTTCGAGAGGATCCTGACCCAACCAAGGCGAAATCCTGGGCAAACAAGTATTCTAAGGACAAAACCATTGTTCTTTATTGCGCCTGACATGATGAGGCGACCAGTGCCCGTGTGGCACAGGAACTGATCGGTCTGGGATTTAAAAAAGTGTATGCTCTTAAAGGGGGTTGGCGTGAATGGGATCAGGCCAATTATCCGACCGAGCAGAAATAGAAAGAGGGCCGGGTTAGCGACCGAAAGAGGAAAGATGTCCCTCTGGGAGATATCCTGAAAGCTGGGGTATCGGCCAGTGATCGAAACTTACCAAGACCTGATCTTTCCCACAGAAGTTGTGATTAATAACTTTATGAAGGAGTCATCCCCTTGACAGAGAAAGGGATCAGTCTTAAATTTTTAAAAAACATGAGTAATAATAGACTCATAGGAAATATCAAATCAAGAAAAGGGAGGTTTTCATGAAAAGGGGCCTATTTTTTTTAATGATATTGACCTTAATAGCCGGAACGGCCTGGGGGAAAAATTATGAAGTGACCAAAAAGGTCGATGATCTAACAGTCCGGGTTGATATAGACAAAAATCCTCCCATTGTCGGTGATAACAACCTCTCTATTGCCATTAAAGACGCCTCGGGAAAAAATGTTACCGATGCCAAAGTTAAAGTGGATTATGGTATGCCGGCCATGCCGGGGATGCCGGCCATGAACTACAAGACCGATATGACCTTGAAGGGGAATGAATTCAAAGCCAAGGTGAATTTTTCTATGTCCGGGAGCTGGAATATGACAGTCCAAATCTCCCAGGCCGAGAAAGTCCGGCGGGTGAAGCTCAATGTGGATGTCAAATAATGAAAATCCAAAAATTAAAAATCTAAAAACTCACGCTAAGTCATTCCGGTCGGTCGGCTTTGCCGACCTTAACAAGAGACTTCCGGAGGAAGTCGAACGAAAGCCGGAATCCAGTTTTCCAATGTACCTGAAAGTTTCCTGGACCCCGGTTTTTACCGGGGTGACAGCTTCGCATGGGGCCATCCCCTTTATGAAAACCGCCCTCTTTTTTCTTGCCTTCTTCTTTTCCGTCTCCGCTCAGGCCTCGGAGATGAATCTCCAGGATTTAATTTCCGAGTCCCTGAAAAATAACCCCGAGATTCTGGCCGCCCAGGCCGGGGTGCAAGTCTCTGAATACAAGATTTCCCAGGCCAGGTCCCTTCCTGACCCTATGTTTATGTTCGGCTATCAAAACGAGGGCTACAGCAGTTATACCTTCGGTGAAATGGAGGGGGCCCAGTGGATGTTTTCAGTAACTCAGATGTTTCCTTTTTGGGGGAAAAGGGCTTTGAAGGGCGAGATGGCTCTTCAGGAGGCCGAAAGTTCAAAAGCCGTCGGCAAAAGTCTTGAGTTGAAAACTGTGGCCAGGGTTAAAGAACTCTATTTTGATCTATTGTTTGCTTATAAAAATAAAGATCTTCTCAAAGACCGGAGCGAACTGTTCGGCCGGATCGAAGAAGCCGCTTTAGTCCGATATGCCTCGGGTATGGCCCTGCAACAGGAAGTGCTCATGGCCCAGACCGAGAAATACATGCTCCTGGAAAAAGAGGAGATGAATGATCAGAAAATACAGGCGGCCGAGGGTATGCTGAATACCACACTGGGCCGGGAAGTCCAGTCTCCCCTGGGACGTCCCCAGGTACCGATTTATGCCCCCTATCCTTTTCGGCTGGAAGAGCTTCTGAACAGAGCCAAGGAAAATTCGCCGGAGATTCAGTCAAAGGGAAAGATGATCAAAGGGGCTGAGGCCAGGGTCCGGATGGCTGAAAAAGAATATTATCCTGATTTCACCCTGGGAGCCAATCTCTATAAAAGAAAGGGGGAATTTGAAGATATGTGGAGCCTGACCGCCCAGATCAATATCCCTCTTTTTTATAAGCAAAAGCAGGGGCAGGGAGTACTTGAATCCAAGGCCGCTCTTTCTCAAAGCAAACAGGAACTTCTGGCGGCCCAAAATATGCTGGCTTCGAATCTGAGGGATAGTTACTCCATGATTAAATCAGCCGAGCGGTTGATGGAACTTTACAAGAATGGCTTGATCCCCAAGACCGTTCAAGACTTTCAACTGGCCCTCTCGGGATATAAGGTCGGCAAGGTGGAAGCCATAACCGTCATCTCCAGATTGAAGGCCCTTCTGGAATTCGAGCTCTTATACTGGGGGCAATTTGTGGAACGGGAGAAGGCCATGGCCCGGATTGGAGCGATTACCGGGGTGATGGATTATAAGTCGGAGGGCAAGAATCCATGAAAAGATTAAAGGCGATTATCGGCTTCATGTTTCTGGTCGGGCTTTTGATGACCCCTTCCTTTGTCCTTGCTCAAACCCATCAGCACGGGGTCTCGTCTGAAAGGTCAAAGACTCCTGCCTTAGAGCCGGCGGCCAAAAAAGAAAAAACCGTTCCCAAGAAAGAACCGGTTCCGGAAGAAGTCCCCCTGGTTGAGATTGTCCAGGAAAAACAGAAACTGATCGGCCTGAAAACCACGCCGGTGGCCCTAAGGCCGATGCATCGGATTATTCGAACCGTGGGACGTATCGAATTTGATGAAAGAAAGATGGTGACGGTCAACACCAAGTTTGAGGGGTGGATTGAGAAGCTGCATGTTGATTATACCGGCCGGCAGGTGAAAAAAGGAGAACCCCTGGCCGAGATCTACAGCCCTGAACTTTTGGCCACCCAGCAGGAATTTCTGAACGCCCTGAAATGGAGAAGGCCTGTTAAAGGGGAGGAACTCTCGGATCTCTTGGCCAAAGATGCGGAAACTATTCTGGGGGCGGCCAAACAGCGGCTGAGACTCTGGGACATCACCGAAGAACAGATCAAGAAGATCGAGGAAACCGGCCGGCCGATTAAAACCTTGACCCTGTACAGCCCGGTCAACGGGACCGTCCTTCAAAAAATGGCTATCCAGGGAATGCGGGTCATGCCGGGGGAGAAGCTCTTTGATATTGTTGATCTCTCTTCGGTTTGGGTGCTGGCCGACATTTATGAGTACGAACTCCCGGTCATTAAATTGGGATCACCGGCAACCATCAGTCTGAGCTACTTCCCGGGTAAAGAATTTCTTTCGAAAATCGATTACATCTATCCTACCCTGGCCGGGGAGACCAGAACGGCCAAGATCAGGTTGGCCTTGCCCAATCCAGGGGGTCGGCTCAAACCGCAGATGTTCACCAATGTGACCCTAACCATCAATCTCGGTAAAAGGCTCGTGGTTCCTGAGGATGCGGTTATCGATACCGGCTTGAGACAGATTGTTTATGTGGATAAAGGAGATGGAAATTTTGAGCCCCGGGAGGTCTCCGTAGGTCTCAAAACCAATCAAATGATCGAAGTGACCAAAGGATTGCGGGTTGGAGAAAAGGTGGCCTCCTCGGCCAATTTTCTGATTGATTCCGAGGCGAA
>CAZSTT010000085.1:8583-14214 GCA_964609705.1 uncultured Thermodesulfobacteriota bacterium
ATTATCGAGTACAGCGCCAGAAACAAATTCATCATCTTCCTTCTGATGTTCTTTTTGGGGGCCTGGGGTTATTATTCCCTCAAAAATACCCCCCTGGATGCCATCCCCGATCTCAGTGATACCCAGGTGATCATCTTTACCGAATGGCCGGGGAGAAGCCCCGACCTGGTCGAAGATCAGATTACCTATCCGATTACCTCCACTTTATTGGCGGCTCCCAAGGTGCAGGCGGTAAGGGGGTTCTCTTATCTGGGCAGTTCTTTTATTTATGTTATCTTTGAAGAGGGGACTGATATTTATTGGGCGCGAAGCCGGATCCTGGAATACCTCCAGGCGGTAAAAAATAAACTCCCGGCCAATATCAACCCGATCCTCGGACCCGATGCCACCAGTCTGGGCTGGGGATTCTCCTATGCCGTGGTGGATGAGACCGGCCAACTGGATCTGGCCCAACTTCGTTCTTTGCAGGACTGGAATTTAAAACTGGCGATTGAAAGCGTTCCCGGAGTATCCCAGGTGGCCAGTGTCGGCGGATTTGTCAAACAATATCAGATTACCCTGGATCCCAATCGTCTTTCCGCCTACAACATCCCCATCACCAAAGTCATGGAAGCCGTGCGCCGCAGCAACCTGGATGTGGAAGGCCGGGTCATCGAATTCTCGGGCGTCGAGTACATGGTCCGGGGGCGGGGGTATATCAAGGATCTGGAGGATCTGAATACCATCGCGGTCGCAACCAATAGTCGGGGGACCCCGGTTCTTCTGAAAGATGTAGCCAGGGTTCAGCTGGGACCGGAAATCCGCAGGGGCGTCGCCGAACTGGATGGAAAAGGGGAGGTGGCTGCTGGAATCGTCGTGGTCCGGTTCGGCGAAAATGTCCTGAAAGTCATTGATCGGGTCAAAGAAAAAATTAAGAAGGATATCGAACCCAGTCTGCCCAAAGGGGTCAAGATCGTAACGACTTATGATCGATCCGATCTGATCCATCGTTCCATTGAAACCCTGAGAGATGAGATCATCAAACTTTCCATTGCCGTCAGTGTGGTCTGCCTCGTCTTTTTATTCCATATCCCCAGCGCCCTGGTAATCATCCTGACCCTGCCCCTGGCCATCATTATCTCTTTCATCCTTATGGTCCATCTGAAGGTCACTTCCAATATTATGAGCCTGAGCGGGATCGCCATTGCCATCGGGGCCATGGTGGATGCCTCGATCATTATGGTGGAAAACGCCCATAAAAAACTGGAAGAATGGCAAGAGGAACGAGGCAAGAGGCAGGAGGCAGGAGGCGGGAGGGATGAGGGAAAAAATTCTGAATCCGAAAATCAGGAATCTGAACCGAACGCCGAACGACACCCGACAAGGGTTGATGTCATCATCAAAGCGGCCCAGGAGGTGGGTCCGTCTCTTTTCTTTTCCCTGCTGGTCATCACCGTCGGCTTCCTTCCGGTATTCACCCTGGAAGCCCAGGCCGGAAGACTTTTTAAACCCCTGGCCTATACCAAAACCTTTGCCATGCTTTTTTCTTCCTTCTTGGCCATCACCATCACCCCGGTTTTGATGACCTTATTCATCCGGGGGAAAATAAGACCGGAAGAAAAAAATCCTATCAGCCTCGTCCTTCATAAGCTCTATGAGCCGGTGGCCCGGGCCGCCCTGCGCTTTAAAAAAACCGTGATCATCCTGACGATTATTGTTCTGGCCGTAACCGTCTATCCCTTTATGAAACTCGGTTCGGAATTTATGCCGCCCCTTTATGAAGGGACTCTGTTTTATATGCCGGTCACGGTCCCGGCCGCTTCTGTTTCCGTGGTAACCGACCTGCTGAAAATTCAGGACCGGATTTTAAAGAAGATCCCGGAAGTTTCTCAAGTCTTTGGCAAGGCCGGAAGGGCCGAGACGGCCACTGATCCGGCGCCCCTGGAAATGTTTGAAACGGTCATTAACCTGAAACCGGAATCGGAGTGGCGGAAGGGAATGACGGTGGATAAACTCAAGGATGAGATGAATGACGCCTTGACCATTCCCGGAGTGGCTAATTCCTTTACCATGCCCATCAAGGCCCGCATTGATATGCTGGCCACCGGGATTCGGACCCCGGTGGGGATCAAGGTCCTGGGTCCGAAAATTGAGGAGTTGGAACGAATCGGCCTGGAATTGGAACATCACCTCAAAGACATTCCCGGGACCCGCAGCGTTTATGCCGAGAGGATGACCACCGGATATTTCCTGGATATCAATATCAATCGTCAAGAGGCGGCCAGGTACGGATTGGCCGTAGAAGACATTCAGGAGGTGGTCGAGACCGCCATCGGAGGCATGAATGTCACTACCACGGTCGAAGGCCGGGAACGCTATCCGGTGAATATCCGCTATGCCCGGGACTTGAGAGGCGATATCGATCAGATTAAAAGGATCCTGGTGCCTCTGGGCGGCATGGGCGCCTCAGCGGGGCCTGCAGTCGGTTCCGAATCGCAGATGGGTGGTTCAGGGTCGCAATCTCCCAGTGTCCCCCTGGGTCAGGTGTCGGACATCCGGATCGTTAAGGGGCCGACGGCCATTAAAAGCGAGCAAGGGCTATTAAGTCTCTATGTTTTTGTGGATTTTAGCGGCCGGGATGTGGGCGGGTATGTTCAGGAAGCCAAAAAAAAGGTGGCCTCCTTAAAAATTCCTGAAGGGTATCGTCTGGAATGGAGCGGGGAATATGAATATCTGATCAAGACCGAGGAAAGACTGAAAATGGTCATTCCCTTGACCCTCTTGATCATCTTCGTCCTGATTTTTTTCAATACCAAATCGGTGACCAAGACCCTTATCGTCCTATTGGCCGTCCCTTTTTCCCTGGTAGGGTCCTTCTGGCTTCTTTATGTCCTCAATTACAATCTGAGCATTGCCGTTTGGGTGGGGATCATCGCCCTGGCCGGTCTGGACGCCGAAACCGGCGTGGTTATGCTGCTTTATCTGGAACTGGCCCATGAAAGGTGGAGGAAAGAGGGGCGTTTGAAGGGAATCTCCGATCTGAAAGAGGCCATTATGTTCGGGGCGGTGAAAAGGATCCGTCCCAAGATCATGACCGTCAGCGTTATTCTGGCCGGTCTGGTTCCCATTATGTTCAGCCACG
This sequence comes from uncultured Thermodesulfobacteriota bacterium, assembly GCA_964609705.1. Lineage (GTDB taxonomy): Bacteria > Desulfobacterota > RBG-13-43-22 > RBG-13-43-22 > RBG-13-43-22 > RBG-13-43-22. Next base: position 11,705 of record CAZSTT010000085.1, read on the forward strand.
GTGCCGGCTCGGACGTGATGAAGCGCATCGCCGCACCCATGGTGGGAGGAGTGGTCACCTCCATGATTATGGAACTGATCATTTATCCAACGATATACCTGCTCTGGAAGGGAAGGGAATTTAAAGTCCGAGGGAATCCAACTAAACTATCCTGATTTCCAGAGAGAAACACAATGGCGGCTGCTCTGGCCTCAAATCCTTAAACACAGCGGTCCTCGCCTCGTTTGATCTATGCTTTACTCCCTGGGCCCGAAAAGGGCGGTTCCGACCCGGATGATGGTTGCCCCTTCTTCAATGGCCACTTCAAAGTCATGGGACATACCCATGGAAAGGTGTCTTAAATCGACGGAAGGAAATTGGGCTTGCCACTCCGCTCGCCGCTGAAAAAGCGAACGATACCAGGGGCGTGATTTTTCCGGATCGAGTTCATAGGGCGGGATGGTCATCAGGCCCCGGATATGTAGGGATGACCAGGTGTTGCTTTCTTCTATTAACAGGGGAATTTTTTCCGGAGGTAATCCGGATTTACTGGATTCACCGGCTTCATTGACCTGAATAAGGGCCTCGATAGTTTTCCCGGCTTGAAGGGCCTGGCGGTTCAATTCCCGGGCCAATGCCGGGCTATCCAGGGTCTCGATCATGGAAAAGAGCTTGACTGCCGGTCTGGCTTTGTTTTTTTGTAAATGGCCGATAAAATGCCAGGTCCCTTGCGAAAGGAATTCAATTTTTTTCTGGGCCTCCTGGAGATAATTTTCTCCGAAATGGGTCAATCCTTCCTTAATAGCTGCTTGAATTCTTTCGATGGGAACGGTCTTGGTGACGGCAATCAGTCTAATTTCTTCCCGTTTTCTTCCGGCCCGAAGACAAGCCGCGGTTATTCTTGCTTCGACCTCTGCTATGGAATAAGCCAAAGCGCCCATCTTTTATTCTCCATTAATTGGGATAGCTCATCGGTAACAGCTGATAGCTCAAAGCTCATAGCTCATAGGAGGAATGGATCTCCTTCAACTTAAAATTTTAACTTTGCATTTTGCACTTTGAATTTTGAGCTTTCGGCTTTTCTGTTTCTGCCCAGCCGGAAACCCGTGTGCTTTTTCAGAACTTCCAAAACTTCCGCCACCGGCAGACCCACCACATTGGTATAAGAGCCTCTTATCTTTTGCACGCAGAAGGCCCCCTTTCCCTGAATGGCATAGGCACCGGCCTTGTCCATCGGCTCACCGGTTTGGACATACCAGTCAATCTCTTCCGGGGATAAGGATTTGAAACTGACCCTGGTTGAAACGCTTTGAATCAAGGAACAGTTCAACGCTCTATTCTTTAAACAGAAACCGGTAATCACCTGATGGGTTTTTCCGCTTAAAAGACCAAGAAACCTTTTCGCTTCTTGAGTATTTTCAGGTTTCCCCAAAATTGTTTCTCCCAAAACAACCACTGTGTCGGCCCCTAAAATCCATTGATTGGGATAAAGGGAGGAAACGATTCCGGCTTTCTCTCCGGCCATACGTTTCGAAAAAGAGAACGGGTCTTCCCTGGGACGCGGAATTTCCCTGACCTCAGCAGGAACAATCTTCAACCGCAGCCCTAAATCCTTCAGTAAGGCTTTGCGCCTGGGTGAACCTGAAGCTAAAATCAGCAAGAAAGTGGGTTGCATTTTGGAGGATCAGTTTTCCGGTAGCTTCTTGAAGACCCGAAAGGTATTTTGAAGGACCGCCCGGCTTAATTCCGATAGGGACAGTCCCCTGATCCGGGCTACCTGTTCGGCGGTGTGAACCAGATGGGCCGGTTCGTTTCTTTTGCCCCGAAAGGGATGAGGGGAAAGATAGGGGGCATCGGTCTCCAGAAGAAGGGATTCAAGAGGCGCCTGTCGGACCACCTCTTCCAGAACCGACCCCTTTTTATAAGTAACAGCCCCGGTAACCGATAGAGAAAAATTAAGGTCCAGACATTGCCTGGCCATGTCCCAATCACCGGAAAAGCAATGGAAAACCCCTCCGACCTCCCAGGCTTTTTCCTCTCTTAAAATCATCAAAACCTCCTCATGGGCCTCCCGGTCGTGAATGATCAGGGGAAGGGCCACGGTTCGAGCCAACTGAATCAAATGGCGGAAGGTTTCCTTTTGCCGGGGTGGCGGAGAAAGGTTACGATAAAAATCCAGACCGATTTCTCCGATGGCTACCACTAAAGGATCTTCCGTCAGCCTGCTCAGCCGGGGAAGATCCTCCGGATCAAAAGAGGCGGCATCATGGGGGTGAAAACCGACCGCGGCCCAAATTTTTCGGTAGGTTTTGGCTAAGGCCAGGGCCTTACGGCTGCTTTCCAGGTCGGTTCCAATAGTGATGATCCCGGTTATTCCTTTGGCAGCGGCCCGCTCGATCACCTGGGGGCGATCCGGGTCGAATTCTTTCATTTCCAGATGGGCGTGCGAGTCAATCCACATAGTTTAACTCGTTCTCATCCGGAAATTTCAATTTCCGGATGGAAACTAACTCGAAAATAGGGCCTCAATT